>DATHSO010000088.1:0-2791 GCA_035464095.1 Candidatus Methylomirabilota bacterium | reverse complement strand
GGAGCAGGCCGGCGGTGCGACGGCCGACGCCGAAGGTCGCCTCCCAGACCGCCGGGTCGACTTTGGCCGCGAAGCCGTGGGTGAGCTCGGTGATGTCACTCTGGTAGGTCGGCGGCAGCGCCTGCCAGAGGACCTCGGGATGGTGGCCCGCGAGGGCCGTAGCGACGGCCTTCACGGTGCCGTCCGGGCTGTCGGGCAGCTCGGCCGCACCTGCAGTGGCGGCCAGTGCGAGCAGGATCGCGAGGCTGGTCAGGATCGGTCGACGCACGAAACGGGTCATGTCTCTCACGGTGCTTCCTCCGGCGAAGTCGTCGGGACATTCTCGCACGACGGTCCCCCGATGTGCCATCCGGACCCCGCCGGCTGCGACCGCCGGCGGCGGCAGCGATTCGTCGGACGAATTGCGGCGGGGCGTCGGACGCCCACAGCAGCCCCACCCGGCTGGGTCGACCATGAAGGGTACGGGTGCGGCTCTCGCCCGTGGTAGAGTTCGTCGCCGTGACTGTCGTTGAAGCCTCCCCCGTTGTCCGGCGCTTCCTGGTCCTGGCGGCCGCGCTCATGGCCCTCGCGTCCCTGCCGGCGGCGGCCGCCGTCGAGGGCACGGTGGTGACCCCCGACGGCGTGCCGGTGGAGGGTGCCCGCGTCGAGCTCGCCGACGGCAGCGCCTTTCGGGTCACCGATGCCCGAGGCCACTTCCTGTTTCCCGAACTCGAACCGCCCCAGACCCTGGTGGTGGTTCACCCCCGCTTCCAGCCCCTCGCCGTCGAGTGCTGCGCGCCGGGCGCGCCGCCCCTGGTCCTGGTGCCCAAGCAGCAGGTGTTCGGCGAGATCGTGGTCACCGCCAACCGCGAAGGGACCGCCTCCATCCAGCCCCTCTCGGTGGCCACCAGCACCATCGCCGCCGGCGACCGGCCGGCGCCGGTGACCAGCGTGGTCGAGCTCGCCGAGGGCCTTCCCGGGGTCGCCGAGGTCGGCCAGGGCGGCCTGTTCCAGGCCTACTCGATCCGCGGCACCGGCGGCCAGCGGGTGCTGTCCCTGGTCGCGGGCACCCGCATCCTCACCGAGCGGCGTGCTGGCGCCACCGCCTCCTTCATCGACCCGCTGCTGCTGGGCTCGGTCAACGTGATCCGCGGCCCGTACTCGTCGTACTACGGATCCGGCGCCATCGGCGGCGTCCTCGAGGCGGTGCCGCGGCGCTTCGACGGGCCGACCGTCGAGGCCGGCTGGGAGAGCCAGGGAGACGCCAACTACCAGCTCGTCGGCCTCGACCTCGCCGGTTGGTCGCTGGGCCTCGCGCGCCGGGCATCCGGCGCCAGCGAGACCCCCGACGGCCTCGTCCTTCCGAGCCAGTTCGAGCAGTACTCGGCGACCGCCGGCCGGATCTGGACCACAGGGTCGGGGATCGAGATCGACCTGGTCCTGGCGCCGTCCGTCGGCGACGACATCGGCAAACCGAACCGGCGCTACCCCGGCCGCATCACCACCTACCTCGACGAGCGGCACCTGGTGAGCCGGCTCGCCATCCGGCGGCCGGGCGCCTGGCACCTGGACCTGTACGGACACCCCAACTCCCTGGAGACAGAGAACCTGAGCGCGGGCACCCGCAGCCTGGTCGACGACCGCGCCTTCGACTTCGGCATCAACCTGCAGCGCGAGCTGACCCTGCCCGCCGGCTTCGCGGCCCGCGCGGGGCTCGACTACTTCGGTCGGCGCGGCGTCGAGGCCACCGAGACCGTCACCGACCTGGCCACCGGCGGCACCGAGACCTTCACCACCCTGGACGGCCGCCAGGACGAGGCAGCGGCCTACGCCTCGGTGCGCCGCAGCTTCGGCGCCGTGGCCGCTGAGGTCGGGGCTCGCCTGACGTGGGTCGAGCAGGCCAACGCCGGCGCCGCCACCACCGACGACCTGGCGACCACCGGCTTCGTCGGGCTGTCGTTCCCGGTGGGCGGGGGCTTCGAGGTGGTGGCCAACGCCGGCACCGGCTTCCGCTTCCCGGGGCTCAGCGAGCGCTACTTCTCGGGCTCCACCGGCCGCGGCGGGGTGGTCGCCAACGAGGACCTCGACCCCGAGCGATCGCTGACCACCGACGTCGGCCTTCGTTACTTCGGCGACCGTCTGTACGTCGCCGCCTACGCCTACCGCACCGAGATCGACGACTACATCGAGCGCATCGACCTCGAGCCGGGGGTCCGGACCCACGTCAACCTCGTCTCGGGCACCATCCGGGGCCTCGAGCTCGAGGGCTTCGCCCGGGTCACCGACCACCTGCGGCTCGAGTGGACCGGCCAGGTCACCGACGGCGAGGGCGACGACGGCTCGCCCCTCGCCGAGTCGCCGTCGAACCGCTTCACGGTCGGCGGCACCTACGGCCGCGGTCCGTGGACCGGCGCCCTGCGCTGGCAGCACCGCTTCGACAAGGACGACCCGGGCCCCGGCGAGGTCGCGACCGGGGCCGCCGACATCGTCTCGGCGTCGCTGAGCTACGCCCTGGGCAACGGGCTCGAGCTGATCGTGTTCGGCGACAACCTCCTCGACGAGACCTATCTGCCCACCGCCGACGACCTGGCGGTGCCCGCTGCCGGCCGCTCCCTCGGCCTCGGCGTCAGGTGGGGCGGCTGAGCCGCGACCCAACGGTGGAGTCTGAACAGCGCGAGCCTTTGGGGGCGCCGTGGGGCTGAACGACGGACCGGCAACGCCAACTTCGCCCGGAAAGCAGAAGAAGTTGATGCCGCGGTCGCCTCAACCCCGCCAAGCAGGCCGAAATATACAAATGTATGAACCTGACACG
>DATHSO010000087.1:0-6954 GCA_035464095.1 Candidatus Methylomirabilota bacterium | reverse complement strand
AGGGGTGCCTTCCGCGTCAACTTCCATTCTGTTGACTCCTCCTGGAGTCTACGGGCGGGAGCGACCAGGCGTAAACCTAATCCCGATTGTCACCCCAGGCGCCGCGCCTGGGGTGAAAATCGGGCCTGCACACCGTATCGGCTTGGCAAACCGCTCCCCCAGCGGTACCATGCCGGCGCTGGTGCGGGAATTCACAAGCTCCCGCCTGGAGGCTCCCATGGCTGGCAATCTCCGTGGCCGTCACTTCCTCAAGCTGCTCGACTTCAGCCCGTCAGAGATCCGCGACCTGCTGTCGCTGTCGGCGGTGCTCAAGGCGAACAAGCGCGCCGGGGTCCGCGGCCGGGCGCTCGAGGGCAAGAGCATCGCGCTGATCTTCGAGAAGCCCTCGACCCGGACCCGCTGCGCCTTCACCGTCGCCTGCGTCGACGAGGGCGCCCACCCCGAGTACCTGGGCAAGGGCGACATCCAGCTCGGCAAGAAGGAGACCGTCGCCGACACCGCCCGGGTGCTCGGCCGGATGTTCGACGGCATCCAGTTCCGCGGCTTCGCCCACGAGACGGCGGAGACCCTGGCCGAGCACGCCGGGGTGCCGGTCTGGAACGGCCTCACCGACTCCTGGCACCCGACCCAGATCCTGGCCGACCTGCTGACCGTGGCCGAGGAGTTCGGGCGGCTGGAGGGGCTCGCTCTGGCCTACGTCGGCGACGGCCGCAACAACATGGCAAACTCCCTCATGGTGGGCTGCGCCAAGCTCGGCATGGACGTGCGCATCGTCGCCCCCGAGGCCCTCCACCCGGACCCGGGTCTCGTGAAGACCGTGGCCGGTATCTGCGCCGAGACCGGCGGCGCGGTGACGGTCACAGCCGACGTGAAACAGGGCGTCGACGGCGCTCACGCGGTCTACACAGACGTCTGGGCCTCGATGGGCGAGGAGTCCAAGATCGCCGAGCGGGTTGCCCTCCTCAAGCCCTACAAGGTGACTCCGGAGCTGATGGCGGCCACCGGTCGCCGGGAGGCCATCTTCCTGCACTGCCTGCCGGCCTTCCACAACCTCGAAACCGAGGTCGCGAAGCAGTTCCCCGACATCCGCGAGGTCGCCGACGAGGTCTTCGAGGGCCCGCAGTCCCGGGTCTTCGACGAAGCCGAGAACCGGCTCCACACGATCAAGGCGGTGATGGTCGCGACCCTGGGTCGCTGACCTCCGGGAGGCTGGCCATGATGCGGCGGGTCCTGGTGCTCGGTGCGGGCCGATCGGCGCCCTTCCTCATCCGGCGGCTGCTCGACGCGGCCGCGGTCAACGACTGGCAGGTGACGGTGGCCGACCGCGACCTCGCCCTGGCCGAGGCCCGGGTGGCCGGCCACCCCAACGGCCGCGCCATCGCCCTCGACGCCTCGGACGAGCAGCAGATGGCGAGCTGGGTCGGCTCGGCCGACGTGGTCGCCAACGTCCTCGCGCCCCTCTTCCAGGGCCGGGTGGCCCGCCTCTGCGTCGAGGCCGGAGCCCACATGGTCTCGGTCTCCTACCTCCAGAACGAGACCCGCAACCTGGACTCGTGGGCCCGCGAGCGTGGGGTCCTGCTGCTCGGCGAGATGGGCCTCGACCCCGGCATCGACCACATGATGGCGGCCGAGGCAGTGCGCGAGGTCCAGGATGCCGGCGGGGTGGTACGCGGCTTCCGGTCGTTCGGCAGCGGCGTGCCGGCGCCCGACTCCCGCTCCAACCCGCTCCAGTACCTGGTGACCTGGAACCCCTGGAACGTGGCCACCTCGGGCGGAGCCGGCGCCCAGTACCTGCTCGACGGCCGGATCCGGATCGTGCCCCACCAGCGGCTCTTCCTCCACACCTGGCCGGTCCGGGTCGAGGGGGTGGGGCGGCTCGAGGGCTACCCGAACCGGGACTCCCTGTCCTACCTCGAGCACTTCGGCCTCAACGGAGTGCGGACCATGATCCGGGGCACCCTGCGCTACCCGGGCTTCTGCGAGACTTGGTCGAAGGTGGTGAAGCTGGGGCTCACCAACGACACCGTGCACATCCCGGATCTCGGCTCGCGCTCGCCCCGCGAGGTCGTGGAGATGCTGCTGCCGATCCCGGTGCCGGCGGACCGGGTCGAGGCGGCGGCGACCCTGTTCCTGGAGCTCAACCCCACGGGCCAGATCATGGACAATCTGCGCTTTCTGGGTCTGTTCGACACCGAGCCCACCGGCTGTGCCGGCGACACCGCGGCCGCCATGCTCTCCCACCTCCTGGAGACCAGGCTGGCCCCGACCGACGAGTCCCGGGACATGGTGATCATCCACCACGAGATGGAGGTGGAGTACCCCGAACGCGCCGGGGCCCGCGAGCGCCGGGTCGACACCTTGGTGGACGTCGGCGAGCCGGCTTCCATGTCGGCCATGGCGCGGACCGTGGGCCTACCCGCCGCCATCGCCATCGAGATGCTGCTTGAGGGCGACCTGGAGCTTAGGGGTTGCCGGCTGCCGACGCATCCCGAGATCTGCGACACCGTCCTCGGCCGGCTGCGCGCCGAGGGCCTGACGTTCACCCATCGAGTGGAGCCGCTGTGACCGCAGCGGCCCGCAGGGGTCAAGGGGGACCAGCATGAAGCACGTCGTCGTCTTCGGAGCCGGCCTGGTGGTCAGGGCTCACGTCCGCTACCTGCTCGACCACGGCTTCGCGGTCACCGTCGCGAGCCGCACCGTGTCCAAGGCCGAGGCCATCCTCGACGGGCACCCCAACGGTACGCCCATGGCCTTCGACATCGGTCGCGAGCCCGAGCGGCTTCAGGCGATCGTCGCCGACCACGACCTGGCGGTGAGCCTGCTGCCCTGGCAGTACCACCCGCAGGTGGCCCGCGCCTGCCTCGACGCCGGCAAGCACATGGTCACGACCTCGTACGTCAAGGACGCGATGGCGGCCCTCGACGGCGAGGCCAAAGCCAGGGGGGTGATCCTCCTCAACGAGCTCGGGGTCGACCCCGGCATCGACCACATGACCGCCATGAAGGTCATCCACCGGGTCCAGGCCGAGGGTGGCGAGATCACCACCTTCCAGTCCTACTGCGGCGGCCTGCCGGCCCCCGAGGCCAACGACAACCCTTACGGGTACAAGTTCTCCTGGAGCCCTCGGGGCGTGCTGCTAGCCGGGCTCAACGATGCCCGCTTCAAGCGCTACGGGAAGGTCATCGAGGTCCCGGGCCGCGAGCTCTTCGACACCGTCCGCAAGGTCGACGTGGTGATCGAGGGCGTCGAGGTCGAGCTCGAGGGCTACCCGAACCGCGACTCCATGCCCTACACCGAGCCCTACGGTATCGACCCCCGTGACGTCATGTTCCGCGGCACCCTGCGCTACCCCGGCTGGTGCGCCGCCATGAAGCAGGTGGCGCGCCTCGGTTGGCTCGGGACCGGCGAGTTCGACGGGCTCGAGGGCCGAACCTACGCCGACGTCACGGCGCGGCTCATCGGGGCCGACGACACGTCCCAGCTGCGGACCAGGGTGGCGGCCCACCTCGGTCTCGACCCCGACGCCCGCGAGATCGCCAGCATGCAGTGGCTGGGCCTGCTCGGCCCCGACCCCCTGCCCGGCCCCTCGGCGCCGGTGGACATCCTCACCGCCCGGATGCTCGAGAAGATGTCGTACAGGCCGGGGGAGCGCGACATGCTGGTGCTCCAGCACACCTTCCTGGCCGAGTTCCCGGACCGCCGCGAGCACATCACCTCGACCATGATCGACTTCGGCATCCCGGGCGGCGACTCCTCCATGAACCGGACCGTGGGCCTGCCGGCGGCGGTGGGCGCGCGCTTCATCCTCGAGGGCCGATTCACCCGGCCGGGCGTGATCGTGCCCGTGATGCCCGAGCTCTACGAGCCGGCCCTCGAGGAGCTCGAGCGCCTCGGCATCCACTTCCACGAGGAGGTCCGCACCGCGCCTCCGCTGTGAGGCGCCGCGCCGCCGAGGCTCTGACCGGGGGCGAGCCGGGGTGGTACCCTCCCGACCGGTGACCGACGCCCTGCGGTATCGCGAGCTCGTGGTCGCGGGCCCCATCGACCGCGCCATCCTCCACCTGGGGGCGCCGGCGGCGCTGGCGGCACTGCTCCAGGCCGGCTTCCTGGTGGCGGACACCTTCTGGCTCGGCAAGGTCGGCGCCGTCGCCATCGCCGCGGCCTCCACCGCGGGCTTCGTGATGTGGCTCGCCCAGGCTCTCGGCGAGGGCACCGCCAACGGGTCCGGGGCGGTGCTCGCCAACGCCGTCGGGGCGAGCGACGAGGAGCGGGCCGCGCGCGCGGCGGCCGCCGGCCAGGGTCTGGCGATCTGGGGCTCCGCGGCCGTCTCGACGGCGGGGATCGCCTCCGCCCACGCGGTCTTCGCGTTCATGGGCACCGCCGCCGACGTCAGCGGCGCCGGGATCCGGTACCTGTGGGTGGTCCTGCTCGGGATGCCGGCCTACTTCCTGTTCGCCTGGTTGGCGGCCGCCTTCCGCGCCACCGGCGACGCCCGGACCCCGCTGCGCCTTCTGGGAATCGCAGCCGCGGTCAATCTGGCGGTGGACCCTGTCCTCATCTTCGGGTTCGGGCCGGTCCCGGCCCTGGGCGTCACCGGGGCCGCCCTCGCCACCGTCGCCGCGTGGCTGGTGGCGGCGGCCTGTGGCTGGGTCCTGCTCGGCCGGACAGGGCTTCGCCCCGCGCTCGGCGGCCTCCTGAGGCCGCCGGCGGCCGAGACCCGCCGGGCGCTGGCGGTCGGCCTGCCCCTCGGCCTGGAGGGGGCGTTCTTCTCGGTGATCTACATCCTCCTGACCAAGGTCACGACCGGGTTCGGAACCGCGGCCGTGGCCGCTCTGGGGGTCGGGCACAAGCTCGAGCTCCTCAACTACTTCGTCTGTGCCGGGATGGGTGCCGCTGCGACCACCCTGGTGGCCCAGAACCTGGGGGCGGGAAGCCCCGCCAGAGCGGCGCGCGCGACCTGGCGGGCGCTGTTCCTGACCTGCCTTCCGGTGGCTGCGGTGACCCTGGTCCTCCTGAGCTTCCCCGAGCGGGCGGTCGCGGTCTTCAACTCGGATCCCGACGTGGTGGCGGCGGGGACGACCTACGTCCTGCTGGTGGGTATGAGCCAGCTCTTCATGGCCTTCGAGGTCGTGGTGCTGGCGGCCTTCGCCGGCGCCCAGTGGACCACCGCTCCGGTGGTCGTCCAGATGGTCTTCACCGCCGCCCGCGTGCCCGCTGCCATGGCTCTGGTCGCCCTCGGCCTCGGCGTCGAGGCGGTGTGGCTCGCCATCGCCGCCTCCACGGTCGTCAAAGGGTCGATCCTCGCGGTCATGTTCCTGGTCCGGCACGGTCGGGGGTGACGCCCGATCTGCCGCGTCCGCGGCCGGCTCGATCTCGATCCCCAACGAGCGGGAACCAGAGACGGCAACCAGAAACAGCAATCTGTGTCAGCGGCAGCGGCCAGCGCTAGCGACAGCGACAGCGACAGCGGCCGCGGCGCGGGTGACTGTCCACTGCCGCTGAGACTGCCACTGCCACTGCTCCCGGAGTGTCCGTCGGGCGCGGACGCGGACGCGGACGCGGACGCGGGAGAGCGTGCCCCGCCACCTCGGAGCGGGATCGCGTACAATGCTCCCCGCACCAACGGAGGTAGACATGATCGACACAATTCGAGAGCTTCTCGGCGACAAGGCGTCACTCCTCGACTACGAGTGCACCGGCGTGTCCAGGGACCGGCTGCACCTGCCCGGCCCCGACTTCATCGACCGGGTGGTGGCCAGCACCGACCGCTCGCCCCGGGTCATGCGGTCCCTGCAGGCCCTGTACGAGCACGGTCGGGCGGGCGGCACCGGCTACATCTCGATCCTGCCGGTGGATCAGGGCATCGAGCACTCCGCTGCGGCGTCCTTCGCCCCCAATCCCGACTACTTCGACCCCGAGAACATCGTCAAGCTCGCCGTGGAGGGCGGCTGCAACGCCGTCGCCTCGACCCTCGGCGTGCTCGGATCGGTGTCGAGGAAGTACGCCCACAAGATCCCCTTCATCGTCAAGATCAACCACAACGAGATGCTGACCTACCCGAACTTCTACGACCAGACCCTGTTCGCCTCGGTGGAGCAGGCCTGGAACCTGGGCGCCGCCGGCATCGGGGCGACCATCTACTACGGATCGGAGAACTGCCGGCGTCAGATCATGGAGATCTCCGACGCCTTCCAGCAGGCCCACGAGCTCGGTATGTTCACGGTGCTGTGGTGCTACCTGCGCAACCCGGCCTTCAAGCACGAGGGCACGGACTACCACGCCTCGGCCGACCTCACCGGCCAGGCCAACCACCTCGGCGTGACCATCGAGGCGGACATCGTCAAGCAGAAGCAGCCCACCAACAACGGCGGGTACAAGGCGTTGAACTTCGGCAAGACCAGCCCCCTCGTGTACGGCGAGCTGGTGCCCGACAACCCGATCGAGCTGACCCGCTGGCAGGTCGTCAACTGCTACATGGGCCGGGTCGGGCTCATCAACTCGGGCGGCGCGTCGGGGGGCAAGACCGACCTCGCACAGGCGGTGACCACGGCGGTCATCAACAAGCGTGCCGGGGGCATGGGCCTGATCTCCGGCCGCAAGGCCTTCCAGAAGCCCATGAGCGAGGGCGTCAAGCTGCTCAACGCCATCCAGGACGTTTTCATGTGCGAAGACGTCACCATCGCCTAGCAATTCGTCGGACGAATTGCAGCGGCGCGTCGGACGCGCCGACCGGGCCGGGCAGGACGCTGAGTCGCTCCCGCTCCCGGTGCCGACCGGGTCCGAATGGAGATGCGGGTCCGGATTGTGGCGCCGGCGGCTCGCCGGCGCTGGCGTTCCGGCGGCTGATGTCGTGACCGTGGTCTTGTGCGGTTCAGGATCCCGCGAGTCCGATCCTCCCCCTACGGCCCGATCGTCATCGCAAGGGAGCGGGGGAAGGACAGGGAGAGGGAAAGG
>DATHSO010000086.1:0-12084 GCA_035464095.1 Candidatus Methylomirabilota bacterium | reverse complement strand
AGCGCGCTTCCCGTGGATTGCCAGGTGCGGCATTGTGCGGAGCGCGCTCTGCTCGGGAGGGTGGAGCCGGCACAATGCCGAACCTGGCACGTCCCGGGGGAGGCGCCCTGCCCGCGCGCCCCGGAGGCGCTGATCGCTGTCGCTGTCGCTGTCCCTGGGCGCGTGGCCGTGCGTCCCGGAGCACCGGCCTTCTGGGCCGCCTTTGGCGTCCCAGCGTCGATGAGCCGGCGCGGTCGCGCGGGGGTTGAGGGGGAGGGCTGCGACCGCGCCGTCTCATCGAGCGGCGGCCTGCCTCGAAGCTGGAAGACCCTTTCCGAGGCGCGCTTCCCGTGGAGTGCCCGGTAGCGCCATTGTGCGGGAGGCGCTGCCTTCGGGCAGGGCCTCGGGAGCACCATGGCGTACCCGGCACGTCCCGGGGGAGGCGACTCACCCGTGCGTCCCGGAGGCGCTGATCGCTGCCGCTGTCCCTGCCCCTGCCGCTGCCGCTGCCGCTGACATCGGGCACGGGCACGGGCACGGGCACGGAAACGGACGCGGACGCGGGGGGGCACCCCTGGACTCACGGAGCGGTCCAACGTAGAATGAGACCGTTCCGCAGATGAGGAGGCCGACATCATGACCGACAAAACCGCTCAAAGTGTCGACGATGCCATCGAGCAGGTGGCCGACCAGGCCGCAGAGGGTCTGAGCGAGGTCCAGGAGTCCCTGGCCAAGGCCCAGCGCTCCATGGAGAGCGCCAAGGTGGCCATCCAGAGTGCCGCCGGCAAGGCGCGCGAGACCGCGACGGTGGCGGCCGAGAAGGCCCGTGTCTCCCTCGAGGAGGCCCGCCACGCCCTGGCCGAGGCGCGCGACAGGATCGGCGTCCTGGCCGCCAAGACCCGCGACCATGCCGAGGTCCTGTACAACCGCAGCAAGGAGCAGTACGAGGTCCTCGCCGAGCGCGCCCGCGAGCTCTACGCCAAGGTCCGCGACCGCGTCTCCGAGGTCGACTTCAAGGAGAAGGGCGACCAGGTGCTCGACTACATCCGCAAGAACCCGGGCAAGGCCGTTCTGATCGCGCTGGCTGCCGGCTTCCTTGTCGGGTACGTCGCCCGGTCGCGCGACTGACCCGGGGGGAGGGCCCATGGACCGGAAGCTGGACGAGGAGCTCGACGACCTGCTCGACGACGACTCCGACGACGAGCCCGAGGACGAGGCCGGGCTGGATGCCGACGCGCCCCTGGCCCGGCGGATCGACGCCGACTCCATTCTCGACTCGCTGGTTCCCAGCACCATCGACTGGCGGGACACCGTGCGCCGCCACCCGGTCGGGTCGGTGCTGTGCGTGGGCCTGGTCGGCTACCTGGTCGGGCGCACCAAGGGCGCGGCGATCATGTCCGGCATCACCGCTGGCCTGTCGGCGGCCATGATGCGCCAGCTCGCCGACGTGTTCGAGGGCGACTTCTTCGAGTACTGACCGGTTTCGGCGCGGCTGAGGAGCAGGGATGGCCAGCGACCCCGGCGATGCGGACTGGATCACGGTGGAGGAGGCCGCCGACGAGCGCCTCGCCGCCGCCGTCGCCAGCCGCCTCGAAGCCCGGGGCGTCGCGGTGCGGCTGGTCCCGGCCGAGGCGTCCGACCCCTCCCGCCGCCGGGGGGAGCTCACCGTTCAGGTGCCCCTCGACGACTTCGAGCTCGCCCTCGAGGCCCTCGAGGCCCTCGATGACGAGCCTCCCTGACCGGCGCGCCGACGGCGCCGCGGGCGATGGTCGAAGCGGCTGACCGGGGACCCGCCGGGGGGCGCTTCGGGCGGCCGCCCCTGAGCCTGGGCAGGACCTTCATCCTGTGGCTGCTCGGGGTGCTGTTGCTGGTCCTGGTCACGGTCAGCGCGCTGGTGCTGTGGCACGAGCAGCAGGTGCTCGAGAGCGAGCTGGTCGCCCAGGGCGATCTCCTCGCCCACCTGCTCGCCCTCAGTGCCGCCGACGGCGGCTCCTCGGAGTACCTGGCGGCGCTGTCCCTGACCGACCTGGTAGCGGGGGAGGTCCGCTCCGCCGACGGTCAGATCCTGTGGCGCTACGGTCCGCCGGTGGCCGAGGCCCGGGCCATCGGGTGGTCGCTGCTCGAGGTCGAAGCCCGCATCGAGATCGCCACCGGTCCCTGGGGCCGGGACCGGCCGGTCGAGGTCACCGTCCTCCTGAGCCGGGCGAGGGTTCAGGCCAACCTGGCGGGCGCTGCGGTCCGATTGCTGGTCGCCCTCGGCATCGCCCTCGCTATCGCCATGTCGGTGGGCCTGTGGCTGGTCGGCCGGCTCGTGCAGCCCCTCAACGAGCTCGCCGAGCTGTCGCGGAGCTTCGACTCGGGCGCTCCGATGGAGGTCGGGACCGAGGGGCCGTGGGCCGCGGAGCTGGTGGAGCTGGCCACCGCCTTCCGGGAGATGACGGCGCGGCTGTCGGAGCAGCGCCACAACCTGGAGGCCAGCGAGCGGCGCTACCGCGAGCTCTTCGCGTCGTCGCCGACCCCTCTGCTCGAGCTCGACGACGAGCTCGCCGTCCGCGGCGCCAACCCCGCCGCCGCCGCGTTCCTGGGGGGCGACGCCGCCGTCGTGCTCGGACGGCCCCTGAACCAGTTCCTGGCGGACCGCCCGGGCCGGGGCGTGGATCGGGCCCCCGCCGCCGGGGCCGGAGGCGGTGAGGGGGTGGTCGAGACGCGCTGGCGGATGCCCGACGGCGACCTCGCCGAGGTCGAGCTCCACCTGCGGCCCGCCGGCGACGGCGAGGGCCGGGGCACGATCTGCGCCGTCCACGACCTCACCGACCGGGTCCGCCGCCTCGGCGAGCGCTGGCGGCGCACCTTCGACGCCATGATCGACGGCGTCGCCCTGGTCGGCCGCGACGGCGCCGTCGAGGCGGTCAACCGGGCGCTGGCGCCGCACCTGCCGGCCCTCGCCCGGGAGCTGACCGAGCGGGCGGGCCGGGAGGGCAGCTGGCGGACCGGCAGTCTCGACCGCCTGCTGGAGTGCGACCTCAGCCGGCCCGTCGGGCTCGACCACGCGGTCCTGGTGGTGCGCGACGTGACCGAGGCCGTGACCGCCGAGGCCCGCCTGCGGGAGGCGGAGAAGATGCAGGCCGTGGCGACCCTGGCGAGCGGCGTCGCCCACGACTTCAACAACCTGCTGGCCGCGATCCTGCTCCACGCCCGCTGGCTGGAGGGGGAGCCCGAGCGGGCCGCCGAGGCGGCGGCGGCGATCCGCGAGCTCGCCGAGCAGGGCGGCGAGGTGGTGGGCGAGCTGCTCCTGTTCGCGAGGTCGGACGAGGGTCTGCCGCCGCGCACCTTCGACCTCGCCGAGCTGGTCCGGGGCCAGGAGGGCGTCCTCCGCCACCTGCTGCCCGCCAACGTCACCCTGCACCTCGAGCTTGCCGACGGGGCGCTGCCGGTGACCGGCAACCCGGTCGCGCTGCGCCGCCTGCTCCTGAACCTGGTGGTCAACGCCCGGGACGCGGTGGCCGGTCCGGGCGGCGCCATCACCATCTCCCTGGCAAGGCGGGCCGGCCGGGCGGTGCTCGAGGTGGCCGACACCGGCCCCGGCATCGCCGCCGAGCACCGGGAGCGGCTCTTCGAGCCCTTCTTCACCTTGAGCCGCAAGGGCCGCGGCGCCGGGCTCGGGCTCGCCGTGGTCTACGCCATCGCCACCGCCCACGGCGGCGACGTCGAGATCGTCTCCGGGCCCGGCGAGGGGGCGTGCTTCTCGGTCCGACTGCCGCCCGGCGACCCGGCGAAGCTGGAGCCCCTCGACGATCCCGGGAGCCGGTTCGAGCGCGAGCGGGCCCGGGTGCTGGTGGTGGAGGCCGACGGCAGGGCGGCGTCCCAGCTCATCGAGATCGTGGCGGGCGCCGGCTACGACGTCCGCCACGCCCCCGACGCCGCGGTGGCCGACCGGTTGCTCACCGACTGGTCGCCGGGGGCGGTGCTGGTGCGGGCCGACCGCTCGGCGGCCCGCTCCTGGGCCGCCGGAACCGGTCTTCCCGTGGTGGTGACGGACGGGCAGCCGACCGGCAGCGCCGAGGTCCTGCTCGAGAGGCTCGCCGCGGCGGTGCCCGGGGGCCGGCCGGCGTGACCGGGGACGGGCTTCACCGGGCCCAGGCGACCGGCTACCCTGGGCGGATGAGCGACGCGGCGAAGCGATGGGCGGCCTGGCGTCCCAGCCGGTGCGCGCCCTGGCTGGCCCTGGTGGCCCTGTCCCTCGCCCTCCACCTGTGGGCGCTCGGCGAGCGCTCCTACCACCACGACGAGTCGATCCACTCCCACAGCGCCTACAACCTCCTCACCAACGGCATCTACCGCTACGACCCCACCTACCACGGCCCCCTCCTGTACTACCTGGTGGCGGGCACCTACGCCGTGGCCGGCGACTCGGACTTCACCGCCCGGCTGCCGATCGCCCTGGCCGGGGTGCTGCTGGTCGCCGTCGCCTTCAGCCTGCGCCGGCCCCTGGGCGGCCGCGCCGCCTGGTGGACCGGCCTGCTCGCGACCCTGTCCCCGCTCACCCTCTACTACGGGCGATTCCTGCGCATGGACATCCTCGAGCTGCTCACCGCCTCGGCCGCCGCGGTCGCCGCCTGGCGCGCGGCGCGGGGCAGCCGTTCGGCCTGGATCTGGTTCGGGGTCTTCAGTGGCCTCGCCCTGGCCACCAAGGAGAACGCCTACGTCACCGCCGCCCTGGTGGTGGCGGTCTGGGGCGCGCTGGCGGTGGTGCGGGGCCTGGGCGGGGCGCTGCCCGCCACCCTGGGCTGGCTCTGGCAGCGCCGCTGGGGGGTGCTGGCGGCGGTGGCGGCCTCGGTGGTGGTGGCGGTGCCCCTGTACACGGTCGGCTTCACCCATCCCGAGGACTGGCTGTTCCCCTACCGGGCGGTCAGCTACTGGTGGGACCAGCACAGCATCGAGCGGGTCGCCGGGCCGCACTGGTACTACCTGCCGCGGCTCGCCGCCTACGAGTTCCTGCCGATCGCGGCCGCCCTCGCGTGGGCCGTCCGGCGCGGTCGGCGGATGCGCCTCCTGGAGTGGTCGCTGCTGCTGTTCGGCTTCGCCTCGGTGGCGATGTACGCCTACCTGGGCGAGAAGGTGGCGTGGCTCGGCGTCCACCAGGTCTGGGCCTTCCTGCCCCTGGCCGGCCTCCAGCTGGCGCGCACCTTCGGACCCCTCGGCCGGTGGTGGAGCCGCGCCCTCGCGACGGCGGGCCTGGCGGCGACCGCGGTGGTGACGGTGTCGGCGTCCTTCGTCACCGACGAGATCTCGCCCAATCTGGAGCGCGCCGAGCTCATCAGCTACGTCCAGACCTGCCCCGAGGTGGCGGCCCTGGCCGCCGAGGGCGTCGCCCTGGCCCGCGAGGGCCACCCGACGGTGGCGGCGGTGTCGGGGACCGCCGGCTGGCCCCTGACCTGGTACTGGCGGCAGGTCCCGACCTGGTGGTCCGAGCCCCGGCCGGACCTCCGCCCGCCCCTGGTGATCTGCGAGGTCGAGGACCAGGAGCGCTTCCGCACCCTGCTCGGCCCCCAGTACCGGGGCGAGCGGATCCCCCGGCGCGCCTGGTGGGTGCTCGAGCACTCCCGGGCCACCCTCGGCGGCGTCCTGCGCTGGCTCGTCACCCGCCGGCCCTTCGGGCCGATCGGCTCGACCGACATCATGGTGTTCCGCCACACCGGCGAGCCGGCCACCGCCGCGCGGCCCGCCGAGGTGCCGGCCGCGCTCGCGGCCGGCCTCGGCGCGAGCCGGGCCCGGCTGGTGGGCGAGGGCTGGCTGGCGGAGCCCCGCGGCCTCGCCCTGGCCGCCGACGGCCGGCTCGCGGCGGCCGACTCGGCCCTCAACCGGGTGCTGCTCTTCGACGCCGACGGCGCGCCCCTCGCCGGCCCCGGCGAGCCCATGGACCGGCCCGAGGGCCTGGCGTGGTCGGCCGGCGAGGTCCTGGTCATCGCCGATACCTGGCGCCACCGGGTGCTCCTGTGGCGGGCCGCCGACCAGTCGCTGGGCGTGCTGCCCGAGCCGGAGGGCGGCTGGTACGGCCCCCGGGGCGTGGCGGTGGCGCCCGACGGCACCATCGCGGTCACCGACACCGGCAACAAGCGCGTGGTGCTGTACGAGCCCGGCGCAGGAGCCGACTTCGCGGTCCGCACCCTCGGCGGCCCCGGCGAGGGTCCGGGGCAGCTCTCCGAGCCGGTGGGCGTCGCCTGGCTGGGCGACGACCGCCTGGCGGTCTGCGACACCGGCAACCGCCGCCTCCAGGTGCTCGGCCGCGACGGCGCGGTCCGGGCGGTGGTCGAGCTCGGCGAGGCCTGGGCCGACTTCTACTCGCGGCCCCAGGTGGTCGACCTCGGCGGCGGCCGCCTGCTGCTCACCGACACCCCCGCGAGCTCGCTGTGGCTGGTGGAGGGAGGTGCGGTGACCAAGCTCGACCTCGCCGCCGACGGCATCGCGCCCACCGGGCTCGCCCGCCTCGGCAGCACCCTCGCCCTCGCCGACGCCAGCGGCCGCGTCTGGCTGCTCGAGCTCGACACGAGGCCGCAGGATTGAGTTGTTAGTTTTCAGTTATTAGTTTTTAGTTTTGAGTTTCCCCCGCCCGCCCCGGACCTCGAATTGAGAATTATGAATTTTGTATTATGAATTATGAATTATGACCCCCCTCCCACCCGCTCTCCCGTGCCCCTGCGATGGGGTGGGGGAAATTTAGAATTGAGAATTTAGAATTGAGAACTTGTCACACGGTCGTTCGAGCTCGAGTGAATGTTGCGTCCCCCGACGCCCCTGCGATGGGGCGGGCGGGGGGAACTCAAAACTAAAAACTCAAAACTCAAAACTCGCGATGGGTGGGGTTGATCTCGATCACCGACCGGCAATCGCGAATAGTGGACGATTGTCAAAGCTCTTTGAAGGTCCGCCGTGGAGGCTTGACCCTCGATGGGGAGGCTCGCATGCTAGGGATGATGCAGTGCGCAGATGGTGAACGGGGGCTTCGTGTGGCGCGTCGGCCGTGCCGCCGCGCGGGCGGCTTCACCCTCATCGAGGCCCTGGTGGTGATGGCGATCATCGGCATCGTCGCCGCCGTCAGCATCCCGAGCCTGCAGCGGGCCCGCATCCGCGCCAGCATGCTCGACGTGGTGCGGACCGTCGAGCAGGCGGTGGCGGTGTCGCGCATCACCGCCATCAAGCGCGGCGAGAACGTCTGCCTGCGCCTGCTCGACGACGGCGACCGGCTGCAGATGAGCTCCTTCCACGCCTGGGTCGACAGCAACGGCAACGAGGTCGAGGACTCCGGCGAGGAGACGCTGGGACCGTGGCAGATCCGGCGCGCCGGCGACTGGTCCTTCGAGGACGTCAGCGACGCCAACTTCCCCATGTACATCTTCAACAAGGGCGCCGGCGGCGACGACCGCGGCCTGGTCTTCCTGCCCAGCGGGATGGCGATCACCAGCGACACCACCCGCGAGGAGGGGGTCGGCCAGGGCGCCCTCGACTTCTTCATCTGGCAGCAGGGACAGCGCTGGAACACCTTCCGGATCACCGTCTTCGCCGGCGCCGGGACGGTGCGGACCCAGATGTGGAACCCGACGGCGGGAGCCTGGGACGACAACTTCGCCCACTGGGAGTACTACTGATGAACCCAGCAGTCAGCCCCGCCGAGGCGCGCGACCAGGGCTTCACCCTGGTCGAGGTGCTGATGGCGCTGCTCATCCTCGCCATCGTCGCCCTCGGCATCGCCGGTATGTTCTCCCACTCCATGCTGGTCAACGCCTCCGGCTACGACTACGCCAAGCTCGCCTCCCAGGCGCGCTTCGTCCTCGAGGAGCTGCGCGCCCGGCCCTTCGACGACCCGACCCTGGTGGCCACCGGCGGCACGCCCCGCACCTGGCTGCCGGTGGGCGGGGCCACCTACTCCAACCGCGGCTTCACGGCCACCTACACCGTCAACGACTTCAGCGTCATCGACTGGAGCGACCTCGCCGGCGGCTGGACGCCGCCCGCCGGGGTGCCCGGCAACGTCAAGCGGATCACGGTCACCGTCGCGTCCACCACCGAGACCCTCCAGGGCAACCGGGTGCTCACCGTGAGCGCCGTGAAGGTGGCGGGATGACCGCGCCGCAAGCCTTCCGCCGCCCCGGCAGCGCCGGCTTCACCCTCATCGAGATGCTGGTCGCGGTGGCGGTCTTCACCGTGCTGATGATCGGCCTGCTCAACCTGCTGGACACCTCGACCAAGGTCTCCAAGATCGAGTCCGCCCTCGCCGACACCCAGGAGAACGTGCGCTACGCCACCTACCACCTCATGCGCACCGCGCGCATGATGGGCGGCACCATCATGCCCTTCGCCCGCGGCGGCGGCGCCGGCAACGCGTGGGTGGCGGGCGAGGTCCACGACAACGTCGGCGCCAACTTCTCGATCTTCGGCACCACCGTCGACACCATGCCGGGCAGCGACGTGCTGGTGCTGCGCGGCTTCTTCGACGTGGCGCCCTTCTTCATCAACCTGGCCGACCTCAACCCCACCGGGGCGACGGTGACCATCCGCGAGCACACCGACCCCGGCGGCGCCAACGAGCGGGTGGTCAACGACCTCGCCCCCTACACCGGCATCGCCGACCTGTTCCTCAACCGCGGCCTGGTGATCGCCACCGCCGACGGCCAGACCCAGATCGGCACCGCCGCCCGGGTCGGCGGCCAGTACGCCGTGGTCCGGGTCGGGGGCACCACCGGGGTCACCGGCACCTCGCCCAACCGCCAGATCGTCCTGACCTACGAGCCCAACGCCACCTGGGACGTGCTCAACGCCGACGGCGCCGCCATCGCCGCCGGCGAGCCCGCCTTCCGGGCCGCTTCCAGGGCCGGCATCCTCGAGGCCTACGCCTACTACGTGGACTCCAACATGGTGCTGCGCCGCCTCGCCCAGCGCGCCGTCGGCACCTCGGGACCCGAGCCGGTGGCGATCAACATCGGCAGCCTCCAGGTCGAGCTCGGCATCGACGCCAACGGCGACGGCTTCCTCGACCCGGCCGCCGAGTGGGACGCGTCGCCGACCCTGGCCGAGGCCCTGGCCGGCAACGGCGTCCTCGCCATGCGGCTGACGGTCCTCGGCCGGACCCCCTTCGAGATCCCGGACTGGACCGAGCCCGCGGTCACCTTCACCAGCTCGGGCAACATGACCGCGCCCACCGCCGGCGCCGCCGGCCCGCGCCACGCCAAGTGGCGGCGGATGGAGGTGGCGGTGGCGCTCAGGAACTTCATGTGATGGGAACGACCATGGATCTCGAGCCTCACACCCAGGCCCCCGACCGCCCCGACCGCGAGCGAGGGGCGGCCATCATCATCGCCCTCATGGTGTCGCTGGTCCTCGCCTTCCTCGGCCTCGGCCTGCTGCTGCAGACCTCCCTCGGGCTGCAGGCCGCGGGCACCGACCGCTGGGTGGTGCGGGCGCTCTATGCCGCCGACGCCGGCACCCAGCTCGAGATCGCCACCCTGACCAACGGTGCCGTCGGCCAGGGCGCCTTCGTGCTCGCCGACGACCCGACCCTGGGCGGCTTCATGACCGGCCAGTACAACGTCACGGTGTCCGACGTGTGCGAGCTCCAGCCGCCGTCGGAGGCCGTCGACCCGGCGACGGGGACGGCCTGGGACACCACCTTCCGGGCCCGCCACTTCTTCTTCAGGAGCGCCGCCCAGCGCGACGTCGGCACCCTGGTCGGCCTGACCCGGGCGGCGATCACCCAGGACGTGACCGTGATGCCCATTCCCATCGACCGGATCTTCCCGGCCATGACGTGCTACTGAGGGGCGAGGGGGCAGCTATGAGCAGACGGCGACACCGGAGATGGGCGCTCGCGGCCGCGGTCGTGGCCCTCCTGGCGGCGGCGACGGCCGGCGCCGACGACCGCGACTTCCTGCGCGAGCGGGCGGCCAAGCCCAACATCCTCATCCTCCTCGACACCTCGGGGTCCATGGTCGGGACGTCGGAGGTCGCCACCGAGTTCACCCTCGGTGAGGCTTCGGCCAACGTCGACTACGGCATGCTCCCCGGCGGCGGCGACGACCCGCGCTCGCGCATGGGCATCGCCAAGGCGGTGCTGAGGAGCTTCCTGACCAACGTCACCGACGCCAACTTCGCCCTCGCCGGCTACCAGTACGTGCTGCCCGAGGTCTCCGGCAGCCAGGTCAACGCCTTCCCGGCCCTGCACTGGACCTACGAGGCCACCGCCAGCGACCGCTTCGGCTTCCTTCAGGACGACTACGCCTACCGCATCGGCAGGGCCGAGCGCACCCCCAAACCGTCCTCTGCCGTCAGCCCGATGATCAACCCGGCGGACTTCGCCGAGGACTTCCTGTTCGGCTACAACCCCTACTTCAGCCCCGACCCCTCGAGCGGCAGCTACGTCGCCCCGGCCGATCGCTACGGACCGATCCTGGCTCCCACCCTCAACCCCCGCAACCCCTATGACTTCCTGCCCATCTACCTGATGCGCAACTGCGAGACCGTCGACATCGGCGAGGACGCCCGGGACTGCGGCCTGCGGGTCTTCCCCTTCTACACCTACCTGGACCGCTCCGGCACCACCGCCCACGAGCAGTGGGCCTACCAGTTCCGCAACTGCACCCCGGGCGCCATCGTCGCCGGCGACGACGGCTGCAGCCCGTACTGGGAGTCCGACCTGGTGGCGGGCGTGTCGGTGACCCAGTGGGCGCGGCGCGCCCACCTCGAGCTGCCGACCACCGACTCCGCGGGCCACCCCAACCACCCCATCGGCGAGGACACCGCCGGCGCCATGGTCGGCAACCGCGTCGTCGCCGACTCGGGCGCCGAGGACTACGACCTCGACGGCAGCAACGACCCCGACTACGACGGCGACTCGAGCTTCGACTGGCTGATGCGGGTCGACCTGGTCGAGCAGCGCAACTTCCGAACCTGCGACATGCCCCAGCCGTCGCCGACCTTCACGCCGACATTCACGCCCTCGGACACCCCGACGAACACCCCGACGAACACCCCGACGAACACCCCGACCCCGATTCCGCCCCAGTGCAGCGACCTCGAGATCGGGGAGCTGTACTACTACGACTACTACCGGGTGCGGATCGACACGGTCCGCAACAACAACCCGATCCACCAGGCGGTGCACCGGAGCACCGAGATCGCCTGGGAAGACCTGTACCACCCGGGCCAGTTTCTCAACTTCATGAACTTCAACTCGATCATGGTCTACTACCAGGACCCGGACGACTACGAGCCGCCGACGACCGCGCTCGTCGACGTCAACTTCCCGCCCGGCCAGCAGACCATGTTCACCACCGCGTGGGGTGGCGTCTCGAGCACGAGCTACGTCGCCGGCACAACCACCGTCACCTTCACCTTCGAGTACCCGGCCTACGGTCTGACCTGCACCGAGATCCGGTCGGTGTTCCGCGACCGCCCGACGCCGACTCCGACGGCAACAGCGACCGCCACCCCAGTGCCGGCGGACTGTTCGGACATCGTCTTCGACACGGACCTGAACGTGGGCAACACCGATGAGCTCTACAACCCCCTGACGAACAACTCGGTCTTCCCTGCCTACATCATCTGGACCCGTCTCGAATGGCAGCCCACGAAACCGTCCTCGCAGCCGAACACCCCAATCGTCGACTGGATAAGGTTGGACGGGCTGTCGAACTACTACGGCGGCAACGCCACGTTCTCTCCGGTCGTTCTCAACAATGGTTACCCGGGGGCGAGCCTAGCCAGGCGTACGATCGCAGCCAACAGCACGCGAGTGTGGCGGGCGGATCTCGACTACGTCTGGGCTCCTCCCCGCGGGCTCCACAGGGTCGACCTCAACGTCTTCCTCCCCGGGGCCGGTCCCGGCGGAACGGACCTGACCTGCCCGGTCTGGGCCGAGTACAACGGCGGTTCGACCCCGACGCCGACCAACACGGCGACCCCGACCTACACGCCGTCGAACACCTTCACGCCGACCAACACCTACACGCCGTCCAACACCTTCACCGAGACCCCGACCAACACGCCGACCAACACCTTTACCAACACGGCGACCCCCAGCAACACCTTCACGCCGAGCAACACGGCCACCTT
>DATHSO010000085.1:0-36154 GCA_035464095.1 Candidatus Methylomirabilota bacterium | reverse complement strand
TGCCACTGCCACTGCCACTGCCACTGCCACTGCCACTGCCACTGCCACTGCCACTGCCACTGCCACTGCCACTGCCACTGCCGCTGCCGCTGTCGCTGTCGCTGTCGCTGTCGCTGACGTCGGGCCCGGGCCCGGGCACGGGCACGGACGCGGACGCGGACGAAGAACCGGCCGCGGGGCGAGCCGCGGCCGCTTGGGGGGGGGGGGGCTGACGGCTGACCGCTGACAGCTTCGACTCACTCCTCGCCCATGAACGGGTACGAGAAGTGCTTCGGCGGCACGAAGTTCTCCTTGATCGTGCGCTGCGAGGTCCAGCGGACCAGGTTGAGGTAGGAGCCCGCCTTGTCGTTGGTGCCCGAGGCGCGGGAGCCGCCGAAAGGCTGCTGGCCGACCACGGCGCCGGTGGGCTTGTCGTTGAGGTAGAAGTTGCCGGCGGCGTGGCGCAGGGCGGCGGCCATCTTGATCGCCGCAAGGCGGTCCTCGGCGAAGATTGCGCCGGTGAGCGCGTACGGGCTCGTGGTGTCGCACAGCTCGAGGGTCTCGTCGAGTCGGGCGTCATCGTAGACGTACAGCGTCAGCACGGGGCCGAAGATCTCCTCCTGCATGAGCTTGAAGCGCGGGTCGGTGGTCTGGACCACGGTCGGGTGGACGTAGTAGCCGACCGAGTCGTCGTATGTGCCGCCGGCGAGGATCTCGGCGTCCGGAGAGCTCTTGGCGTGCTCGATGTATCCCACGTGGTCCGAGAACGCGCCATCGTCGATGACGGCGTTGAAGAAGTTGCGGAAGTCGGTGGGGGGGCCGATCCTCATCTCCTCGACCTGGCCGAGCAGCAGCTCCTTGGTCCGCGGCCACAGGGACTTGGGGATGTAGGCCCGGGACGCGGCGGAGCACTTCTGGCCCTGGTACTCGAAGGCGCCCCGGACCAGCGCCGCGGCCAGGGCCTCCGCGTCCGCCGAGGGGTGGGCGAAGACGAAGTCCTTGCCGCCGGTCTCGCCGACGATGCGGGGGTAGGTGCGGTAGCCGGCGATGTTGTTGCCGATGGAGCGCCACATGCCCTGGAACACCGGGGTCGAGCCGGTGAAGTGGATCCCGGCGAGGTGCGGGCTGGCCATGACGGGGTTGCCGACCTGGCTGCCCGAGCCGGGCACGAAGTTGATGACCCCGTCCGGGAAGCCGGCGGCCTTGAACAGCCGCATCAGCTGCCAGGCCGTGAAGACCGCCGACGAGGCCGGCTTCCACAGCACCACGTTGCCCATGAGGGCCGGGGAGGTGGGCAGATTGCCGGCGATGGAGGCGAAGTTGAAGGGGGTCACCGCGAACACGAAGCCCTCGAGGGCTCGGTACTCGACGTAGTCCCAGTGGCCGAGGGCCGACCCGGGCTGCTGGGAGTAGATGAAGCGCATGTAGTAGGGGTTGAAGCGGAAGAAGTCGATGAGCTCGCAGGCTGAGTCGATCTCCGCCTGGTAGACGGTCTTCGACTGGTTGAGCATGCAGGCGGCGTTGAGGGTGTCGCGCCACGGTCCGGCGAGCAGCTCGGCGGCCTTGAGCATCACTGCGGCGCGATCCTCCCATGGCACCTCCGACCACTCGCGCCACGCCTTCTGCGACGCTTCGATGGCCTGCTCGACCTCGGCCGAGCCGGCCTGGTGGTAGGTGGCGAGGACGTGGCCGTGGTCGTGGGGGCACACGGCCTTCGCCGTGTTGCCGGTTCGCACCTCCTTGCCGCCGATGACGAGGGGGATCTCGATCTCCTCGGCGAGCATCTCGGCGAGCCTGGCCTTCAGCGACCGCTTCTCGGGCGACGCGGGGCCGTAGGCGCGGACGGGTTCGTTGACCGGGGTCGGGATCGGGACGAGTCCGTTGGGCATGTGCAACCTCCGAGGTGGTGGAGTCCTTCAGGGCGTGTCGAACGCCGGGAGGGCATCCTATCGACCGCGTCTTTGAACTGCAAGTTCATTTCTCGGCCCCGGCCGTCGACGGCCGGGGCCGAGAAATGAAGATTGTAGACTCTTAAGCGTCGTGAGCGACTTCATCTACCTGGATTACAACGCGACCACGCCGACCGACCCGCGGGTCGCCGAGGCCATGGCGCCGTTCCTGACCGGGTTCTACGGCAACCCGTCGTCGGGCCACCGGGCGGGTCGGGAGGCGAAAGCGGCAGTCGAGCGGGCCCGGGGGCAGGTTGCCGCCTGCCTGGGTGGCGCCGCCGACGAGATCGTCTTCACCTCCGGCGGCTCGGAGTCGGACAACCTCGCCCTTCGTGGCGCGGTGGCCGCCCGGGGCGGAGGTCACGTGGTGACCTCGGCGGTGGAGCACCCGGCCGTGCTCGAGACCGCCCTGGCCATGGAGATGGAAGGTCTGATCCGGCTCACCGTGGTCGGGGTCGACGACCGCGGCCGGGTCGATCCCGCGGAGGTGGAGGCCGCCCTCGCCGACGACACAGCGCTGGTGTCCATCATGCTCGCCAACAACGAGGTCGGCACCCTCGAGCCCGTCGCGGAGATCGCCCGTCGTTGCCGCCGCCGGGGCGTGCTCGTCCACACGGACGCGGCCCAGGCGGTGGGCAAGATCCCGGTCGACGTGGCGTCCCTGGGCGTCGACATGCTCACCGTGGCCGGCCACAAGCTGTACGCTCCGAAGGGCGTCGGCGCCCTCTACCTGCGGTCCGGCGTGACCATCGAGCCCCTGATCCGGGGAGCCGGCCACGAGCGGCGGCTGCGGGCGGGAACCGAGAACATCCTCGAGATCGTCGGGCTGGGCGCAGCGTGCGAGCTGGTGCGCGCGGAGATCGCCGACGAGGGCCCGCGCCTCGCCGCCCTCCGGGACCGGCTCCGCGACCGGTTGGCCGCCGGCGTGCCCGGTCTCGTGGAGCACGGCGCCGGGGCCGATCGCCTGCCCAACACCCTCAGCGTCGGCCTGCCCGACGTCCACGCCGGGGAGCTGCTCGCGACCGTCGGCGACCGGCTGGCGGCCTCGGCAGGAGCCGCCTGCCACGGGCTCACCGTCCAGGTGTCCCACGTCCTGGCCGCCATGGGCGTCCCGACGGAGGTCGCCCTCGGGACCTTCCGCCTGTCGGTGGGCCGTTTCACCACCGAGACCGAGGTCGACTGGGGGGCGGAGATTCTGCTCGAGGCTCTGCACGCCTGACACAGCGGCGGCAATTCGTCGGACGAATTGCGGCGGCGCGTCGGACGCGCCGAAGAGAGCCGGCTCGCCAGCGCTGCCGCTGATCGCTGGTTGCTGACCCTGATCGCTGCCGCTGTCGCTGCCACTGAAACTGCCGCTGTCCCTGCCGCTGCCGCTGCCGATGAGGCTCCCATCGGGCACGGGCACGGGCACGGGTACGGGCACGGAAACGGAAACGGACGCGGACGCGGACGCGGGGTTGGCCCGATATACTCCCGACCATGCTCCACCGGTGCCCGTGGTGTCTCGAGCCGCTGAGCCGCGGCGAACGACGGCTGTCGGAGTGCCCCCACTGCGAGCACCCGCTCGCTGGCCCAAGTGGCGAACCCGGGGAGCTCGAGCTGCGTTACGAACGGGTAGAGGCGCGGCAGCAGGCGCGCGCCCGGGAGGTGCTGACGTGGGGTACTCCGGTCGTGGCGGTGCTGGCCGTGGCAGCTTCGCTGCTTCACGTCGGGGGACTGGTTCTCGCCCCGATGGTGGCGGCGACCCACCTGGTCGTGCTCAGGCTCTACGTCGTCCGCGAGGGCCGGAGCTACCTGGGACCGACGCGCAGGCTGTTCACCCGCTGGTCGGCCCGCTTCGCCTTCTTGTGGCTCGGCCTGCCGGGCTACGCGAGCATGGCGGTTCCCTTCGTGGGCATCGTCAGCGGTATCGCCACCTTTCTGGTGCTCACCGAGGTGGTTCACGTCTACGCGGCCTGGAGCCTCGAGCGCGAGCGCTCGAAACATCCCCTGCTGGCGTGGGAGAAGGCGCTGATGGCCTTGGTCGCCGCCGGCACGGTGCTGGTGGTGGCGGGCCTGCTGCTCGGCGCCCTCGTGCTCGGCTGGTCGGCGGTGGCGCTTGTGGACTGGCTGAGGAGCCATTGAGGAGACGACATGGATGAGCTGATGACGATCATGGCGGGCATCGGGCTCGCCACCGGCGCTGGGGCCAAGGCATTCATCCCCCTGCTGGCCCTGGGCGGCTTCCACTACACCCCGTACTTCGAGCTGTCGCCGCGCTTCACCTGGCTCGCGGACCCGGCGGTTCTGACGATCCTCGGTGCCCTGGTCGTGCTCGAGATCGTGGTCGACGCCCACCCGGACCTCGGGCGCTACTCGGACGTCGTGGCCTACCTGCCGAAGGTGGTCGCCGGCTTCATCGGCTTCGCCGCCGTCACCGGTCAGCTCGACTCCGACATCGCCCATCTCGGCACCTCGGGCATACTCGGCGCCGGAACCGCGGGCGCGGTCCACTGGTTGCGGACGAAGCTCCGGCGGCCGTTCCGGGACTTCGCCGAGGACGCCCACGAGAGCGCCGGCAAGGCGGCTTCTCTGGCCGAGGCCGGCGCCTCGGCCTCCCTCGCCGGCACCTCGGTGGTGGCGCCTCCGGTGTCCATGGCGCTCGCCCTGGTCGTGGTCGGCGGCTCGGTGGTGGCGGCGAGGCGGGCTGCCCGGCGCCGGGTGCCGTGCGTCCACTGCGGCGAGGCGATCCGTCCCGGCGCCCTGGTGTGCCCTCACTGCAAGCTGGAGCAGGACCCCGGCCGAAGCGCCTGAAGGCGGCGTGGGTCGTGAGTCGTCCGGGGCCGGAGTCGGCATCCGTTCGGGAGCGGGATCGAGTTGACGACCGTAGCGATCCGGGCGACTGTCCACTGCCACTGCCACTGCCACTGCCACTGCGACTGCCACTGCGACTGCCACTGCCACTGCGACTGCCACTGCCACTGCGACTGCCACTGACCGGAGCACCCTGGCGAGGCCGGCGAGCCGCCGACCCCACAATGCGGCACGCCGACCAGGCCGCGTCAGGGCTGGGGATGGAGCAACCGCCAGGTCATCGCCCGCACCTCGTCGAAGAGCCCGCGGGCCCTCCCGGCACGGATCGGATCGACGGCACCGGCGGCAGATGCAGTGGCAGTGGCAGACTCAGTGGCAGTGGCAGCGCCAGCGATCAGGATCAGCAACCAGCGATCAGGATCAGCAATCAGCCTCCCACCCCTGTTGTCCGGGGAGACACCGGGGAAGTAACACAACACTGGTTCCAGCAGAACTCCCCGGCCAAGTCCGCGGGGGTGTTACTTAGGAGCGACAGGGGCAGCGATCAGGGGCAGCGGCAGCACCCGGACCCGGACCGGAACCCGGCGCCGGACCAGGACCCGGTCGGGAGTGGGAGCGAGTCGACACCCGCGGCGACGCGGGTGGGAGGTCGCCGACGCTGATCGCTGATTGCCGACGCTGATCGCTGTTTGCTGCCTCTGATTGCTGCCGTTGGCGTCGGGCACGGGCACGGGCACGGGCACGGGCAAGGGAACGAACGCGCGCGTGGGCGGGAAATGCTACGATGGGGTGTTCAACGGGGGAGGGAGTGCGTGGAGTTCAGCGTCGGCGACAAGGTGGTCTACCCCAGCCAGGGCGTGTCGGTGGTGGAGAGCATTCAGGATGAGGAGCTCGCCGGGACGACCATGAGCTGCTACACCCTCCGGCTGCTGAGCACCGACTCGAAGGTGATGGTCCCGGTGGCGAACTCGCGGCGGGTCGGCCTCCGGCCGCTGTCCGAAAAGCCCGCGGTGGAGCGAGCCCTGAACCGTCTGCGTTCGGGCGAGGCCGACGGCGGCGAGGACTGGAAGGACCGGTACCGGGCCAACCTCGACCGGATCAAGACAGGCGACCTCGACGAGATCGTGGACGTGCTGCGCTGCCTCGCCGAGGTGGCGGGGCGCAAGACCCTGTCCTTCCGCGAGCGCAAGATGTACGACCACGCCCGGCAGCTGCTGGTCGTGGAGGTCGCCCAGGTCGAGGAGCGCGAGATCCCCGAGGTCGAGCAGGAGATCGACGAGGCCCTCGGCCAACCCGTCGAGCCCCTCGAGGAGTAGCTTTCACCGTCACGACGCCAGGATGGCGAAAGGCGCCTCGAGACCGGATGTCTCGAGGGTCGGGCGGCCGCGATTCCGATCTCGCCGCCGATGGTATTCTCGGTCGGGCCCGGGACCGGGAGGGTGAATGACGAGCGAGAGCAGGAAGAGCCCCTGGTACGCGCAGCTCCACGCCCAGGTCGGCATCGCCCTGGTGGCCGGCTTCCTGGCCGGCATCGGGATCAGGATGCTGGTAGCCGCCGGGGTCCCGGCCGAGCCCGTCGGCGAGGCCATTGGGGTCGTCGGAGACATCTTCCTCCGCCTGCTCAAGATGATCATCATCCCGCTCATCTTCACGTCCCTGGTGTGCGGAGTGGCGAGCCTCGGGGACGCGCGAAGCGTCGGCCGGGTCGGTCTGAGGACCATGCTCTACTACACCATGTCCACGACCCTGGCGATCCTGGTGGGGCTGACCCTGGTCAACATCTTCAGGCCGGGTCGCTACCTCGACATCGGGGTTGCCCAGGCGCTGCCCGAGGGCCTCGACTCGACGTCGCAGAGCCTCGCCCAGTTCCTGCTCAACATGGTCCCCGACAACGTGATCGGGGCCATGGCCCGGGGGGACGTGCTGCCGGTGATCTTCTTCGCGATCCTGTTCGGGCTCTTCCTCATCCGCCTCAACGGGCCCAACGTGGAGGCCGTACACCGGGTGCTCGAGGGCGCTTTGGAGGTCATCCAGGCACTGACCCTGGCCATCGTCAAGCTCGCGCCGATCGGGATCTTCGCGCTCCTCGCCCGGGAGGTTGTCCGCAGTGGACCGGAGCTCATCGTGAAGCTGCTGCCGTACTTCGCCACGGTGGGCGGCGGTCTGCTCATCCACGCCTTCGTGACCCTGCCCGTGATTCTGCTGGTGTTCGGTCGGCGCAACCCGCTCGACTACTTCCGCACCGTGCTGCCGGCTGTGGCCACCGCCTTCTCCACGGCCTCGTCGTCGGCCACCCTGCCGCTGAGCATGGAGTGCGCGGAGAAGGGAGCCGGCGTCAAGCGCGGCGTCTCGAGCTTCGTGCTGCCCCTGGGCGCCACCGTCAACATGGACGGCACCGCCCTGTACGAGGCGGTGGCGGCCCTGACCATCGCCCAGATGTACGGGGTCGGGCTGACCATGCCGCAGCAGGCCCTGGTGCTCCTGACGGCCCTGCTCGCGTCGGTGGGGGCCGCCGGCATCCCCATGGCAGGTCTGGTCATGATGGTGGTGGTGCTGGAGGCGGTGGGGCTGCCCATCGAGGGGATCGCGACCATCATCGCCGTCGACCGGGTGCTCGACATGATGCGGACCTCGACCAATGTCTGGAGTGATCTCGTGGGAACCGCCGTCATCGACCGCTTCGAAGGGAGGGCGCCTTGAGACCGGGAAACGCCATCATCGTCGTCGTGCTCGTGGTGGCGGCCGCAGTGCCGGTCGCGGCTCAGGATGTCCGGACCCTGGTGGCCGTCCACTCCCAGCTGCTGGAGGCTGGAGTCGAGGACCTCGAGCGCGGCAACGGCCTGCTGCGGGAGGCCTGGGCCCGGGTGGAGTCGGCCGCCGGCGCGCTGGTCGAGGCCCACCGTCAGGGCGAGAGTCTGGAGAGCCTGCGCTTGCGCGAGGAGCAGCTCCAGGAGCTCGAGGCGCAGCTCCTGATGCGGCTGTCCGAGGCCCAGGCGTCCCGACGCGACGTCCTGACCAACCGGGCCATCGTCGAGGTCGCCCGGGGCTTGGGGCCGGAGGATCGGGGCCCCGAGGGCCTGCTCACCGGAACCTGGCGGCTGAACGTCCAGCCGGACCTGACCGGAACCGCCTACCTGGTCCAGCAGGGGACGCTGGTGAGCGGCACCTATGAGCTTTCCGGCGGATGGACCGGCTCGTTCCGCGGCACCCTGGTGGCCGACAAGGTCCGTCTGGAGCGGATCGACTCGCAGCTCGGTTTCGCGGCGATCTTCTACGGAGGCGTGACCGAGACCGAGGACGGCGTGACGATCCAGGGGCGGTGGGAGGCGACCCAGCTCGCCACCGGGATGCCGTCCGCCGGCGGCTGGAGCGCCCGCCGCCAGGATTAAAGGCGGGGCCGGCGCTGTTCGCACCAAGGGAGCCCCGAGAGGGGGGAGGTGGGTGACGATGTTCAAGAACCCGTGGTTCATGCTGGTGGTGGGCCTCATGGTCGGTCTGGCCGTGGGCTACGTGCTGGCCGAGCGCCAGCCGATCCCGCCCGCCAAGGCCCTGCGCGCCGGCGCCCCCCAGACCGCGGCCCAGGGTGGCGCCCTCCCCGAAGGGCATCCGCCACTGGACTCGGGGGCCGCGAGCCCCGAGTCGCGGGCCCTGGAGCGCCAGATCGCGGAGCTTCAGACCCTGCTGACCCAGAACCCGGGCGACGTCGGCCTCATGGTCGCTCTGGGCAACGCCAACTTCGACGCGGGCCGCTGGCAGGATGCCCGGGTCTGGTACGAGCGCGCCCTCGAGGACCCTGACCGCGTCGATCCCAACATCGTCACGGATCTGGCGGTGGTCTACCGCAACCTGGGGGAGCCCCGGCGATCGTTGGAGCTCCTCGACCGCGCCATCGCCCTCGACGACGACCACTGGCAGGCCTGGTACAACAAGGTGGTTGTGCTGCACTTCGACCTGCACGAGCACGGTGCCGCCCGCGACGCCCTGAACCGGTTGCGGGCCCTCGCCGAGGGCAACCCGCAGGTGCCCGACCTCACCGCCATCAGCCGCGAGGTGGCGGGATCGTAGCGACGACCTCGGGGGGCCGGGTTGCCCGGCGGTCCCTCCCGCGAGCTCGGAATCAGCTACACTGCACCTGTCTCGGACGATTGATCTGACATGCTCTCGCGTATCGTTTTCATCGTGCTCGTCCTGCTGGTCGTGTGGCGGGTCCTGACCTCCCTCGGCAAGCGGGCGTCGGCGACCGGCCACGGCGCCGACTCCTACAGCCGGTTCTCGCCGAGGAGCCGACGCCGGCGGATGGACCAGCGGCCGGGCGGCCGCGATCCGGCGCCGGAGGAGCTTCTGCCGTGCGCGGGCTGCGGCACCTTCGTGCCCGTCGACCGGGCGCTGCGCGGAACCGACGATCTCCTGTACTGCAGCGAGGCCTGCCGAAGGCTGGGCGCGGGAGGTGACTCGGGTGAAGGCTGACTGCCTCAACGGTTTGCGGCTGTCCATCGTCGCCGGCGGCCAAGAGCTGACGGCAGCCAAGATCATCTTGCCCGGCGAGGGCAACCTGTCGGCCAGGATCGACGCGGACCGCTTTATCGTCACGCCCACGGGCCGGGACAAGGGCCGCCTGGAGGTCGCCGAGCTCGTCGAGGTCGAGGTCAACGGCCACCGTGTTCCGGAGCGCGCCTCGACCGAGGTCGGAATCCACCGCGCCATCTACGCCGGCTTTCGAACGGTCTACGCCGTCGTCCACGCCCACCCGGTAAAGGTCCTGGCCCTGGCCGCGGAGGGCGCCGCCCCGAACCCCGCACTGCTGCCCAACGGCGGTGGCATCCTCGATCGCGTCTCCTGGATCGACGACTTCCCGCCGGGAAGCCGCTCGCTGGCCCGGGAGGTGGCGAAGGGTATCGCGCAGGCGCCGGCTCTTGTCCTGGCCGGCCACGGCGCGGTGACGGTCGGCGCCACCGTCGAGCAGGCGGTGCTGCGGATGATCCGTCTCGAGCGCCTGGCCCTGCTCACCCGGGGCGGCTGAGGTGACGGGCCAGGGCGGGCTCTTCGGCGGCGACCCCCCGGGAGCGCCGCTCGCCGATCGCATGCGGCCGCGGAGCCTCGATGCGGTCGTCGGTCAGGAGCACCTGGTGGGACCGGAGGGCGTGCTCAGGGCCTTCGTCGAGCGCCGGGAGCTGCCGTCGATGGTCTTCTGGGGGCCGCCGGGGTCGGGCAAGACCACCCTCGCCCGCCTCCTCGCCGACGCGGCGGGGGCGGAGATGGTGACCTTCTCGGCGGTGCTGTCGGGTGTCAAGGAGGCGCGGGCGGTGATGGTCGAGGCCGGCCGGAGGCGGCAGCTCGAGGGCCGCCGCACGGTGCTCTTCGTCGACGAGATCCACCGCTTCAACCGTGCCCAGCAGGACGCCTTCCTGCCCTTCGTCGAGGTCGGCGACATCGTCCTGGTGGGGGCCACCACCGAAAACCCGTCCTTCGAGCTCAACCGGGCCCTGCTGTCACGGGTCAAGGTCTACATCCTCGAGGCCCTCGGCGAGGAGCAGCTGCTGGGCATCCTGGAGCGGGCGCTGGCGGATCCCGACCGGGGGCTCGGCGGCAGCGGCGTCACCGCGACGCAGGCGGCCCTCGCCATGGTCGCGCGCCTCGCCGCCGGTGACGCCCGCCAAGCCCTCAATCACCTCGAGCTGGCGGTCTCGGTGGCCGCCGCCGACGGTCTCGACGCGGTCGACGAGAGCCTCGTCCGACGGGTGGCGCAGCGATCGGTGGCGATCTACGACAAGGGGCGGGAGGAGCACTTCAACCTGATCTCCGCCCTCCACAAGTCGGTCCGGAACTCCGACGTGGACGCCTCGTTGTACTGGCTCGGGCGCATGCTCGAGGGCGGCGCCGATCCCCGCTTCGTGGTCCGCCGCATGCTCCGGATGGCCTCGGAGGACATCGGGATGGCCGACCCTCGGGCCCTCGAGCAGGTGGCGGCGGCGGCCCTGGCCGTGGAGCACGTGGGGATGCCGGAGTGCGAGCTCGCCCTCGCCCAGGCGGCGGTCTACCTGGCCCTGGCGCCCAAGTCCAACGCCCTGTACACCGGCTACGGCGCGGTCAAGCGCGAGGTCTCGGAGCGACCGGGCCTCGCCATTCCCATGGCGATCCGCAACGCGCCCACGGCTCTGATGAAGGAGGCCGGCTACGGCGCCGGCTACCGTTACGCCCACGACGAGGCGTCGGGGTTGGCCGACCTGCGGTGCCTGCCCGACGAGCTCGCGCGCACCCGCTTCTACCGGCCCACCGACCGGGGCTGGGAACAGCGCATCCGCGAACGGATGCGGGAGATCGACGAGCTGAAGAAGCGTCCCCGTTGAGCTGGCACTGCCACTGCCACTGCCACTGTCACCGCCACTGACTGTGCTACCTTCCGGTCCGTGAAGCGCGCCCTCGCGATCGCGTTGCCGTTCCTGCTCGCCGGCTGCGGCTACCACCTGGTGGGGACCTCAAGCCACCTCCCGGCCGAGATCGAGACCCTCCACGTCAAGCTCTTCGACAACAGGACGGCCAGGGCGGACATGGACCAGCGGGTCGGCGAGGCCCTGAACCTGGAGTGGGTGCGGCGCGGCCGCTTCAGGCTCGTCGACCGGCCGTCGGACGCCCAGATCGTCCTCAGCGGGACGATCTCGAGCCTGGCGGTGATCCCGGTGAGCTTCGACGAGAGCGGCCGCGCCACCGAGTACCAGATGACCCTCATGACCTGGGTCCGGCTCGAGGACGTGCGGGGCGAGGAGCCGGAGCTGCTGTGGGAGGACAAGGCCTTCTCCCGGCGGACCTCCTACGCCGTGGACCAGGACGCGCAGGACTACTTCGACCGCCAGCGGGAGGCCATGGACGTGCTCGCCCGGGAGTACTCCCGGGCCCTCGTCAGCGCCGTGCTCGAGGGCTTCTGACGCCGGCCCGCCCGGGCATCCCGACGACCCGCGCCCGGGATGCAGTGCTACCATCGCCCCGTGCCCAGCCGACTGCCCCCGGACGTCCGCCGCAAGCTCGAGCCCATCCGCCTGCTCGTGCTCGACGTGGACGGCGTCCTCACCGACGGGACCCTGCTCTACACGGAGCGGGGCGAGGAGATCAAGGTCTTCCACGTTCGCGACGGCCTCGGTGTTCGCCTGCTCCAACGCTGCGGGATCGAAGTCGCCGTCATCACCGGCCGGTCGGCGGCGGCGGTCCGGACCCGCTGCCGCGATCTGGGCCTCGCCGACGAGGACGTCGTGCTCGGCTCCCGCGACAAGCTCGCCGACCTGGACTCCCTCACTGCGCGGCTCGAGCTCGACCACCGGCAGGTGGCGGTCATGGGCGACGACCTCCAGGACCTGCCGATGCTGGCCCGGGCCGGCTTCGCCGTGTGCCCGGCAGACGCCGTGCCCGAGGTCGCCGCGGCCTGCGACCTGGTGTGTGGCACCGCGGGCGGTCGCGGCGCGGTGCGCGAGGTCGCCGAGCTGCTGCTCAAGGCGGCGGGCCGATGGTCCGAGGTGGTGGAGGCCTTCGCGGGCCCGCGCGGGGAGCCCCGGTGAGGGCCTACCTCGATCTGCTCGGCCACATCCTCGACACTGGTATTGCCAAGGACGACCGGACCGGCACCGGCACCCTGAGCGTGTTCGGTTACCAGATGCGCGTCGACCTCACCGAGGGCTTCCCCCTCCTGACCACCAAGAAGCTCCACCTGCGGTCCATCATCCACGAGCTGCTCTGGTTCCTGGCGGGTGACACCAACCTCCGGTACCTCCACGACAACAAGGTCACCATCTGGGACGAGTGGGCGGACGAGCACGGTGAGCTCGGGCCGATCTACGGGTACCAGTGGCGCTCCTGGCCGACTCCGGACGGCGGCCACGTCGACCAGATCGGCCGGCTCGTCGACGGGATCCGCACGAACCCGGACTCGCGGCGTCACATCGTCAGCGCCTGGAACGTGGCCGACATCGAGCGCATGGCCCTGCCGCCGTGCCACTGCCTGTTCCAGTTCTGGGTCGCAGACGGCGGCCTCAGCTGCCAGCTCTACCAGCGCTCGGCCGACGTCTTCCTGGGGGTGCCCTTCAACATCGCCTCCTACGCCCTGCTCGCCATGATGGTCGCCCAGGTCTGCGACCTCGAGCCGCGCGAGCTCGTCCACACCTTCGGCGACGTTCACCTGTACCGGAACCACCTCGACCAGGCGCGGCTGCAGCTCCAGCGCGAGCCGCGGCGGCTGCCGACCATGACCCTCAACCCCGAGGTGCGGTCGATCTTCGACTTCCGCTTCCCGGACTTCGAGCTCTCCGGCTACGACCCCCACCCCCACATCAAGGCGCCGATCGCGGTCTGAGGTGGCGGTGCCGGTCTCCCTCATCGTCGCCGTGTCCACGAACCGGGTCATCGGGCGCGACGGCGGCCTGCCCTGGCGTCTGCCCGCCGACCTGCGCCACTTCAAGCGCACCACCATGGGCCATCACCTGATCATCGGCCGCGCCACCTGGGACGAGGTCGGCGCGCCTCTGCCCGGCCGGACGATGGTCGTGGTGACCCGCGACCCGGCCTTCGCGGCCGAGGGCGTCCTGGTGGCCCACTCCCTCGACGGGGCGCTGGCTCTGGCCCGCGACGACGACCAGCCCTTCGTCGGCGGCGGCGCCACGATCTACCGCCAGGCCCTGGACGCCGACGTGGTCGACAGGATCTACCTCACCCGCGTCCACGCGATGGTCGAGGGCGACACCTTCTTCCCCGAGGTCGACTGGGACCGCTGGCTGCTGGCCGACCGCATCGACCACCCGGCCGACGACAAGAACCCCCACCCCTGCACCTTCGAGGTCTGGGACCGCCGCCGCTGAGGGGTCTGATTACAATCGATGGGATGGAACGCGGCTGGTGGGCTGCTGCTGGGGTGCTCCTGTGGCTCGCGGCGGTGCCGATGCTGGTCGGTTGTGCGTCGGCGAAGCCGGCGCAGCCGCCCTCGCCGGTGCCGTCGGGCCGGCCGGTGGCCCATGCCGTCGTGACGGCCGACTTCGGGGCCGTCCGGGGCCGGGGCTTCCACCAGGGCATCGACCTGGCGGTTCCCAAGGGTTCGCCGGTCTGGGCCACCGCCGACGGCGAGGTCGTGTTCGCCGGCCGGGACGGCCGCTACGGCCGCACCGTGGTCATCGATCACGGCGGTGGCTACCGGACCCGCTACGCCCACCTCAAGAAGATCGAAACCGAGCGGGGCAAGCGGGTGCGGCGCGGCGACGTCATCGGCCGGGTCGGTAAGAGCGGCCGCGCCAGCGGCCCCCACCTGCACTACGAGGTCCTCCGGAACGGCACCCCCGTCGAACCGAGGCCGTACCTCGACCGGAGATAGTTCACAGTTATTAGTTTTTAGTTTTTAGTTATTGGTTATGAATTATAAAATATAAATTATGAATTATGAATGACATCGCAAGCAAAATTAGCAAATGCGTTTGTGAGCCGGCTGCGATGAAATTCATAATTCATAATTCATAATTGAGGGCTGGAGCTTCAGCTCCAGTCCGTCAGCGGACGCCGGTGCCGGGCGGGACGTCGCCGTCGACGGACAGCAGGAAGGGGTCGCCGTCGACGGAGGCGGCGAGCAGCATGCCACGGGACTCGACGCCCATGAGCTTGGCGGGCTGCAGGTTGGCGACCACCACGATGCGGCGGCCGACCAGGGCCTCTGGCTCGTAGCGCTCGGCGATGCCGGCCACCAGCTGGCGCGGTTCGGCCTCGCCGAGGTCGACCTTGAGGCGAACGAGCTTCTTCGACTTGGGGACGCGCTCGGCCTCGGTGACGAGCCCGACCTTGAGCTTGACCCGGGCGAACTGGTCGATGCTGACGAGCTCCTCGGCGGGGCTCGCGGCGGCGGCTTCGGGCCTGGTTTCCACGGTGGCCTCCTCGAGGTAGGCGGTGATGTCGACCCTCGGGAAGAGAGGGCGGGAGTCGCTCAGGCGGGTGCCGGTGGGCAGGCCGCCCCAGCGGGTGGCCTCCCCCAGGTTGACCGGCGCCTCGCTGGCGCCGAGCTGGGTTCTGAGCTCGGCGGCGATGGTGGGCATGAAGGGCTCGATGAGGATCGAGGCGATGCGCAGCCCCTCCAGGGAGCTGTAGAGAACCGCCTCGAGCTCGGCCCGGCGAGCGTCGCCATCCTTGGCCAGGTTCCAGGGCTGGCGCTCCTGGAGGAAGCCGTTGAGGGTGGCGAGGAGCTGCCAGGCGGCCTCCAGGGCGCGGTGGGGCTCGAGCGCGTCCATGTGCTCGAGGTAGCCGGCGACCGCGGCCGCGGCGGCCTCGGGGACCGGGCCCTCGGCCGACGGCGCCGGCACCACGCCTGCGAGGTAGCGGTTGGTCATGGCAGTCGTGCGCGAGGCGGTGTTGCCCAGGGCGTTGGCGAGGTCGGCGTTGTAGCGCTCGAGGAAGGCCTCGTCGGAGAAGTTGGCATCCTGGCCGAAGGACATCTCCCGGGCCACGAAGTAGCGCAGGGCGTCGGCGCCGAAGCGGTGGATGAGGTGGTCGGGACGCACCACGTTGCCCACCGACTTGGACATCTTGGCGTCGTTCTGGAGCCACCAGCCGTGACCGAAGACCTGGCGCGGCAGGGGCAGGCCCGCCGACATCAGGAAGGCCGGCCAGTAGACGCAGTGGAAGCGGAGGATGTCCTTGCCGACCAGGTGGAGGCTCGCCGGCCAGAAGTCCCTGTAGCGGGCGTCGTCGTCGGCTCCGAAGCCCAGAGCCGAGATGTAGTTGGTGAGCGCGTCGAGCCAGACGTAGACCACGTGGTCGGGGTCGCCGGGGTAGGGGACGCCCCACGTCAGGGAGGTCCGGGAGATCGACAGGTCCTTGAGCCCGCCCTCGACGAAGCGGACGACCTCGTTGTAGCGGCTCCTGGGCCGGATGCAGTCGGGGTTGGTGCGGTACCAGTCGAGGAGCCGGTCGGCGAAGGCCGACAGCCGGAAGAAGTAGCTCGGCTCGGCCAGTCGCTCGACGGGGTGGCCGCTCTCGGTGTCGACGCCGTCCCTGACCTGGGAGTCGGGGACGAAGGCCTCGTCGCGGGCGTCGTACCAGCCCTCGTAGGAGCCCTTGGAGATGTCGCCGGCGGCGGTGATGCGGGCGATGATCTCGGCCACCGCCCGCTGGTGGCGGGGCTGGGTGGTGCGGATGAAGTCGTCGTGGGAGATGCCGAGGGTCCGCCACAGGTCGTGGTACCGGGCCACCACGCGGTCGGCGAGCTGGATCGGCTCGATGCCCTGGGAGCGCGCCGCCTTTTCGATCTTCTGGCCGTGCTCGTCGGTGCCGGTGAGAAAGTAGACCCGGCGGCCCCTGAGGCGCTGGTAGCGGGCAATGGCGTCGGCCATGACGGTGGTGTAGATGTGCCCGATGTGGGGCATGTCGTTGACGTAGTAGATCGGGGTCGTGATGTAGAAGGTGTCGGACACGCTGCCTCCCGGGCGCAAAGGATAGCACCGCGGTTGCCGGCGGGGCCGGTTGACCGCGGGTGCGCTCGTGCCCGATGGCAGCGTCAGTGTCAGCGACAGCGATCAGGGACCGCGGCAGCCGCAGCGGTCAGAGTCAGCAACCAGCGATCAGCGGCAGCGATCAGAGGCAGCAACCAGCGATCAGCGGCAGCGGTCAGGGGCGGCGACCGAACCCGGAGCCGGACCCGGATCCGAACCAGGACCCGGTCGGGAGCGGGAGCGGGAGCGATTGACGGTCGTGACCGCAGATGCGACTGTTCGCTGCCGCTGCCGCTGCCGCTGCCGCTGCCGCTGCCGCTGCCGCTGCCGCTGCCGCTGCCGCTGCCGCTGCCGCTGTCAATGACATCGGGCACGGAGACGGAAACGGAAACGGACGCGGACGCGGACGCGGACGCGGGTGCGATGACCGCTGTGCCGCGGGATCGCGGGGAGCGGGACGAGGTAGGATGTCCGCCATGAGAGCCAGCCCCTGGCTGTGGTGGCCCTACCAGCTCTGGAAGCTCCTGGTCGTGTTCCCGATGGTGATCCTCGCGACCATCGTCGGCGCGGCCCTGGTTCTGGTCCTCATCCCCTTCGTCCGGCCGAGCACCCTGAGCCGGGTGATCGGGGGGAAATGGGCGCGGCTGCTGACACGGGTCATCCCGATGTCGGTCCGGGTCGAAGGCCGCGACAACGTCGATCCCCGGCAGTCGTACGTCGTGGTGTCCAACCACCAGAGCCACGTCGACATCCTGATGCTCTACGGCTGGCTCGGGATCGACATCCGCTGGGTGATGAAGCAGGAGCTTCGCTCGGTGCCCGCGCTGGGTGTCGCCTGCCACCGCCTCGGCCACATCTACATCGACCGCTCGAATCACGAGGCGGCGGTGGCCTCCATCAACGCCGCCCGGGAGCGGATCCGGGGCGGTACCTCGGTGATCTTCTTCCCCGAGGGCACGCGCAGCGACGACGCCCGTCTGCGACCCTTCAAGAAGGGGGCGTTCCGATTCGCCATCGACGCCGGCATGCCGATCCTGCCGGTGACGGTGGTGGGCGCCGCCGACGTGCTCCCGGCCCGCAGCCTGGACCTGCTTCCCGGGACGGCGAGGCTCGTGATCCACCCGCCGGTGCCCACCGAAGGTCTGAGGACCGCGGACCTGTCCGACCTCATGGACCGCGTCCGGGCAACGGTGGCGTCGGCCCTGCCGGGGACCGACCGACCGGCCGCTCCATGACCCGGCGAGGCGCGAAGCTCGCTGCCGCAGCCGCGGTGCTGGCCCTGGCGGTCGCGGCCCGCCTCGGGGCGACCGCACCGGAGCTCCTCGTCGAGGCGCCGCCAGAGCTCGCGCCCGTGGTCGAGGAGGTGCGTCGGATCGGAGAAGGCGACTTCAGCGCGGCCTTGTACCTGACCGGGCGGATCGGTTTCACGGCACCGATCCGGGTGGTCCTGGCACCGGCGGGCGGCGAGCTCGACCGGCGCACGCCGGCCTGGGTGAGCGGTTTCGCCGACGGAGCGACGCGCACGGTGGTGCTGTTTCCGGCCCGGCTCAGCAGCTACCCGGACGACAGCCTGCGCACCCTCGTCCACCACGAGGTGGCTCACGTGCTGGTGGCCGAGGCCGCCCGCGGTCGCCGGGTGCCCCGGTGGTTCAACGAGGGGATCGCCACCGTCGCGGCTCGGGAGTGGGGGATCGAGGACCGGGCGCGCTTCGCCATGGCGGTGGTGGGTCGCGGCCCGCGCACAACCGCCGAGCTCGACGCCGCCTTCGAGGCCGGCGGCCGCCGCGTGGCGCGGGCCTACGCCATGTCGGCGGCCTTCGTGCGCTGGCTGCGCGCCGAGCACGGGGAGCACGTGACCGCCCGGATCCTCGAGCTGGTCGGTCGCGATCTGCCCTTCCCCGAGGCCTTCGTGCGGGCCACCGGCGTGCCCCTGGCTGCCGACGAGCACCGATTCTTCGTTCGCGAGGCCCTGTGGCACACCTGGGTGCCCTTCCTGACCTCGTCCGGGGCGCTGTGGGCCGCCATCACCGCCCTGGCCCTCATCGCCATCCGGCGGCGCCGCCGCAAGAGCGACCTCATGCGCCGGCGCTGGGAGCTCGAGGAGGAGCTGGAGGCGAGCCGGACGCCTTCGTCACTTCCCACGGGACTCGATCGCCGGGCATCCGGCGAGGATTCGGGCGACGAGGTGGTGAACTGAGCTCAGAGTTGAGAGTTCAGCCCCGACCGGTAACCGGTCGGGGTTGACAGCTCTTTTTCCGAGTGCGGGGATCCGCCGTCGGGCTGTCTGTCAGCCGAAGCGGCTCTGGGACCGCATCACGGCGGCTCGCACCGCCGACAGCATCTGCTTGCGCTCGGAGTCGTCCGGCTCGTGGCCGAGGTGGGGGATCGTGGTCAGACCCTGCTCCTCGCACGTCCGGACGTGGACGTTGAGCAGCTGGTCGAGAAGCTCCGGCGCCACCCGTTTGGCGTGGGTGTAAATGGCACTCGTGTTCTCGGGCGGACCGAAGGAGCCGTTGCCCCGGTACGACGAGCTGACCTTGTCGTGCAGCTTGTCGCTCATGGTCCGCCGAAGACTCTCCAGGAGTCGAAGACGACGTGATCTGGAGGTTCCCATCTCTCTTCCTTTCGCCCCCTCCACGGACTCGGCCGCAGGCACTCGTCGGTTCCGGAGCTGCGACCTGGGTCGTGGCCCGAGGATCCCCCACCGATGGCCCCGCTTCTGTGCTCCGGGTCACACTCGCGAGAGGTATCGGGGTACGGCCTGCCGTCGGGTCCGGAACCGGACCCGGAAGCGGTCAACCGGCAGTGTCCGGGCAAGGCCGGCGAGCCGCCGGCCCCACAATGCGGCACCAGGCTCCTTCGACGTCGGGACCTTGGATGCAGCAGCCGCCAGGTCATGGCGCGCACCCGGTCGAACAGGTCGAGCGTCTCGGCGGGCCTCGGCGGGGTTCAGCGATCAGCGATCAGGGACAGCAAAACAGCGGCGGCAAAAAGCAAGCAGCGGCAGCGGCAGCGGCAGTGATCAGCGTCCGCACCTGGACCAGTAGCCGGACCCCGACGCTGGTCGCCGATCGCTGATCGCTGATCGCTGTCCCTGATCGCTGACTCTGACGTCGGGCACGGGCACGGGCACGGGCACGGGTTCGGGCCGGGGGGAGGAGAACCCGCACCTCCGCGCGCCGTAGTAGGCTGTGATGAGGATGACCCGGGAAAACTGGTTCCGACGCGCCGAGCGATTCGTCCGCGAGTACACCGGGGGCGTCGGCGCGAGGGACCTGCAGCGCCTGTTCGACCGGGATGCCGCCCACGCCTTCGGGGTCGTCACCCGCGACCGGGAGGAAGCAGAACCCGCGGGCGGCTTCCGTCGCTTCCTCTACCGGGTCAAGATCCTCTTCCTGGGCCTGTCGTTCCGGCTGTCGCCGCCCCGGCGAGTGCTGTTCGGGGCCTGCATCGTTCTCGCGGTGCTGGCGCTGCAGAACGTCGGCGATGCCGGACCGGCCGGCGGCCAGTTCGCGTTGTTCCACATCGCCAGCGTCGCCGGGCTCGTTCTCCTCATCGTCCTCGAGCTCGCGGACCGGATCCTGGTTCGGGACGAGCTCGAGGTCGCCCGCCAGCTGCAGAGGGACCTGCTGCCCGTCGAGCCCCCCGCGGTGCCGGGTTGGGACTTCGCCTTCTCCTATCGGACCGCCAACACGATCGGCGGCGACTACTACGACTTCCTGCCGACCAGGGACGGGCGGCTGGCGCTGGTCATCGGCGACGCCAGCGGCCACGGCATCGCGGCGGGCCTGCTCATGGCGATCGCGAGCTCATCGCTCAAGCTCGCCATCGACACCGACCCCGCGCCGTCGGCGGTTGCCCGCTTCGTCAACCGGGCTCTGCTGGCGAGCGGCGGCCAGCGCGCCTTCATGACGCTGTTCTACGGCCTCCTGGATCCGGGCTCGGGCACCATGACCTACGTGGTGGCGGGCCACCCGTACCCCATGGCCCGGCGGGTCGACGGCTCGGTGGAGGAGCTCGGCCGTGGCGGCTTGCCCCTGGGCCTGCGGGAGGGTGTCGACTCGCCCACCGGCGAGTTCGTGATCGCCCCCGGGGAGCAGCTCCTGCTCTACACCGACGGGTTCGTGGAGACCCTCGATCCCGCTGGAGCGGACTTCGGCTTCGATCGTCTCCGTCGGGCGCTGGCCCTCGGCGGCTCGGCCGGGGCGGTCCACGACCGGATCGTGCGCGAGGTCACCGCCTTCCAGGGCGACGGGCCCGCCCACGACGACCGCAGCCTGGTGGTCGTCTCCCGGACCGGAGGGCTGCCGCCGTTACCGTGAGTGGTGAGGAGTGAGGAGTGAGGAGTGCAGCGTCGGCTGCCGGTCACTGCCGCTGGTCACTGCCGCTGCCGCTGGTTGCTGCCGCTGCCGCTGCCGCTGTCACTGCCGCTGCCGCTGTCACTGCCGCTGCCGCTGAAACGAAGAGCCCGGGCCGAAGCCCGGGCTCGAGAATCACTCGCAGGGGGAGCTTACGAAGCGGACTCGTCGCTCGGCAGCTCGAGCTCGGCCGAGGCCTGCTGCATGGCCTTGTCGTAGGCGGCCTTGGAGCTCTTCTCGCAGCCGGTCTTCTTGTAGGCCTCGTCGTAGGCCGACTGGGCCACGGCGTGGCGGGCGGTGCTGGCGGCAGTGGCGGCGCACCCGCTGTCGGCGAGGACGGCGTCGTAGGCGGCCTTGGCCGAGGACTTCACGCAGTGGGACTCGGTCCAGGTCGAGGTGTAGGTCTTCTCGGCGAGGGCGTTCAGGTACGCAGCCTTGGCGCTCTTGGTGCAGCCGGTCTCGGCGAGGGTCGCGTCGTAGGCGGCCTTGGCGGCGTTCTTCGCGCAGTCGCCGCCGGAGTTGGCGGCGGTCGTGACGGCACTCTTGTCGCAGCCGGAGCCGTCGTAGGCGGCGGTCTTGACGGCGCTCTTGTCGCAGCCGGAGCCGTCGGCGGCGGCGGTCTTCACCGCGTCCTTGTCGCAGCCGGAGCCGTCGTAAGCGGCGGCTTTCGCCGCGGTCTTGTCGCAGCCTTCGCCCGCCGACACCATGGGGGTCAGGGCGAACGCGATCACCAGGGCACTACAGATGGAAACCAGCTTCTTCATACCAACTCTCCTTTGTTGTTCCCGCCCCACGGAATCGCAGAGCGACTGATTCGCGATCTCGACACCGATGATAACAGATCTCAGTACGTTTGTAATCCAGCTCTGGTTACAGGGTCCGGGTCACGACGAGGTCGTTCATGATCGGGCGGTCGGTTCGTTGACACTGTCGAAGCGGCCGGCCGCCGGCTGATCGAGGGAGCAAGATGACCGAACAGGGCGCCTCGTGGTTCCGGGGATGTGGACTGGGCTGCGTCGGGCTCGCCGTGATCGGCGTGATCGCCGTGGTCGGCATGACGGTGTCGCTGCGCTCCGGCTTCGACGAAGCTCACGCCCGACGGCAGCAACTCGAGCAGCGGTCAGCGGGCGGGACACCGTTCACGCCGGCGGCGGACGGGACCATCCCCGCGGATCGGGTGGAGGCGTTCCTCGCGGTCCGGGAAGCCCTCGCTCCGGTTTGCGCCGAGCTCGAGGCGCGCGACGACGAGGCCGAAGAGTTCGAGCGCCTCGCCGACGAGGAGGCGTCGCCGAAGGTCGCGCTGCCCGTCATTCTCCGACTGACACGGTCCATGATGGGGCTGCCGTTCCTGTTCGCCGAGCTCGAAAGCGTCCGGAACCAGGCGCTCCTCGAGACCGGCATGGGCCTCGAGGAGTACACCTGGCTGTACATTGTCGTCTACCATGACCAGCTCGCGCAGGCGGGGGCGGAAACCCGTCTGCTCTCGGGCTCGGCGGACAACGAGCGCATCCGCGCCGACCTCAGGGCCCTGCTCCACCGCCAGCTCGAAGCGGCCCGCGCCGCATCGTTGGGCGATGCCTGGCTCGGCACCCTCGCTGCCGAGGTCCATGCCCTCGACCTCGACCCTGATTGTCTGCCCTGGCAGGATGGACTCCCTGAACCCGTCGAGGCGAGCCTCGCGCCGTATCGAGAGCGTCTCGACGCGGCCTTCTCGGCGGCCTCCGCCGAGTTCGAGCTGCTCAACAGCACGGTCCGCCACGGAGGCCTGAACATCCAGCTGAACTGAGTTTCGACTGCGCCTCCGGTCTCAACCGGGCGTGCTCAGGCGCTCCAGAGCGGCCGTGGCGAAGTCGAGGCGCGGGTCGAGCCGCAGCGCCCGGCGGTACATGGCCGCGGCCCGCTCGAGCTCGCCCGAGCGCTCGAGGTTGACGCCCAGGTTGGCCCAGTCCACCGCGGAGCCCGGGTCGAGCTCGACCGCCCGCTCGAAGCTCGCCACCGCCTCGGCGTGCCGGCCGAGCTTGTACAGGCAGAAGCCGAGCAGGTTGTGGTGGGCGAGCTCGGCCTGCTCCAGACCGATGGAGCGCTCGAGATCGATGACTGCCTCGTCGTAGCGCTCGAGCTCCTTGAGGCCGAAGCCGCGGAAGAAGTGCACCCGGCCGAGCTCGTCGGCGGCGGGCCCCAGGACGAGGGCCTCGTCGAAGTGGGTGAGGGCTTCGGCGGCACGGCCCTGGTAGAGGTCGCAGACCCCGAGGTTGAAGGCGATCCCGGCCGTCGGACCTCCGGCCTGGAGCAGGTGCGCCCGGGCGTCGTCCCACTCCTCGAGCCGGACGTGGCTGAGGGCCATCTCCATGTGGAGCTGCTCGGTCGACAGGAGCCCGGTCCCGAGCTCGAGGGCCTCGGCGTAGCGGTCGAGGGCCTCGATGTCGTCGCGCCAGGCCACCTGGACCCGGGCCCGGTGGACCGCCACATCGCCCGCCGCAACGCCCTCCCCGGCCGCCGCGACGAAGGCCTCGTCGGCGACCGCCAACCGCCCTTCGGCGAGCCGGCACAGACCCTCCTGGATGCGCGCCTCGGCGCGGCGCCGGCCGTCGTCGGCGAGCTCGGCGGCGGCTCGAGCCAGGGCGGCGGCCGGCCCGGTTTCGCCGGCCTCGGCGAGGGCCGCGCTCACCCGGAGGGCCAGCTCCCGGCCCTCGGGTCGCCTGAGGTTCGCGGTCAGAGCGCCGGTCGATCCGGCGACGGCGTCGGCCAGGCAGCCCCGGCACAGCTCCGGTTCGGGCGCCCACGCCACCGACGCCGCCTCGTCGATCCCGCCGGTGGCAACGCCGAGGGCCCACTGCCGCGCGCAGGCGTGCACCCGGCCCCCGGCGACCACGAGATGGGGGCGGCACGGTGCGAGAAGGGTGGCGCCGCCGGCCAAGCGGTCCAGGGCGCTGTCGAGGACGTGGCTCGTGGTCAGCACCTCCAGGGGTGAGGCGCCCTCGGGCGGGCCGAGGTAGAGCCGCAGGCCGGCGGCCGCCCCTTCGGCAGCGACGTCTCCGGAGGGGGCTTCGCTGAGCAGGAGGCTGGGCTTGGCGAGGCGCTCGGCAAGGCCGCGGGCGGCCTCGAGCTGGGGCCGAGGGTCGGCCCCGGGGGGGACCGTCAGGATCGGCAGCGGGACCAGACGGGAGCCGCAGCGCTCGCGGTAGGCCTCGCGCTGGAATCCCTCGGCGGCGGTCATCAGCCGCTCGAGGGCCGCCGACGGCTCGCCCCAGGCGTCCTCCACCAGCTGGTGGTGGTGCAGGGTCGCCAGGGGCTCCCGCCGGAGATGGTCGACCACCGCCGCGAGCAGGGTACCGTCGTCGTCGGGCGCGGCCACCACGAGGTGGCAGCTCCAGGCGCAGTGGGGCAGGGCGGCGGCGAGCCACTCGGCCACGACCGTGCGCGGCGACTCCCGGTCGACGAAGACCCGCTCCACAGCTGCCGGCCCGGCGTCGATCACGACACGATCCGTTTGCCCCCGTCCGCCGAGGCGGTGCTCCAGGCGGCTCGGGCCCGGCCCATGTCGGCGCGGGACATCCAGTCGGTTTCGAACTCGTCGCCGGGCGCCAGGTAGGGGGGCAGGTCGTGGCGCAGGGGGTGGATGCCGTGCGCTTCGGGGTCGCGGGCCAGGGCCGAGCCGAAGTAGAGCTGCATCTGCTGGGCATTGGAGTTGCCGCGCACGGCGACCCCACAGCCCCGGACGAAGGCGAGGGTGGCGAGGGCGTCGTCGAGGGTCTCGCCGGGCAGGCCGTACTGGCTGAACAGCTCGACGTCGAGCCCGGCCGCGAGGGCGTCGCGGGCGGCGGCGCCCACCGCCTCGGGCTCGATGGCCTTGCCGGTTCGGGCGAGCACCCGGGGTACAGCGCTTTCGAGGCCGAGGGCGACGGTGTGGGCGCCGGCCCGGCGGAGCAGGCCCAGCAGCTCCGGCGTCAGCATGTCGGCCCGGGTCTCCACCCACATCCGGACGTCCAGGCCGCGGCGAACGATGCCCTCCAGGATCGCGGTCACCCGGTCGGCGTCGTAGGAGAAGTTGGGGTCGGCGAACCACAGGCGGCCGGATCCCCGCCGGGCCACCACCGAGATGTCCTCCAGCACCCGCTCGACCGAGTGGGCGCGGATGGCCGGCCCGAAGGCGGCCGGGGTCACGCAGAAGGCGCAGTGGTGGGGGCAGCCCCGCGAGGTCAGCAGGACCGCCTCGTCCCAGTCGGCGGGGTCGAGCACCCCGTCGAGCCACGGCGACGGGTAGTCGTCCAGGTCCGCCGGCGTCGCCGGCGGCGCTCCGCACAGCCACGAGCCGTCGGCCTGACGGACGGTGGCGCCCGCTACCGGGCGGTCGACGTCGCCGTCCGCCAGCGCCCGCACCAGCTCGAGGATCACCGCCTCGCCCTCGCCGTGGCAGACGGCGTCGATCTCGGGCAGCCCGGCCAGGGCGTCGTCGGGCAGGAAGGTGGCCTGGGGCCCACCCATGACGGTCCGGCAGCCCGGGCAGGCCGCCTTCGCCATCCGCGCCACCGCCCTCACCTGGGACAGGTTGCGCTGGTAGGCGGTGAAGCCCACCAGGTCGGGGGCGAGCTCCGTCAGAGCGCGGCGCAGCCCGGCCGGGCTCGCCGGCCGGCCCGCGCTCACCGACAGCAGCTCGGCGCGGTGGCCGTGGCGACGCAGCACCGCCGCCAGGTTGGCCAGGGAGATCGGGGTCACCGGATCCGAGTGGGGGTGGATGTCGACCAGCAGCACCTGCATTACCGGATCATTGTCGCAGACTCCCCCGCGGCCGCGTCCGCGTCCGCGTCCGTGCCCGATGCAGCCACAGCGATCAGGTTCAGCAAGCAGCAACCAGCGACAGCGATCAGCGATCAGCAACCAGCGGCAGCAAGCAGGGACAGCGATCAGCGACCGGCTCCGGGTACGGGCGCGGGCACGGGGACGGGTCCGGACGCGGGTCCGGCGCCGGACTCCGCCTACCCTTTGACGACCCAGCCCTTGGCTTTGAGCAGCTCGCGGAGGCGGTCGGTGTGGTCGCCCTGGAGCTCCACCCGGTCCTCCACGGCCTTGCCGCCGGTGGCGCAGGCGCGCTTGAGCTCCGCCGCGAGGTCCCTGACGAAGGCGTCGTTGCGGGGCAGGCCCTCGACCACTGTCACGGTCTTGCCCCGGCGGCCGGCTTTCTCGATCCGGAGTCGGGCCACGATCCGATCCGGCACCGGCTGGTCGAGGGCGGTGGAGCATCGGCAGCTCGCCTCGGGCCAGCCGCACCTGGGGCAGGTTCGACCGGAGTCGGTCGAGAACACGGTGCCCCGCGGCTTGGGACGCTTCACGGAACGGCCGTCGACCACGCCCCGTGGCCGCCCGACTCGAAGCCGTCGGCGAACAGGCCCCCGGCGGCGTCGGCGCAGGCGTTGAGGAAGGCCTGCATCGCCGCCTCGCGGTCGGCCGCGGTGGGCAGCGCTTCCCACGGGAAGCCCCAGAGGGAGGCGTAGCTGGTGCCGGACCAGGCGCCGACCGCGGCGCCGCCCTCGTTGCCGGTGAAGGCGAGGTGACCGCCGGCGGTGGCGGTCATGGTGTCGCTGAAGTTGGTGAAGGGGTAGCTGAGGGTGAAGGGGCCGAGGCCGGCGAAGGGTCCAGACGTGCCGCTGACAGTGGTCTGACCGGTGTCGCTGGTGGCCGACGCAAGGCCCAGATGGGAGCCCATGAAGGGCGTCAGGCCGCGGTCGTAGTAGTAGTCCTGGGAGCTCAGCAGCAGGCACCTCCGGCCGACGTCGAGCCAGCTCGCCAGGGCCGCCTCGCCGGCCGCGCCCGGCCCGGCGGCGCCGCCGAACTCGTCACCCGTGAACCACACCACCACCTGGTAGGGGTCGAGGTCGGCGGCATTCGGTTCGTTGTCGCTGTTGGCGGTGTCCCAGAGGTCGTGGCTCACGCCGAGGCCGGCCAGGGCCGTGGTGTAGGTGGTCCGGACGTCGGGGCTGTTGTCGTCGTCGTCGACCAGGAGCACGGGGGGGATCGGCCGGGTGGTGAAGCTGAAGACCGCCGACCAGAGGCCGTCACCGCACGCATTGTCAGCTCGAACGCGCCAGAAGTACTCCGTCAGGGGCTCCAGGGAGGCGCCGAGGGTCGTGGTCGGGTTCGGCGACTGCTCGGTGGCGACGATGGTCGCGAAGAGCGGGTCCCCCGCGACCTCCAGCAGGTAGCCGGCGGCCTGGGCCACCGGGCTCCACTCGAAGATCGGCCGGAGGCTCACGTCAGTGGCGAGGTTCGCCGGGGACACGGGCGTTGGCGCGGCCGGTGCCGCGTTGAAGACGGTCACCGTCGCCGGCGCGTCGTGGACGATGGAGCCCGGGCTCGAGGTGCCGACGACCTGGAAGGGGTGGCTGCCCGCGGCCACGGAGGCGGTTCCGGACACGGTCAGCACGCTGGCGCCCGGCGGCGTCACCGGGTTGACCGAGAACGAGGCCCCGGCGCCCGGCGGCAGGCCCGCGACGGTAAGGGCGACCGGCTCGGAGAAGCCCTGGAGCTGGCTCACCGCGACGTCGAAGACCGCGTCCGTCGGAGCGCACACCGCGGCCTCCTCGGGGACCACCGCGAGCCGGAAGTCGAGGGGGTAGCCGACGGCCGTCAGGGCGTCGATCCGGCCCCAGCCGTAGACGTTGTTGGGGACGTCGGTGGGACCGCTGCCGCCGCAGCCCTGGCTCGAGGTCAACGGCACCGCGGTCTGCTCGACGACCTCCTCGATCAGGTCGACGTCGCCGGCGAGCCCCGGGTTGGCCGAGATCAGAAGCGCCACCAGGCCGGCGACGTGGGGGCCGGCCATGCTGGTGCCGCTCCAGCCGCCCTCGTAACCGCCGTCCCGGGTGCTCGAGCGGATGCCCACCCCGGGCGCGCTGATGTCGGGCTTGAGGCGGTTGCTGCCGTCCACGGTCACCGGGCCGCGGCTCGAGAAGGAGGCGATGGCGTCGGACGAGCTGGTGGCGCCGACCGAGAAGCTCTCGGCGTAGATCGCCGACGGGGTCGACACCGAGCCGCAGCTCGAGCCGTCGTTGCCGGCGGAGTGGACGGTGACGATGCCGGCGGCGCGGACGTTCTGGACCACGGTCAGGAGGACGTTGGGATCGGTGCAGCCCTCGCTCGGTGGGCAGCCCCAGGAGTTGTTGATCACGTCCGGGGCCATGGCGGGGTCGGGGTTGCCGCCGCCGAGGTCGGTGGGGGCGATGAAGAACTGGTAGCACTCGGCGTAGGTGGCCGGGGTGCCGACGCCCTGGTTCATGTTGCGGCAGCCGATCCAGCGCGCGCCGGGCGCCATGCCGACCTGGTTGCCGAGGCCGTCGTCGCCGACGATCGTTCCCATGGTGTGCGTGCCGTGTCCCTGGTCGTCGCAGGGCACCGGGGAGTTGGCGCCGCAGCTGCCTCCCCCCGAGTGGATGGCGTCCCACCAGTTGTAGTCGTGGTTGCCGGCGGGACCGCCGCGGTACTGGTCGACCAGGGCGGGGTGGTTCCAGAGGTAGCCGGTGTCCTGCCCGGCGACCACCGCGCCGTCGCCGGTGAAGCCGAGGGCCCAGACGTCGGGGGCGTTGACGTGGGCGATGTTCCACTCCACGGTGTCCGGCGAGGCGGCCCCGCCGGACGGCGAGTGCGGCGGCAGCTCGAGCCGCACCCCGGGGTTGGCCGAGACGCGCGCCACGTCGCTGCGCTCCGCCACGGCCTGAACCGTGGTCAGGTCGCCGCGGACCCAGATCATGTTGGCCACCCAGTAGGATCGATGGGCGACGCCGCGGGCGTCGAGGGCCTCGAGCACCGGCGCCTGGGTGCGTTTCGCGACCTCGGTCAGGGTCTCGAAGACGAAGGTCCCCTTGCCGAGCTTGTCGCGCTGCCGGTCCGCGCCCGACAGGTCGGCCTGTTCGACAAGGAAAACCAGGAACTCGGTGGTGCCCTCGGTGGCGGTGTCGAGGACCCACGGGTCGACCTTCTGCCGCCAGACCGAGCTGCCGTCGGCGGCCGAGACGGCCGGCGGTGCGACTGTGATGACGGCGGCGATGAGCAGGGCGAGCGCGAGCGAGTGGCGATGCATGGGACCTCCGGCGCCAAGAGAAGATACCATCGGTCGTGACGACTCCCTCACTCGGAGGTGAATGGTGACGATCGTGGAGGATCGTCTTCGACCGGGGCTGCGAGTGACCCGGGACCGGCACCCGGAGCTCGCGGGACCGCCGGGACCGACGGTCGCGCCGGTTCCGGCGTACACTCATCGACGGAACGACGAACCACGAAGGGGGTGCCCGTGTCCGGTGTGAAGCTGTCCGCCATCGTGCTCGCCTGCCTGCTGTCATGGGTGGCGGTCTCGGCCGCCGACGACGAGGTCGTGATCGAGCTCACCGGCGCCGATCTGAAGCCGTCGAGCTCGGACGACTCGACCTGGGGCTGGTGGGCCCCCGACAAGTTCGACGACTGGCGGCCGGACGAGCGCTCCGAGCTCGTGCTCGGCGACCTCCGGATGCTGGTCTCCGGAGACGTCTACACCGTCATCCTTGCCGGCGAGTGGGCGCCGGAGCTGACCGGCACCGGAACGTCCACCGATCCGGCCACCGGGGAGCTCGTGACCGAGACGCTGGACCTCGAGATTTCGGCCTACGACCTGGTTCTCGGCCAGGCCTTCGGACGAGAGGGCGCGACCCGGGTGATGCCGTGGGTCGGCGCCACGTACGTCCGCATCGCCGAGGACCGGGCGACGACCGTCGCCGGCGATCCCGCCGTCGCCGATGACCGGGCCCGGACCACCTTGTGGGGCGCGACCATCGGCGCCGACCTGCGGGTGCCGCTGCGCTTCAAGCTCGAGCTCGCCGGGCGGGTGGTCGCCCGGTGGGCGACCGGCGATCGCGACGCCGAGCTCGCGACCCCGGACCCGGGCAGCGGCTCGGTCGAGCTCAGCGACTCCGTCGACCGGACCATGTGGGGCGCCGACCTCGGCCTGCGCTGGACGGCGGGCCCCGAGGTGGCCGTGGAGGCCGGCTATAGGCTTCGGGACTGGTCCCTCGACGACGGTCCGGCGTCCTACTCGGGGCTCTACCTCAAGGCCGTGTTCGGGTTCTGAGGTCGTGCCGATGCTCCCCAACACCCCGGTGGCCCGGTTGGCTGCGGCGCTGCTAGCGCTGGCCGCGATGGTGCCGGGGGGCCTCGCCGTCGCCGAGGGCGAGACCGTCCTGCTCGACGAGTCCTTCGAGGCGGTTTTCCCGCAGCCGCCCTGGCGAGTGGAGCACCCCGCGGGCGCGGCGCCGGTGGACTGGGGGCGAAGCTCGTTCCGGGCGACGGACGGCAGCTGGGGCCTGTACTGCGCGGCCGTCGGCTCGGCCGCCCCGGGCGACGGCGGCCCGGCGCCGGCGCGGACCACGAGCTGGGCGGTGGCCGGCCCCTTCGACCTCTCCGGCACCACCTCGGGCACCCTGCGTTTCGACCTGTGGCTGCGCACCGAGCGCTTCCGCGACGTGTTCATGTGGCTGGTTTCGACCGACGGCGTCACCTTCAACGGCAGCGCCCGCTCCACCGACACCGCCGGCTGGCAGACGGTGACCGCCGACCTCGCCAACTGGGGTGCGGCGGGCAGCGTCCTGGGCAGCGACGAGGTGTGGGTCGCCTTCGTCTACCAGTCCGACCAGAGCAACCTCTTCGAGGGGGCGTACCTGGACCGGGTCCGCCTCACCGTCGACACCGGCAGCCCCGCCGACCAGGCGGTGACCTACACCACCGAAGCCGACTTCGCCCTCGGGACCTCGGTCGGTCTCGACGGCGCCGACGACCGCCTCGAGCTCGCGACTGGCTGGGACGCCCTGCCCTTCGTCTGGGTCCCGAACTCGGGGTCTGGGACCGTTTCCAAGCTGTCGGCCGAAACCGGCGACGAGCTCGGCCGGTACGCCACCGGCGCCGATGAGCTCGCCGACCCCGGGGTGGTGGCGGTGGATCTGGAGGGGGCGGCCTGGGTGGGCAACCGGGGCGCCGGGACCGTGGTCAAGGTCGGACTTCACGAGAACGGCGGCTGCGCCGACCGCGACGGCGACGGAGTGATCACGACCTCCCGGGACCGGAACGGGAACGGTGTCATCGCGGGCAGCGAGCTCCTCGATTGGGGTGACGACGAGTGCGTGCTGTTCGAGGTCGTGCTCGTCAAGGGCCGGGAGGGTGTGCACGTCCCGGGCGACGGTCACGACGACACGGCGGCCAACGGCCTCCAGGCGGTGGCGGTGGACCGGGCGGGGGACGTCTGGGTCGGCGTCGCCGGCAGCCGGATGCTGTACCGCCTCGACGGCGCCACCGGCCAGGTCCTCGCCAGCCTCGACCTCTCCGGCGAGGCGGCTTCGCCGAGCTCGCTGGCGGTGACCCCGGACGGCAAGGTCTGGGCGTCGAGCTGGCCGGACGCCTTCCTGCTCGGAATCGACCCCTCGACCCTGGAGACGAGCCGGGTGGCCCTGAACCACCGGGGGCGGAAGCTCACCGTGGCGGGCGCGAACGCCCTCTATGTGACCGGCTACGAGGACCAGGCCCTGTCCCGGGTCAACCCAACCACCGGCGAGACGGCGTGGACCCAGTACTCGGGCTGGCTGGCCAACGGGGTGGCCACCACGAGTGACGGCGGGATCTGGGTGGCATCGCCCGGCGACCTGACCGTGTCCCGCTTCAACCCCCAGGGCTTCTCCCTCGGCTTTCTGCTCCTCAACGGCGCGCCCACCGGTCTCGCCGTGGACCAGGACGGCAAGATCTGGGTCCTGAGCTCGGCCTCGGAGTCGGTCTTCCGAATCGACCCCGCCTTCTTCAGGACCGACCTCGAGAAGGTCGTGACGGGAGCCGGGGTTCACCGGGCGACCGGCGACCTCACCGGCATCGTCGCCCGCAACGTGACCTCCAAGCTCGGCAGCTGGACGGTCGTCCAGGACAGCGGGACCTCCGCCACCCCGTGGGGGCTGGTGACCTGGCAGGGCAGCGAGCCGGCGGGCACCGAGGTCGCGGTCCGGGTCCGCAGCTCGGACGACGGCGACGACTGGTCGGTCTGGGAGGAGGCGGCGAGCGGGCAGGACCTCGCCGCGACGACCCCCGGCCGCTACCTCGAGGTCCAGGCCACCCTCCACCGGCAGACCGGCAGTGGCGAGCCCACCCTCGACGAGATCACGGTCGCCCCGACGGTCGTGCAGCCGCCGCCGGTGGCGAGCTTCACCTGGTCGCCCGCCGAGCCGGCCGCGGGTGAGACGGTCGCCTTCACCGACACCTCCACCGGAGGACCCACTTCCTGGACCTGGGACTTCGGGGATGCAGCTACCAGCACCGATCAGAGCCCCGACCACGTCTACGGCGCCGCCGGCAGCTACCAGGTCTCGCTGACCGCGAGCAACGACCAGGGCTCGGACACCGCCACGGCCACCGTGACCGTGGTCCCAGCCGCAGGGTGTGCGCTGACCTGCTCGGCCACGGTGCCCATGACCGCCGGGATCGGCGAGACGGTGAGCTTCCAGGCCCAGATCTCGGCCGTCGGCTGCGCCGGCGACCCGGACTTCGCGTGGTCCTTCGGCGACGGGGCGAGCAGCGCCGAGCCGTCGCCCGGCCACATCTACGACGCCACCGGAACCCTGCGCTGGCAGCTGACCGTCACGGTCGACGGCGAGACCTGCCGCGACGCCGGCGACATCACGATCTCGGGCGCCGGGCCGGCGGCCTGCGAGCGCACCTGGTGGGTGCCGGTGGCGAGCCGGGCCGACGGGCTCCACGGCAGCGTCTGGCGCACCGACCTCGGCCTGCTCGGGGTCGACGAAGGCACCGTCGCGGTGGAGGTGCGGTTCCACGCCGACGACGGAATCGTGAGCCGGGTCGTTTCAGTGGCGCCGGCGGCGATGGTCAACCTGGCCGACGTGGTCGACTGGATCGATCCGGGGCGGACCGGGTCCGGCGCCCTCGAGGTCTGCGCCGACGGCGAGCTGGTGGTGACGTCGCGGACCTACAGCCAGCTCGCGCCCGATCACGCCTGGGCTCCCGGGGGCACCTTCGGCCAGTTCCTGGCGGGTGCGGCCGAAGGCGACGGCCTGGCGGCCGGCGACCGGGCCTTCCTCGGCCAGCTCCGCGAGTCCGGCGCATTCCGCACCAACCTCGGCTTCGTCAACACCGGCGACGAGCCGGCCCGGGTGGAGGTCCGGCTGCGCGACGCCACGGGCGGCGAACTCGCCGCGTATGAGCTCGACCTCGCGCCCGGCCGGTGGCTCCAGGACGCCCGGCCCCTCGAGCGGCGCGGCGGCCGCAGCGACCTCGAGGCGGCGTCGGCGAGGGTGACGGTGACCTCCGGACGCGGCGTCCTCGTCCTGGCCTCGGTGATCGACAACCTCACCAACGACGCCACGACCGTGCCCATGGTCGTCGTCGGACCGTGACGGGGCTCCAGACGACAACATGACGTCGGATCCCACCACGGTGCTGTCGCAGTAAGGCGGTTGGTTCACCGATCAACACGCGCGGGCGGGGGCTTCGGCCCCCCGCTCATTTCGTGTCGCGCCGGCGCAGGGCGATAAAGGTCAAGTCGTCGTCGAGCCGACTGAGGTCGTGGAAGGAGGCGATGGCGCCGGCCAGATCGGCCAGGACCCGGGTCGGCCGCCCGTCGGTGCAACCGAACACGTCCGCCACTCGATCGAGGCCGAAGGCCTCGCCGTCGGTCCTGGCCAGCTCGAGGAGGCCGTCGCTGTAGGCCAGCAGCCCATCCCCGGGCCTCAACTGCGACGACGCCTCGGCTGCATCCAGCTCGGGAAGCAGAGCCAGCGGCACGGTGGTGGCTCCGAGGCGCTCGATGCTGCCGTCGGCGCGGCGGAGCAGCATCGGCGGGTGACCGGCGGACAGGTAGGTCACCGAGCCGTCGCCCGAGATCCGGAGCAGGACCCCGGTGGCGTAGAGGCAGGCCCGGTCGTCGGCGTGCCGGATCGCCAGAAAGCGGCGCTCGAGCTCGATCGCCAGCTCCGACAGACCCTGGCCGGTGTCGATCTCCGCCAGCAGCAGCTTGAGGACGACGGCCGCGAAACCGGCGCGGATGCCGTGGCCGGAGACGTCGAGCAGCCACAGGGTCAGGCCGCCGTCGCCGGTCGCCTGCCAGCCGAAGAGATCGCCCGACAGGTGGCAGTAGGACTCGAGCATGGCGGCGGCCTCCACCGGCGAGTCGGGTGGCAGCTCCCGCGGCAGCAAGTGGACCTGGACCATGTGACCGAGGCGCAGGGACGGGTCCATGCCGGGGAACAGGTGGGGCCGGTAGAAGAAGTGGGTCGGACCCTGGCTGGTGCTGTGGAGCTCGCCGGCGTCGCCGGGAGTGCCGAAGATCACCGGTTCCGAAGCCGCTGCCTCGCGCACCGTTCGCTCGAGGAGCTCGGCGAGGGGGCTGCCGCTGACCTCGGCGTCGAGGCGGAAGCTGCCGCCGAGGCTCGCGATCAGCGTCTCGACGGCGTCGTCCGGCGGTCGGGGATGCATCAACCCGGATTGTAGCCGGTCACCACAGCCGGATGGGCACGACGCTGAAGCTCAGCACGAAGATGGCGACGGCGACCCAGCCGACCACTCGGCGTCGCGGGTCCAGGGGCGTTCGCTCGTCGAAGATCGGCGGGTGCTCGGGGCCGACCAGCACCAGGATCGCCGCCCAGATCGCCCAGCCGGGCCAGAAGGCGGCCAGGACGACGAGCACCGCGAGCAGCCGCCGCGCCCAGCGCCGATGGAGGCCGCCGAACATGGCGTAGGCGATGTGGCCGCCGTCGAGCTGGAAGAAGGGCAGGAGGTTGAGGGCGGTGACCAGCAGGCCCCACCACGCCGCCCAGGCCATCGGGTGGAGGTAGATGTCCTCGGTGCCGGTCAGGCCGGGAAAGAACAGCCCCCGGGCTGCCAGCTTGAAGAGGATCGGCTCGGAAAAGTAGATCAGCGGGGCGTCGTGGGGAAACTCGCGGGTCTGCGACAGGGCGAGGCCAACGAGCAGGGTGGGAACCGTGACGACGAAGCCGGCGATCGGCCCCCAGGCGCCGATGTCCAGGAGCTGGGGGCGGGTGACGATGGGCTGGCGGATCCGCATCACCGCGCCGAAGGTGCCGGGGCTGAAGGGCAGGGGAACCGGCATGGGCAGGAAGAAGGGCGGCGTCGTGAGCAGACCGTGGCGGCGCGCGGCCACGTAGTGCCCCATCTCGTGACAGAGCAGGATCAGCAGCAGAGGCACAGCGAACTTGAGACCCTCGGTGATGAACACCGGATGGAAGGCCAGCTCGGGCCATCCCAGCGCCACGAGCTCGATGGGCACCCAGCCGTAGAAGATGGCGCCCATGAAGGTCGAGGTCGCGAGGGTGAGGACGAAGAGCAGGATGTGCAGCCACCAGCGGGGCCGGTACCGGGGAGCGGACGTGAAATCGGCCCCGACGGCACCGTCGGGGCCGATGGGAGCCATGCTCTCGGCCGGGCGCACGCTCAGCTCATGTTGCGCAGGGACTTGCCGGGCTTGAAGCGGATGGTCTTGCCGGGGGGGATTTCGACCTCCTTGCCGGTCTTCGGGTTGCGGCCGATGCCGCGCTTGCGGTCCTTGACCTGGAAGACCCCGAAGCCGCGGAGCTCGATGCGGTCGCCGCGCAGCAGCGCCTCCTTCATCCCCTCGAAAAGCGCGTTGACGGCGTCGGTGGCCTTCGGCTTTGGCAGGTCGGTGGCCGCCATCACCCTCTCCACGAGATCCGACTTGATCATCCGCTCCTCCTTCCCAACGGCAGGAACTGCAAATCTATCTGGAAGGTCAACCGTTGTCAAGGGTTAGCTCCGCTCGGGCATGGAAAACGCCCTCCCGCGCGGGGCGGGAGGGCGGGGGGGGGTGGACGGGTGCCGGTCGAGCTCAGAACGGGACGTCGTCGCTGTCGTCCGGGAAGCTGCTGCCGGGGCCCTGGTCCCGCGAGCCGCTGCTGCCCGAGGGCCGTCCCCCGAGCAGCTCCATCTCCCGGACGTGGATCTCGGTGAAGTACTTCTTCTGTCCGTCCTGCTCGTAGCTTCGGGTCCGGATCTGGCCCTCGATGTAGAGCTGCTTACCCTTGGTCACGTACTGCTCGATCACGTCCACGAGCCGATCCCAGGCGACGATGTTGTGCCACTCGGTGCGGGGGTTGCCGCTCTCGTCCTTGGAGCGCCGGTCGGTGGTGGCGAGCGAGAAGGTCGCGATGCGGACACCGCTCGGCAGCGACTTGATCTCCGGGTCGCGGCCGACGTTGCCGACGAGAATGACCTTGTTGATTCCCATGGGAACTCTCCTTCCCGCGTGGACGGGGTTGGACGGAGTGTACAGGGGCAGCCGGGAGAGGACAACCCGGCGGGGGGATCAGCGATCAGCGATCAGCGATCAGCCACCAGGGACAGCAACCAGCGAGCAGGGACGGTGATCAGGGTCAGCGGCAGAGATCAGCGTCCGGACCCGGGCCCGGGGCTGGTCGCTGTCGCCGGTTGCTGCCGCTGATCCCTGGTCGCTGATCGCTGTCCCGGGTCGCTGCCCCTGATAGCTGGTTGCTGGCCCCTGGTAGCCGCCGCTGACCCCCCGGCGCGGCCTGCCGGCATGCTCACCTCCGAGTCGTTCACGGGGAGGAGGTAGTCGACGGGCCGT
>DATHSO010000084.1:0-5533 GCA_035464095.1 Candidatus Methylomirabilota bacterium | reverse complement strand
TTCCCGGTCACTAGCGCTGGTCGCTGCCGCCGGTTGCTGATCGCTGGTTGCTGATCGCTGGTTGCCGGTCGCTGATCGCTGATTGCTCCTAAGTAACACCCTCGGGGACTTGGCCGGGGAGTTCTGCTAGAACCAGTTTTGTGTTACTTCCCCGGTGTCTCCCGGGGCAACAAGGGTGGGGGGCTGATAGCTGATTGCTGATCGCTGGTCGCTGATTGCTGCCCCTGTTCGCTGCCCCTGCTCACCGCCCCTCGAGGCGAGCCAGCCGAGCCTCGATCGGCTCGGCGTCCCGGCTGATCAGGGGGTTGAGGCGCTCGGCGTCGACGAGGCGGGCTCGGGCCTCGCGCAGCAGCTCGGGGCTCCGGGCGGGATCGGCCTCGGCCTGGACGGCGAGTAGGGCGGCGTCGGTGAGGCAGGCGGCGGCCAGGCCCGGGTTGCGGCGCAGGGCCTCGGCGGCGGAGCGCCGGCCCTCGCGAACCTCGTGGCCGACGGGGCGCCCGCTCCTGAGCGCCCACTCGGCTCGCCAACGGTGCACCTCGGCCAGGCTCTGGTAGGCGACGGCGTTGCCGGGGTTGACCTGGAGGGCGCGCTCGGCCGCCCGGGCGGCGGCGCGAAGCGGAGCCTCCGGGTCGCCGCCGCGGGCCATGGTCCAGCGGGCCGCGATGACCTCGGCGGCCGCCTGCTCGGGGTAGGCGAAGGCGATCCGGGGGTTGAGGGCCAGGGCCCGGCCCAGGTCGGAGCGCGCGGCGGCCACAGCCTCCATGGGGTCGCGGTCCGACTCCAGCTGGAGCAGGGCGAGGGTCCGCCAGGCCAGGCCCCTGTTGGCGTAGGCGTAGTGGTAGTTCGAGTTCTCGGCCACGGCGCGGTCGAAGGAGGCGATGGCCTCGGCCAGGGTGCTCAACGGTGAGGCCCCCGTGCGGTGCTCGTACACCGCCAGACGCCAGCGGGCGATGCCCGCGTTGTTGTAGGCGTTCGCGTAACCGGGCTGCAGAGCCGAGGCCCGGCCATAGGACTCGAGGGCCCGCTCCAGCGAGGCCCTGGGGTCGAGGCCGACGCTCATCTCGTACCGGGCGGTGCGCTCCCAGGCGTAGCCGAGGTCGTCGTGGGACAGGGCCGCGGACGGGTCGAGCTCCACAGCGCTTTCGAGGCTCTCGATCGCCCTGAGAAGCTCGGCGCGCGGGTCCTCGCCGTGGTCCTGGCGGTGCTGGGCGGCGACGATGAGGGCTCCGCCGAGGGTGGCGTGGGCGACGGCGCTCGTCGGGTCGATGGCGATGGCGCGCTCGGCGGCGGCGACGGCGCTGTCCAGGTAGGGGGCCGGGTCCTCGCCGTGGTCGTTGGCGACATCGGCTCGCTGCCAGTGCAGCCGGGCGATTCGCTCGTGGACGTCGGCCCGGCCGGGGTCGATGGCCACCGCCCGACCGCAGGCCTCGACCGCGGCGGAGAAGGCGTCGCGAGCGGTGACGCCCCGTCGTCCCTCGAGCTCCATGACCGCCGTCCACCGGCCGCAGTCGCCCTCGTGGATGGTGGGGTCCGAGCGGGCGATCTCCGCGGCCGCCTCGTAGGCCGCACCCGCCCGCCTCAGGGCCTCGAAGGCGCCGTCGAGGTCGCCAGCCTGGCCGAGCTCGGTGCCCATCTCGAGGCGGATGTCACCCTCGAGCTTGCGGGCCTCGTAGAGCCAGTCCGCCTCGGCGTAGGCGCGCTCGGCGAAGGACAGCGCCCGTTCGAGGTCGCCCTCGTAGTACGCGATCAAGCCCTCGACGTAGTCGGGGGCCTCGAGGCCGAGACCGGCGGAGGAACGCAGGTGCTCCAGCGCCTGGTCGCGCAGTCGGTTCTCGATCTCCGCCAGCCTTTCGCTCCGCAGCTCGGGGTCCGCGAGCCGCCGGGCGAGCCGCAGCTCGCGCTCGTACAGCTGGCCCAGGACCAGCCCCAGGGAGTAGGAGACCCCAGGTGAGTCGTAGCCCCGGTCCACCGCCGTGCGGAGGTGGCGCTCGGCCTCGTCGATGTCCTGGAGGATGAGGTAACCGCGGCCCAGGGCGTAGTGGCCCGGTCCCGCAGCCACCGTGCCGAACCGGGTCATGTCGTCGGTGATGGAGGCCATCCTCGCCAGGATGGCCTCGCGCTCGGAGGAGCGGTCGTGCAGAGGCATCATCGCCGACACCCGCGCCATGCTCTCGATCTCCTTGGCCTGCTCCACGAAGTGCTGGGCGACCGTGGCCCGGCGTCGCCCCTCGATCTCGGCGCGGATACTGAGGGCGGTCAGGATCGCCATGACCACGAGCGCGGCCGCGGCCACGGCGGTCAGGACCTTGTGCTTGCGGACCTTCTTGCCGACCTTGTAGAGCAGGCTCGCGGGCCGGGCCTGGATGGGCTCGCCGGCGAGGAAGCGCCGCAGGTCCCCGGCGACCTCCCGGGCGGTGGCGTAGCGCCGATCGGGCTCCTTCTCCAGGCACTTGAGGACGATGGTGTCGAGGTCGGCGGGGATCGCCGCATTGTGGCGGTGGGGCGGGTCGGGCTCGCGCTCGGTGACCCCGGTGATGATCTCGGGGTAGCCGCCCTCGTAGGGGGTCCTCCCGGTGACGAACCAGTACAGGGTGGCGCCGAGGCCGTAGACGTCGGTGCGCCAGTCGAGCTTGCCGGTCTCGCCGCGGACCTGCTCGGGGGCGCAGAAGGCGGGGGTGCCCAGGACCATCCCGGTGACCGTGAGGTCGTGGCTGTCCAGGTCCCGGGCGATGCCGAAGTCGACCACGAAGGGCCGCCAGCCCTCGTCCGGCTGGTGCTCGACCAGGATGTTGCCGGGCTTGATGTCGCGGTGGATGAGGCCGGCGAGGTGCGCAGCGTGGAGGGCCTCGGCGACGGCAACCATGATCTCGACCTTCTGCCGCAGCGACAGCAGGTCGGAGATCTGCTTGAGCGAGCCGCCGGCCACGTACTGCATGGCGATGTAGGAGTGGCCCTCGATCTCGCCGACCTCGTAGACCGGGCAGACGTTGTCGTGGTCGATGCGGGCCTGGGACTGGGCCTCGCGGGTGAAGCGCTCCACGAGGTCGGGATCGTCGCGGCGCAGGAACTTGAGGGCGACGTACCGGCCGAGGCGGGGGTCCCTCGCCTTGTAGACGTCCCCCATGCCGCCTCGGCCGATGAACTCCTCGATCTCGTAGCGGTCCCACTCGGTGACCGGGAAGCGCTCGAAGGGGTCCTCGGAGCGGGGGCGGTCCGGGCGCCGCGGCGACCCGTCCACCGAGGTGTCGTCGACCACGATCTCGTTGGCGAGGTCGAGGGCCTCGGCCTCGCGGGCGAGCTTGGCGAGGGTGTCGTCGTCGACCCGGTCGCGGGCCAGGAAGCCGCGCAGGGTCGGCTCGGAGAGGCTGCCGTCGGCCAGCTGCTCGCGAACCTCGGCCAGGGTCGACTCGGCCTCCTCGGGTCCGAGCAGCCCGCGGCCCACCGCCAGCCTGAGAACCCGCTCGGCGACGTCGGCGAACGCGGGTCGGCGGCCCTCGGGGTGGCGGCGGTCAGGCTTCATTCCCGGGCTCGATGATACAGGTTCAGCGCTCGGGGGCCGGCTCCTCGTCGGGCTCGTCGGGCAGGATGGTGGCCCGCTCGATGGCGTCGAGCTTCGGGAACCCGGCGTCGAGGTAGGCGTTGCCTTCACGGGCGATGCGGGGTTGGCTGGGGCCCCGGCCCGAGGGCGCGCCCTCACCGTAGCCCGAGTACAGGGCGTCCGCCACCTCCATGCCCGACACGACCTCGCCGAAGGGTGCGAAGGCGCCGTGCTCCTTCAGGTACGAGTTGTCGCCGTAGTTGATGAAGAACTGGGCGGTGCGGGCATTGGGGCTCGCGGGCTGGGCGAAGGTCACCATGCCGCGGGTGTTGGCCTTGACGACCGGGTCGTCGGGGATGCGGGCGGCCGACCAGGCGGCCGATACCGGCGGGTCGGCGGCGAAGCCGACCTGGGCCATGAAGCCCTGGATGACGCGGTAGAAGCGGGCGCCGTCGTAGTAGCCGATTTTGACCAGGTTGTAGAAGCGGTCGGCGCCGTGGGGGGCCCAGTCGCGGTGGACCCGGATGACGATGTCGCCCTTGGTGGTGTCGAGCTTCACCCGGAAGGTGTCGGGCGCCCGCTCGACAGCCAGGCTCGGGTCGAGCAGCGCGGGGTGGGGCTTGGCGGCGTCGCCGGTGGTTTCGAGCTGCGGCTGTGAAGCGGCGAGCACCGGCGCGGCGGCGAGGAGCAGCAGCGCGAGGCTGGAGACGGCAGCGGTTCGGACCGGGGTGCGGATCATGGGGATCTCCTTTCGTGGCGAGGACTCGGTCGGCGGTTGAAGCGATCGCCGCCGCCGCGTGTTGATCGAAGCGATACTACACCGGGAGGTGACGACCATGGGCGTCATCCGGTCGACGGTGATCATCGATCCCCAGGGCCGGGTCGCCCACCACTGGAAGAAGGTCCGGGCCAAGGGCCACGCCGCCAAGGTCCGGGCGCGCCTCGAGGACTTGCAGTCCGCTTGACGCCGGGCAGATCGCGGCCGACATTGCCGGCGCGACGGCAGGCGGGGCGTGGCACAATGAGCGGGTGACCATGCCGCAATCCAATCCCCGCGGCTCCACGACCTCGATCAAGGTGCTGCTCGTGGAGGACGACCCGGGTCTCAGACAGGTCCTCGCCGAGGTTCTGGCCTCGGCCGACATGGAGGTCACCCAGGCCGAGGACGGGGCCTGGGCCTGGGCCGAGCTCGAGGGGCCGTCGGTCGGCACCGACGTGGTGGTTACCGATCGGATCATGCCTCGCCTCGACGGCCTCGAGCTGCTGCGCCGGATCAAGCGGCGGCGGGAGCTGGCCCTGCTCCCGGTGATCATCCTCACCGTGGCGGCCGAGCCGCGGCAGATCGTCGAGGGCATCGACGCCGGTGCCTACGCCTACATGCCCAAGCCGGTGGATGCGGCGGTCCTGGTCTCGATCATCCGATCGGCCGCAGCCGACTGGCGGCACGTGCAGGAGCTCAGCCGGAACATCCGATCGGACGCGGACACCCTGGCCCTGGCCCGACAGGCGCGCTTCGACTTCGCCTCGCCCGAGCAGGCCATGAGCCTGGGCGCGCTCCTGGCCAAGACCTGCCCCGACCCGGACCGTGTCGTGACCGGACTGTCGGAGCTGCTGGTCAACTCGGTCGAGCACGGCAACCTGGAGATCGGGTACGACCAGAAGAGCCGGCTGCTCCAGACCCGAACCTGGCGGGACGAGATCGAGCGCCGTCTCGCCGACCCCCGCTTCGCCGACCGGCGGGCCTCCGTGGAGGTGGAGCGGACCGAGGATTCCGTGGTCTTCACCATCCGGGACCAGGGCCGCGGCTTCGAGCCCGAGCCCTTCCTCGAGATCGACCCGGGCCGGGTCCTCGACGCCCACGGTCGCGGCATCGCCATGGCGCGACTGCTCAGCTTCGACGAGTTGCGCTCTGAGGACGGCGGCCGCTGCGCGGTCGCCGTCGTCCACGTGGACGACGAACCGTCATGAGTTCTTTTTTTGGCCGCGGGCCGTCTG
>DATHSO010000083.1:0-2732 GCA_035464095.1 Candidatus Methylomirabilota bacterium | reverse complement strand
TTCCACCGGCAGCCGACCGTCGACCCACCAGTCGCCGACCGGCGGTGGCGAGCCCGGGGCCAGCTCGAAGCGGTGGGGCAGGGGCCAGCGCTCCCTGGCGCTGCCGTGGGCCAGGACGATCGCACGGCCGCCCGGCGGGTCGATGGAGGCGGCGGCGTGGAGGGCGATCCGGTCGAGCTGCCGGACGGCGGCGGGGACCTCGAGCTCGGTGCCGGCCACCACGACCCGCAGGCGGTCGCCGAGGTTCTCCACCACCACCTCGGTGCGGCGGTCAACCGCGGCCGCCGCCAGCCACAGCAGGGGCGCCGCCGCCAGCCACGCCAGCGCCGACCGCCACCGGGTACGCGAGGGTGTCGGGCTCACGAGATCATGATCCGAGGTCGTGGCGACGGGCGGCCTGCCTCGCTGCCGGAGACGAGACGCCATTGTGGGGCCGGCGTCCTCGCCGGCCCGATGCCACTCGCACCAAGCGTCCCGGAACGCGATGGGAGCGGATGCCAGGCACCCAACTTTGTTCGCGGCGAACAAAGTTGGAGCCAGGCACCGGTCCCGCGTCGTTTCGGGGCGAAGAGTAGCGGGGAGGCGCTCTGCCCGCGCGTCCCGGAGGTGATCATGTTGGCCGCTGCCCTGGCCTCGCTCGCTGTTCGCTGCCCCTGCCGCTGCCCCTGTTTCAGGCGTCGGCGGCGGCCAGCTCCAGGCGCTCGATCTCGACCAGCATGTAGAGCAGCCGGAAGATCCACTCCTCGTCGCGCTCGCGCTGGACGAGCTCGGCGACGGTGGGCCGCTCGTCCTCGATGGTGCGGACGATCCGCAGCTGGCGGCCCGACAGGTGGAGGTCGGCGGGGATGCCGTTGCCCCGCCGCATGACCCGGCGCTGGCCGAGGTCGCGCATCTTGCGGCGGACGATCCCCAGGGGCAGCCGCTCCTGGACCCCCTCGTGGATCAGGGTGTGGCTGCGCAGGTTGAGCGGCAGCACGGGGTCGGTGGGCTTGGAGTCGGGGAACAGGGCGAAGGTGCCCGAGGTCCAGGTGAAGAGGTCGAGGATGCGGTCCCTGACCTGGGCGCCGAGGAAGGTGAAGAACTGGTTGGCCGTGATGACGTCGAGGGCGAGCAGGGCCTCGGTGAAGCGCATCCCCTTGCGGGCCGCGAAGTCGAGGACCTCGGCGTGCTGCTCCCGCGACAGCTCGCCGCGCGCCACCAGGAACTCCCCGAATCGCTCGCTCTCGATGTTCGAGCTCGCGAAGACGGGGTGGCCCTCCTCGAAGTAGACCGCCTTGCGCACCGGCTCCCGGATGAGGTCGAGGCGGCCGGCCTCGCGGTTCTCGGCGAGCCAGTGGAAGAGGCTGCACAGGGACTGCTTGGCCAGGTTGCCGGTGAAGGACGGGGGCCCTTCGGGTGCGACCGGCGTTTCGATGGCGGGGATGGCCACCGGCCCCGGGAGCCGGTCGGCGAAGATGTTGAGGGGGTTGACGGCGGTGGCCGGTGAGCCGCCGGGGCGCGCCGACCGGTGGGCCTCCTGCTCGGCCTCGGCCTGGAGCTGGAGCTCGCGGAGGAGGTCCTTCTCGGCCTTGAGGTCGCTGCGCTTCTCGCGCTCGATGTCGTCGGCGAACAGGGCGTGCATGAAGGTCGCCACCTCGGCCTTGGTCATGGGCTGGGTGGCCGGGTCGACCCGGGACATGAGGTCCTCGCGCATGGCCTCGGCGGTGGGGTAGCGGTCGTCGGGGTCGGTGGCGATGGCGCGGTCGATGACGGCGCGCAGGGCCTCGGGCAGGGCGTCGATGCGGCCGCGGTCGATGTTGCCCTTGCGGATGTCGAGCAGCATCACCATCTCGTTGGGAGCGTCGCGCAGGGGCGCCATGGTCAGCATCTCGGCGAGCACGATGCCCAGCGAGAAGATGTCGGAGCGGCGGTCGACCTCGTCGCCGCGGGCCCCCTCGGGGCTGATGTAGCGGACCTTGCCCTTGATGACCCCGTGCTCGGTGTGCTCCTCCCGATCGCGGGCGCGGGCCACGCCGAAGTCGGTGAGCTTCACCTCACCGTCGTAGGAGAGCACGATGTTGCGCGGGCTGACGTCGCGGTGGACGATCTCCTGGGGCTGGCCGTCGGGGGAGCGGAAGTCGTGGGCGAACTGGAGCCCGGTGCAGACGTCGTTGATGACCAGGGTAGCCAGCCGCCACGGGAAGCGCCGGTCCATGGCGGCGAGCCGCTTGAGGACCCGGTACAGGTCGCGGCCCGACACGTACTCCATGGCGATGAAGGGCATCGAGTCGACCTCGCCCAGATCGTAGATCTGGACGATGTTGGGGTGCACGAGCCGCGACGCGATCTTGGCCTCGTCGGTGAACATCCGCAGGAAGCGGGTCCGCTCGAGGAGGTGCTCGTGGATGCGCTTGATGGCGACGGTCTTGGTGAAGCCGCGGATGCCCTGGACCTTGGCGCGGTAGACGTCGGCCATGCCCCCCGAGGAGATGTGGTCCACGAGCACGTACTTGCCGAAGCTCTGCATGGTCGTTGCTTGAACCATCCGCCGTCCGGTGCACAGTGTACCCGAGGCGGAGTGCCGCTGCCGCTGCCGCTGGGCGCGAGGCCGTGCGTCCCGGGGCACCGGCCTTCTGGGCCGCCTTTGGCGTCCCAGCGTCGATGAGCCGGCGCGGTCGCGCGGGGGTGACGGGGATGGCTGCGACCGCGCCGTCTCATCGAGCGGCGGCCTGCCTCGAAGCCGGAAGACCCTC
>DATHSO010000082.1:0-19561 GCA_035464095.1 Candidatus Methylomirabilota bacterium | reverse complement strand
AGCCGCGCCAGGACCCGGGCCCGCACCCGGAGCCGCGCCAGGACCCGGACCCGCACCCGGAGCCGGTGCCGGCCGCTGTCGCTGATCGCTGGTCGCTGGTTGCTGATCGCTGGTCGCCGATCGCTGTTTGCTGATCGCTGGTTGCTGATCGCTGCCCCTGATCACCGACCCTGCTCGCTGACGCTGCCACTGATCGCTGACGCTGCCACTGACGCTGCCACTGTCACTGTCGCTGTGTCGATCGTCGGGCACGGACGCGGACGCGGACGCGGACGCGGGAGGAGAGCGGGGGCGACGCGGGATACAATGAACCCCACGGAGGAAGAATGCGAACACGCTTCGTGAACCTGCGGATCCCCGCGGGGGACAACGACACACGGCCGGCGGAGATCGTGGTCGAGGACGGCCGCTTCGCCGAGATCCTGGACGCCGGCAGCGAGACCGCGGCGGGCGACGAGAGGTGGGTCAACCTCAGGGGCGGCCTGGTCCTCCCCGGCGCCATCGACGGCCACGTCCACTTCGACGACCCCGGCTACACCCACCGGGAGGACTTCGCGAGCGGCACCGCCGCGGCCGCCGCCGGCGGGGTCACCTGCGTGGTCGACATGCCCTGCACCTCGATCCCGCCGGTGGTGGACGCCGACAGCCTGGCCGCCAAGGTCCGGGCCATCCAACCCAAGGCCCACGTCGACTTCATGCTCTGGGGCGGGGTCTCGGGCAACGCCATGGAGCGGGCCGACTGGCGCGACCGCCTCGAGGACCTGGCGGCAGCGGGCGTCGCCGCCGTCAAGGTCTACTGCCTGTCGGGCATGGACAGCTTCACCGCCCTCGACTACGAGCAGCTCACCGCCGTCATGGAGGCGGCCGCCGAGCTCGCGGTGCCGGTGGGCGTCCACGCCGAGGACGCGGTGATCGTCCGCGAGCTGACCCGCGAGATCCGGGCTGCCGGGGGCGACGGCCCGGCCGACTACGCCGCGTCGCGGCCGGTGCTCGCCGAGGTCGCCGCGGTTCGCGCGGTTGTCGGCGCCTGCCGCGCGACCGGCGCCCGGGCCCACGTGGTCCACCTGTCGAGCGCCGCCGCCGTCGAGGTGATCGCCGACGCCCGCCGGGACGGCGTCCCGGTCTCGGCCGAGACCTGCCCCCACTTCCTCCACTTCACCCTCGACGACCTGGTCGGCCGGGGTTCAATCCTCAAGACCGCCCCCGTGGTCAAGTCGGCCGCCGACCGCGACCGGCTGTGGCAGGCCGCGGCCGACGGCGACATCGACTTCGTCGCCACCGACCACGCCCCGGCCCAGTGGCCCGAGGAGAAGAGCACCGGCTCGATCTGGACCGACTACGGCGGGGTGCCGGGGGTCGAGACCCTGCTCCCCTACCTCTACTCGGAGGGTGTCGTCGCGGGGCGCCTAACTCTGGAGCGCCTGGTCGAGCTGACCTCCGCCCGGCCCGCCCGCCTGTTCGGCATCGACCACCGCAAGGGCGGCCTCTGGGAGGGCCTGGACGCCGACTTCGCGGTCCTCGACCCCGAGGCCCGGTGGACGGTGCGCGCCTCGGAGCTCCACAGCCTCAACCGCTCCACCCCCTTCGACGGCCTCGAGCTGACCGGGAGGGTGCGCGCCACCTACGTTCGCGGCCGGGCGGTCTTCGAGCGCGACGCCGAGGGAAGTGAGCTGTTCGCCCCGGCCGGCCACGGCCGCTGGATCCTGCGGGGCGCCCCGTGACCGCCGGCACGCCCAGTCCCGAGGACCGCACGACCGTCCTCGGCCCGGGCACCGTGATCACCGCCTTCGCCGACCCCGAGGTGGTCGTCGACGGCGCGGTCGTCTGGTCGGGCGGCCGGGTCGCCGCGGTGGGACCCGCCGACGAGCTCGGGGGCCGCTTCCCCGACGCCGAGCGAGTCGACGCCGGCGGCGGCCTGGTGCTGCCGGGCCTGGTCAACCTCCACCACCACTTCTACTCGTCCCTGGCCCGCGGCCTCGACCCCGGCCGGCGGCTCGGCGACTTCGGCGAGGTCCTGGACGGTCTGTGGTGGCGGCTCGACCGCGCCCTCGACCGCGACGCGGTCCGGCTGTCGGCGGCCCTCGCCCTCGCCGACTCCATCCGCTGGGGGGTCACCACGGTCTTCGACCACCACGCCTCGCCGTCGTGCCTGGAGGGCAGCCTCGAGCTGATCGCCGGCGAGGTCGAGGCGGCGGGCCTGTCGGCGGTGCTGTGCTACGAGGTCAGCGACCGCAACGGCCACGACGAGGCCCTGCGCGGCCTCGACGAGAACCTCGGGTTCGCCGCCACCCGCCGTGACCACCCCCGGGTGCGCGGCATGCTCGGCCTGCACGCCAGCTTCACGGTGACCGACGAGACCCTGGAAGCCGCCGCCCGGCGCCGGCTCGACGGCATGGGCTGCCACCTCCACGTGGCCGAGGACGCCCTCGACCTCCGGATCTCCAAGCTCGCCTACGGCGCCGGGCCGGTGGAGCGGCTGGCGGCCCACGGCCTCATCGACCACCGCACCCTGGCGGTCCACGGGGTCCACCTCGGCGCCGCCGACCGGCGGCGCCTGGCCGACGGCGACGCGGTCCTGGTCCACAACCCCGAGTCCAACGCCAACAACGGCGTCGGCCGCCTCGACCTGGACGCCGCCGCCGCCGACGGCTGCCGGATCGGGCTCGGCACCGACGGCATGTCCTCCGCGGTGCTCGCGTCGCTGCGGGCGGCCTTCCTCGCCGTCCGGGGCGGCCGCCGCGACCCCACCGCCGGATTCCAGGTCGTGCCCGAGCTTCTCGCCACCAACGCCGCGGTTGCCGGCGACCTCCTCGACGAGCCCCTGCTCGGGCGGCTGGTCCCGGGGGCGCCGGCGGACCTGTGCGTGCTCGACGCCGCCCCGCCGACGCCGGTGACCCGGGACAATGTCTTCGCCCACCTGGTCTACGGCGCCGCAGCGATGCCGGTGCGCCACACCGTCGCCCGCGGGCGGCTGCTCATGGCCGACCACCGGCTCACCACCGTCGACGCCCGCGCCCTCGCGGAGGAGGCACGCCGGGTCACCCCGGAGCTGTGGCAGCGGTTCCGCGAGCTCGGGCCCAGCGCCCCGGACTGGCTGCCGTCCGAGGGCTGAGGCCCCGGCCTACGACTCCTCGCCGACCCGGATCTCGACCTTGCCGGACTCGCGAAGCAGGTCGTGGAGGTCCGAGTAGCGCTCCAGGTCGAGCTCGTCGATGACCTCCCGGTTCGTCCAGAAGAGGCGCGCGTTGGCCTCCGGCACGCCCTCGACGGTGGCGGCCGCCGGATCGTCGGCGGCCGAGACCCGGGCCTCGAGGCGGCTTCGAAGCTCGCGGGACGCCGCCGACGGGCCGTGGCGGCGGTCGAGCTCGTCGAGGACCGCGAGGTCCTCCCGGGCCGCCTCGGCCAGGGCCTCGGTCACCGCCCGGCTCTCCGGGCTGGAGGCGACGGCCCGCGCCCAGTCGCCGTAGACCCGGTCCTCGATCCAGTTGAACTCGGCCGGCGGCATGCGGTGCGAGGCGAGGGCGGCGCGCTGGGCGGCCGCGACCTCGCGGACCTGGGCCAGGACCTCCTTGGCGGTCTGCCAGTCCTCCTCGCCGGAGGTCTCGAGGCGGCTCTCCAGCTCCTGCCAGGCGGTGTATCGCGGCAGCAGCTCGCGGCGGATGTCGAGGAAGACCCGGAAGCGGTCCTCGGGCACCACCAGGTCCTCCGGCGGCGTGAACGGCATCTCGGCGTCGAGGGCGGCGAGCTGGTCCTCGACCTGGCTGAGCTCGACGATCGGCCCAACCAGGGCCTTGCCCTCGCGGTAGAGGCCGGGGCCGTAGATCAGGCCCAGGACCCCCAGCACCACGAGCACGGCCAGGAGCAGGCTGACGATGACGGTCGATGTGCGCGCCATGGCTGTTCCTCCCCGGGGATCGACCCGACGAGTCTACGCGATCCCCGGTCACGGCTCGCCCCCGGAAGTGGCATAATCACGAGCACCACGCTGTTTGTACCGGCGGTGGGCGGTCCGACCCGCCGAGCACCGTCCGTTGAAGGAGCGATCCAGGGTGGCACCAGACGCATCGTCGATGACCGATCCCGGGAGCCTCTCGCTGACCTCGAGCCCCGAGTACGTGGACGAGCTCTACCGCCAGTGGCGGCGGGACCCGTCGTCCCTGGCCGAGGGCTGGCGGCACTTCTTCTCGGGCTTCGAGCTGGCCGCGGGCTCGGGTCCGCCGTCGGCCGAGGAGGCCGCCGACCAGTCCAAGGTGGCGAGCCTGATCTTCGCCTACCGCTCGGTCGGCCACCTGATCGCCGACGTCGACCCCCTGGGCAGCGGCGACCGGCACGACCCGGTCTTCGACCTGGCCAGCCACGGCCTCGAGGAGAAGCACCTCGACCGGATCTACGACACCGGGCACCTGGGCGGGCCGCAGCGGATCACCCTGCGCGAGCTCGTCGACCACCTCCGCGACACGTACTGCCGGCACGTGGGGGTGGAGTACGTCCACATCCAGGAGCGCGACGTCCGGCGCTGGCTGCAGCACGAGATGGAGCCGGTGCGCAACCGACCCGAGGTGCCGCCCGAGACCAAGCTCAGGATCCTCAAGCAGCTCGTCGACGCGGAGGTCTTCGAGTCCTTCCTCAACTCCCGCTACCAGGGCCAGAAGCGCTTCTCCCTGGAGGGCAACGAGTCGCTGATCCCGGCCCTGCACCAGCTCATGGAGACCGCGGCCGCCACCGGCGCCGAGGAGGTGGTCATGGGCATGTCCCACCGCGGCCGCCTCAACGTCCTGGTGAACCTCCTGGGCAAGCCCATCGACATGGTCTTCCACGAGTTCGAGGACAACCTCCGGACCACGCCCTACGCCGACGGCGACGTCAAGTACCACCGCGGCTACTCCTCGGACTACACGACTGCCTCGGGTCACGAGCTCCACATCAGCCTCACCGCCAACCCGAGCCACCTGGAAGCCGTCAACCCGGTGGTCCAGGGGCGGGCCCGGGCCAAGCAGCGCCGTCGCGGCGACACCGACACCCGGACCAGGGTGCTGCCCCTGCTGCTCCACGGCGACGCGGCCTTCGCCGGCCAGGGCCTGGTCGCCGAGACCCTCAACCTGTCGCAGCTTCCCGGCTACAAGACCGGCGGCACGGTCCACGTCATCGTCAACAACCAGATCGGCTTCACAACCACCGCCCGCGAGGCCCGGTCCTCCCGCTACCCCACCGACGTGGCGAAGCTGGTGGAGGCCCCGATCTTCCACGTCAACGGCGACGACCCCGAGGCGGTGGTGTGGGTGATGGACCTGGCGCTCCGCTTCCGGCAGGAGTTCCGCCGCGACGTGGTGGTGGACCTCATCGGCTACCGACGCCACGGCCACAACGAGGGCGACGAGCCGGTCTTCACCCAGCCGGTCATGTACCAGAAGATCACCAACCGGCCGCCGGTGCGCGAGCTCTACCAGCTCCGGCTGGAGGCCGACCACAGCATCAGCCTCGACGACAGCGCCCACCTCCGGGACGGGCTCCAGGACCGGCTGGTGGCCGCCCACAAGGCGGTCCAGGAGAGCTGTCCGCTGCCGGCCGCCGACGAGCACGCCTTCGGCAAGCTGTGGACCGGGCTCAACAACCCCTACACCTTCTCGCCGGGCGACACCCGGACCAGCGAGGCGGACCTGGATGCCGTGGCCGCCGCCCTGACGAGGATCCCCGACGGCTTCGAGCTCAATCGCAAGGTCGCCCGGCGGCTGCCCGCCATGCGCGACATCGTCGCCGAGCGCGGCGACGTGGACTGGCCCCTCGCCGAGCTGCTGGCCTTCGGCACCCTGCTGGTCGAGGGCACGCCGGTCCGTCTGTCGGGCCAGGACAGCGTCCGCGGCACCTTCTCCCAGCGCCACGCGGCCTGGTACGACACCCGCACCCAGGAGCGCTACGTCCCCCTCAACCACATCGCCGACGGCCAGGCCCGGTTCTGCGTCTACAACTCCATGCTGTCGGAGGCGGCGGTGCTCGGCTTCGACTACGGCTACTCCCTGGTCGAGCCCAACATGCTGGTGCTCTGGGAGGCCCAGTTCGGCGACTTCGCCAACGGCGCCCAGGTCATCATCGACCAGTTCATCGCCGCCGCCCTCGACAAGTGGCAGCGCGGCAGCGGCCTCGTCATGCTCCTGCCCCACGGCTACGAGGGGCAGGGCCCGGAGCACTCCAGCGCCTACCTCGAGCGCTACCTCACCCTGTGCGCCGAGGAGAACATCCAGGTCTGCAACCTGACCACCCCGGCCCAGTACTTCCACGCCCTGCGCCGCCAGCTGCGGCGGAACCTCCGGCGGCCGCTGGTGATCATGGCGCCCAAGTCCCTGCTCCGGCACCGGCGCTGCGTGTCGCCGGTCGCCGACCTGGTCGGCGGTCGCTTCTCGGAGATCCTCGACGACCCGGCGCCTCCCGCCGAGCCTCGGCGGCTCGTGCTGTGCAGCGGCAAGGTCTTCTACGACCTCCTGGCCGGCCGCGAGGAGACGGGCACCGACGACGTCGCCATCGTCCGGGTGGAGCAGTTCTACCCCTTCAACGCCGACATGTTCGCCGAGGTCACCGAGCCCTACGCGGGCGCGTCGGAGATCGCCTGGGTGCAGGAGGAGACCGAGAACCGCGGCGGCTGGCGCTTCATGAGGCCGCACCTGCAGCACGCCTTCCCGGATCGGCCCCTGCGGTACATCGGGCGGGCGGCGAGCGCCAGCCCGGCCACCGGCTCGCTGCGGGTCCACCGGGAGCAGCAGGACGCCATCGTCGCCGAGACCCTCGGTGAGTGACGGGAGCGAGATGACCACAGCCCACCACGACCGCGACATCACGAAGAAGCGAAGGGCATTGCGGCGAGCGCCTGGCGGCACACGCCTCCAGGCCCGGGTCGCTCGTGATCGGCAGGCAACGGGAGCGCACCATGGCAGTTGACGTGAAGATCCCGGAGATCGGCGAGTCCATCAGCGAGGGCTTTCTGGCCGAGTGGTCCGTGCCCGACGGGTCCATCGTGGCGGCCGACCAGCCCCTGCTCGTCCTCGAGACCGACAAGATCACCATGAACGTCACCGCCGACGCGGCGGGCAGGCTGGAGGTCCTGGTCGGCGAGGGCGAGACGGTCCAGGTCGGCCAGGTGGTGGCCCGCATCGACACCGACGCCGAGGGCGACGCGCCGGCCGCCGCCGAGGCGAAGGACGAGGAGGCCGAGCCGGCCGAGACGCCGCCCGACACGCCGCCCGAGAAGGAGTCCCGATCGGAACCGACGGAGCAGCAACCCGCCGAGAAGGAAGCCGAGACGCCGCCGGCCGACCTGTCCCGGCTGACCCCGGCCGTCCGGCGGCTGGTCGAGGAGCACGACCTGGACCCGTCGGCGATCCCCGGCAGCGGCAAGGACGGCCGCATCCTCAAGGGCGACGTCATCTCCTTCCTCGACCGACGGCCCGCCACGGCGCCCAAGCCGGCGCCCACCCCCACTGTGGAGCCGCCCTCGGCGCCGCGGCCGGGGCCGCAGCCGGCCGCCGAGCCCGGTGAGCGGCAGACCCGACGGCCCATGTCGCGGCTGCGCCAGCGCCTCGCCGAGCGCCTGGTGGAGGTCCAGCAGACCAGTGCCATGCTCACCACCTTCAACGAGGTCGACATGAGCCGGGTGATGGCGCTGCGCTCCCGCTATAAGGAGACCTTCAAGGAGCGCCACGGGGTCGGCCTCGGCTTCATGTCCTTCTTCGTCAAGGCCGCCGTGGACGCCCTCAAGACGGTGCCCGAGGTCAATGCCGCCATCGACGGCGACCAGGTCGTCACGAACCACTACTACGACATCGGGATCGCGGTCTCCACCGACCACGGGCTGGTGGTCCCGGTCGTGCGCGAGGCCGACCGCCTGTCCATGGCCGAGATCGAGGCGAGGATCGCCGAGCTCGCCGCCAAGGCCCAGGAGCGCAGCCTCCAGCTCGCCGACCTCCAGGGAGCGGTCTTCACCATCTCCAACGGCGGCGTCTTCGGGTCCCTGATGTCGACCCCGATCCTCAACCCGCCGGGCAGCGCCATCCTCGGCATGCACGCGATCCAGAAGCGGCCGGTGGTGGTCGACGACGAGATCGTGATCCGCCCGATGATGTACCTGGCCCTGTCCTACGACCACCGGATCGTCGACGGCCGCGAGTCGGTGACCTTCCTCAAGCGCATCGTCGACTGCATCGCCGACCCCGACCGTATGCTGCTGGAGATCTGAGCATGGCCACCTTCGACCTCGTCGTCATCGGCGCCGGGCCCGGCGGCTACGTGTGCGCCATCCGCGCCGCCCAGCTCGGCCTCGAGGTCGCCCTGGTCGAGAAGCACCGGTCCCTGGGCGGCACCTGCCTCAACGTCGGCTGCATTCCGTCCAAGGCCCTGCTCGAGTCGTCGGAGATCCTCGAGGCGACCCGCACTCGGGCCGCCGAGCACGGCGTCGTCGCGGGCGAGGTCTCCCTCGACCTGGCGGCCATGATGGCCCGCAAGGACCGGATCGTCGGCGAGCTCACCGACGGCGTCGGCCTGCTCATGAAGAAGAACAAGGTCCGGGTCGTCACCGGCCGCGGCGAGCTCGTGGCCGCGAACCGGGTGACGGTCCATGGCGACGACGGCGTCACCGAGCTGGAAGCGAAGCACGTCTGCCTCGCCATGGGCTCCGTACCGGCCACCCTCCCCTTCCTGCCCATGGACGGCGAGCGGGTGGTCTCGTCGACCGAGGCGCTGGCCTTCGACAAGGTCCCCAAGAAGCTGCTCGTGATCGGCGCCGGCGCGGTGGGCCTCGAGCTCGGCAGCGTCTGGCGGCGCCTCGGCGCCCAGGTCACCGTCGTCGAGATGCTGCCCATGGTGACCCCTTTCGCCGACAAGCAGATGGCCAAGGCCCTCGAGCGGGCGCTCACCGAGCAGGGCATGGACATCCGGCTCGACACCCGCGTCACCGCCGCCGAGGTCCTCGAGACCAAGGTCAAGCTCACAATCGAGAGCGAGAAGGGCGGCGCCGAGACCCTCGAGGGCGACCGTGTCCTGGTCGCTGTCGGCCGCCGCCCGGCGACCTCCGGGGCCGGCCTCGAGGAGGCCGGGATCGCCCTCGACGACGCCGGACGGGTGGCGGTCGACGATCACCTGCGCACCAACCTCCCCGACGTCTACGCCATCGGCGACCTGGTGCGCGGCCCCATGCTCGCCCACAAGGCCGAGGACGAGGGGGTCGCGGTGGCCGAGACCATCGCCGGCCTGCCGGGCCACGTCAACTACGACGCCATCCCCAACGTGGTCTACACCGAGCCCGAGCTGGCCATGGTCGGCCGAACCGAGGCCGAGCTCAAGGAGGCCGGGGTCCCCTTCGCCACCGGCCGCTTCATGTTCCGGCCCAACGGCCGGGCCAAGGCCCTGGGCCACGAGGTCGGCCTGGTCAAGATCCTCGCCCACAAGGACACCGACGAGCTGCTGGGCGTCCACATGGTCGGCCCGCGGGTGTCCGAGCTCATCGCCGAGGCCGTGGTCGCGATGGAGCTGCGGGCCTCCGCCGAGGACCTGGCCCGGACCTGCCACGCCCACCCCACCCTTACCGAGGTCGTCCGGGAGGCCGCGCTGGCCGTGGACAAGCGGTCGCTGCACAGTTAGTCGCCCGCGTCCGTGCCCGCGTCCGACGAACGATACGGCGCCGCACCATCGCAGGTAGAAACACGAAGAGCGCAAAGAACGCGAAGAAACCACAACGGACATCGCAGTGTGGCTCCTTCGTGGCCCTTGGTGCTCTTCGTGGTTCAAATCCGCATGCGCTGGAGTGTCTGAACCAACCCAGCCGTCGGACGCGGACTCGGACGCGGACTCGGACGCGGGTCCGGGCGACAAACACCCGCGGCCCGAATCACGTAAAATGACTGTCACGGTGTTGTCATCTTCTCGGTTCACTCGTGCCTCTTGGAACAGCGCTCTAGCGGTGGTGCTCGCCCTTCTCGCCGCCCCGGGTTGCTCCGCTCCGCCGACCCCGGCGGCCCCGTCCGACGACCTCAGGGTCGTTCGCGGCCAGCTGGTCCGCCGCCACCTCCTGACCGGCGAGCTCGAGGCGGTCACCGCCGCCGGGGTCAAGGTTCCCCGCACCCCCGAGTACCGGCTCCAGATCCAGCGGCTGGTAGACGACGGCGCCACCGTCAGCCAGGGCGAGGTCATCGTCGAGTTCGACAACTCGGCCTTCACCGCCAACCTCGACCAGCAGCGCACCGCTGTGCAACGCGCCCGTCGCTCCCTGCTCCAGGCTCGGGCCGCCGGTGACGCGCGGCTGCGCGAGGCCGAGGCGGCGGCCGAGCGGGCGCGGATCGCGCTCGCCAAGGCCGAGCTCGACACGGAGGTGCCGGCGTCGGTGCGCAGTCGCTACGAGTATCGGACCTTCGAGCTCGCGCGAGCCCGCGCCGCGGCCGACCACGCGAAATCCACGGCCGACCTGCGAGCGACGACCGCGGCTGTCGAGTCGGAGATCCGGATCGCCGAGGAGCAGGTCCGTAAGGCCGAGCGCGAGCTGGCTGTGGCCGAGGGAGCGTTGACGGCCCTGCGTCTGACCGCGCCCCGGGACGGGATCGCCGTCGTCGAGCGGAACCTTCGGGAGGACCGGAAGTTCCAGGTCGGCGACACGGTCTTCCCGGGTTGGACGGTGGTGGCGATCCCTGACCTGGACAATCTCCGGGTCCGGGCGACCCTGAGCGACGTCGACGACGGAGCCATCGCCCCGAGCCTGCCGGCGACCTGCACCCCCGACATCGAACCGTCCCTCCGGCTTGCCGGCCGGATCACCGTCATCACGCCGATCGCGCGGGAGCAGCGGGTCTTCTCCGAGCGCCGCGGCTTCGACGTCGTCGTCGAGCTCGACGACCGGGAGCGCGAGGTCCTCCTGGTCCCGGGCATGTCGGTGCGGGTCGAGGTCGAGACGGCGCGCACCGAGGGCCTGCTGGCGCCGCGGGCCGCTCTCGACCTGATCGCCGAGCCGCCCCGCGCCCACCGGCGGGACGGGACGTGGACCGACGTCGTCGTGGGTCCGTGCTCGTCCCTCGCCTGCATCGTCATCGAGGGGCTCAAGGACGGTGATCCCCTGGCGCCGGCGTCGGAGGGGACATCGTGAGCCGGGCCCGCCGCCTCGCTGCGACGGCGGTGGTCGCGGTCACCGCCACGGCCGCGGGCGGGCTGCTTTGGGCCTCCCTGCGGCTTCCGGCGGGCGCGGTGCGGGTCGAGCGCGGCGACCTCGTGGTCGACGTCGAGGTCGCCGGCACCCTGCGCGCGGTGGAGTCCTCCGTACTCATGCCGCCCCAGGTCCCGCATGTCTGGCAGTTCAAGATCGCCATGCTCGCCGAGGAGGGCACCCGGGTCGGTCTCGGCGACCCGGTCCTGGCCTTCGACACCTCGGACCTCCAGCAGCGGCTCCAGACCAAGCGGGCGGACCTGGACACCGCTCGTGCCGAGGTCGAGAAGAAGCGGGTCGACCTGGCGGTCACCGTGGCCAACGACACCCTCGCCCTGGCGGAGGTCGAGGCGCGGCTCCGCAAGGCCCGGCTGTTGACCGATCAGCCTCCCGAGCTGCGCTCCGGCATCGAGGTCGCCAAGGCCCGTCTCGACCTCGAGCTCGCCGAGCTCGAGGTCGAGCTCGTGACGAGCCGAATCGAGGCGACCCGCCGGGCCGGCTCTGAGGAGCTGGCGGTGCTCGAGGCCGACCTGGCGCGGGTCGCCTCCGAGGTCCGACAGATCGAGCAGGCCATCGGCCGGATGACCCGGACCGCACCCCGTGAAGGCATCGTCATCCACGTCACCGACTGGCGCAACGAGAAGATGAAGGTCGGCGACAGCTGCTGGGCGGCGGATCCGGTCCTCGAGATCCCCGACCTCAGTCGGATGGCCGCCGACGGCGAGGTCGAGGAGGCGAGGGCAGGCCGCCTCCGAGAGGGTCAGCAGGTGCTCCTGAGCCTCGACGCGCACCCCGACCGCCAGTACCGGGGCACCGTGGAGTCGATCTCGCGAACCGTCCAGCAGAAGAGCTGGTACAACCCCGTCAAGATCGTCCGTCTGGCCATCGCCCTCGAGGAGACCGACCCCGAGCGGATGCGACCCGGCATGCGGTTCCGCGGGTCCATCGAGGTCGACCGGAGGTCCGACGCCACCCTGGTGCCCCTCGAGGCGGTACGGTTCGTCGACGGGTCGCCGGTGGTCTCCCGGAGAGGTCTCACGGGCTGGCGGACCGTGGCGGTTCTCCTGGGTGAACGCAGCGACGACCGGGTCGAGGTGGTCGAGGGTCTCGAGCCGGGCGACGTCATCTCGGTGGCGAGGCGGTCGTGATGCGGCGCGGTTGGTTGATCGCCGCCGCCGCGGCCGTTGTCGCGGCCGCCACCGCAGCGGTCGTCCCCCGCCTCGGGGCGGGCTCGCCCGAGGTCCCCACCACCGTTGTGCGAAGCGCCGAGTTCCGGGTGAGGATCACCGCCGACGGGAATCTCAGCGCGGTCCTTGACACCCCCATCACGGCCCCGGTGAAGACCCAGCAGCACCTGACGGTGAGCTGGATCGTCGAGGACGGCACCCAGGTCGCCGAGGGCGACGTGGTCGCCCGCTTCGACCCGAGCCAGCTCGAGAAGGACCGCGACGACGGGCTCTCCGACGAGCGCATCGGCGGCCACCGGATCGACAGCGCCGAGCGGCGCCGCGAAGCCACCGCCGGCCAGCTCGAGCTCGACGCCGAGGTGGCCGACGCCGAGCTCGACGTGGCCCGCGAGTTCGAGGCCTCAGACCTCGAGCTGTACTCGAAGATCGAGATCGTGGAGTCGCGCATCGACACCGAGCTCGCGGCCACCCGAGCGGAGCACGCCCGGACCTCCCAGGACATCCAGGACCGCCTGTCCGCCAAGGAGATCGAGCTCCTCGCCATCGAGAAGCGCAAGGCCGAGATCCGGGTCGAGCAGGCCGAGGAGGGCCTCAGCGCCCTCGAGGTCCGGGCGCCCCATGCCGGCATCGTCATGCTCGAGCGCGACTGGCGGGGCAACCCGGTCCGGGTCGGCGACACGGCGTGGTCCGGACGCTCGCTGGCCAAGATCCCGGACCTCGGCCAGATGCAGGCCGAGGTCTTCGTCCTCGAGGCCGACGCCGGCGGCCTGGCGCCGGGCCAGCCGGCCACGGTCTGGCTCGAAGCCGACCCGTTGACCGCCTACCCGGCGGTCATCAAGAGCGTCGACCCCATGGCCGGCCGCCGCAACGGCCAGGTCCCGGTCCAGTACTTCCGCGCGGTCCTCGCCCTCGACGCCACCGACCCGACGACCATGAAGCCCGGCGCCCGGGTCCACGCCGAGATCCGGGTCGCCGACCTCGAGCGCGCGCTGACCGTGCCGCGCCAGGCCCTGTGCAGCCTGGACGGCGAGCCGGTCGTGTACCGCTTCGAGAACGGCGCCTTCGAGCCGGTGCCCGTGAAACTCGGGCCCGCGGCGGTGGGCCGGGTGGCCGTGCTCGAAGGGCTTGCCGAAGGCGACCTCGTCGCCCTGCGCGACCCGAACGCGGAGGGCCGGCGCCCGAACGACGGCGACGGCGGGGACCACGCCCCGCCGGTCCTCACGGGAGCGTCGCCGTGACCCTGGCCGACGCCTTCCGGACCGCCCTCGACAACCTGGCCAGGCACAAGCTGCGCTCGGCCCTGACCATGCTCGGGATGATCTTCGGGGTCGGGGCGGTCATCGCCATGCTGTCCATCGGCGAAGGCGCCGAGCGCGAGGCGATGGCCATGATCGAGCGCCTGGGGGTGCGCAACATCCTCATCCGCGACGTCGAGATGCGCGACGAGGACCTGGAGGAGGTCCGCGAGAAATCGCCGGGGGTCTCCCCCCGAGATGCCGTCGCGTTGGCCGATGCCGTACCGGGCGTCGAACGCACCTGCCCGCGGACGACCGTCGAGCCCCACACCGTCTCGGCAGCCGGGCGCACCGCCGACGCCACCGCCCACGGCGTCGGCAGCGACTACGCCGACCTCACCAGTCTCGACCTCGCCCGCGGCCGCTTCCTGGACGCCTTCGACGTCAGCACCCACGCCCAGGTCTGCGTCATCGGCGAGGGCGTACGGCGCCAGCTCTTCGGTGCCGAGGAAGCCATCGGCAGCCAGCTCAAGGTCAACGAGCTGTGGCTCGAGGTCGTGGGGGTGCTCGCCCCCGCCGGACGCGACACCAGCGTCCAGGGGGTGGCGCTGGGCTCCAGCGACCTCGACATCTACCTGCCGGTCTCCACGGCCATCCGCAAGCTCGACCTGCCCTTCCTCGAGGCCCCCCTGGACGAGATCATCGTCCGTCTCGCCGACGACGCCGACCCCGTCGAGGCCGCCCGCCTCGCCGACGAGCTCCTCGACCGCCTCCACGGCGGCGAGGACGACTACGAGCTCGTGGTGCCCGAGGCCCTCCTCGAGCAAAGCCGGAAGACCCAGCGCCTGTTCAACATCGTCATGGGGGCCATCGCCGGGATCTCGCTGCTGGTGGGCGGCATCGGCATCGCCAACATCATGCTCGCAACCGTCTTCGAGCGGACCCGCGAGATCGGCGTCCGCCGGGCCATGGGCGCCCGCCGGGCCGACATCCGGACGCTCTTCCTCATGGAGAGCTTCGCCATCAGCGTCCTCGGCGGGGTCGCCGGAGTCGTCCTCGGGCTCGTCATCTCCAAGGTCGTCGCCGCCTCCGCCGGCTGGTCCACCGTGGTCACCCTGTGGTCCGTGCTCCTCGCCTTCGGGGTCTCCATGGCGGTCGGGATCGGCTCCGGGCTCTACCCCGCCCTGCGCGCGGCCAACCTCAACCCCATCGACGCGCTCCGCTGGGAGTAGGGCGTCTCTCCCGCGTCCGCGTCCGCGTCCGCGTCCGACCGACGATCCAGCGACCGTGACCGTGGCAGTGACACCGGCAGCTGCGGTAAGCAGCCACACGCGTCGCGGGTGTCGTCGACTCGCTCCCACTTCCCTCACGCTCCCGCTCACGACCAGGTCCGGACATCGGGCACGGACGCGGACGCGGACGCGGACGCGGGTCGTGCCGGCCGTGGTACAACGGAACCATGAGACCCACGACAGTGTGCGCCGTGCTCGCCCTTCTCGTCACCGTCACCGCCTGCGGACCGGCGCCGGTGGAGGTGCCCGAGACCTACCGGGAGCAGGTCAAGGCCGCGTGGGCGGCTCGTGAGGCCCGGTTGCTCGCCGACGACGGCTGGCTGTCGGTGGTCGGGCTGCACTGGCTCGAGCCGGGGGTCCACACGATCGGTTCGGCCCCCGAGGCCGGCATTCGGCTGCCGGAGGGCGCCCCGCCGGTGGTCGGCGCCCTCGAGCTCCTCGGCGACGGCACCGTGCGGTTCTCGGCCGAGGACCGGGCCGACATCACGGTCAACGGCGGTCCGGCTGGGGTCGGCCCCCTGGCCAGCGACGCCGACGGCGCCCCTGACGTGGTGGCGGCGGGGCGGGTTTCGTTCTACCTGATCGAGCGCGCGGGCCGGGTCGGCGTCAGGGTCAAGGACCCGCGGGCCCCGGCGCGACAGGCCTTCGACGGCCTCGACCACTTCCCCATCGACCCATCCTACCGCGTGGTCGCCACCCTCGACCCCTACGCCGAGCCGCGCGAGGTCGAGATCCCCACCGTCCTCGGCACCCCGACGGTCATGATCGGCCCCGGCGTGCTGCGCTTCGCGATTCACGGCCACGACGTCTTTCTGGAACCCTACCTGGAGAGCCCGGACTCGACCGAGCTCTTCATCATCTTCCGGGACGCGACCGCCGGCCACACCACCTACGGCGGCGGGCGCTACCTCTCGGCCGACCTGGTTCCGGGGTCCACCGAGGTCGTCCTCGACTTCAACCTCGCCACCAACCCGCCGTGCGCCTTCACCCCCCACGCCACGTGTCCCCTGCCGACTCCGGAGAACACCCTCGCCGTGGCCGTCGAAGCCGGCGAGAAGTACAGCGGCGAAGGGCACTGACCTCGTTGACGAGCGCGCACAACCGCATCGCAGCCATGGCAGTCTGAACCGCGAAGACGCCAAGGACGCGAAGACATCGCGGCGTCTTCGACGGATGCCGCCTCAGGCCCGCGAGGGGAACCCGCTGCGGCGCAGAAGGAGCTTCTCGATCTCGACCGCGAGCAGCACCAGCGACCCGATCCCCACCACGAGGCCCCACTGCCGGAGCGACAGCGGCGTGGTGGAGAAGATCGCCTGCATGAATGGCAGGTGCAGCGCGCCAATGTGCGCCAGGATCGCCCCCGCCACGCTGACGGCGAGGAACTTGTTGTCCCGGATCGGCACGCGGAAGGCGGAGCGGCGGAGGGACCGGCTGTTGAAGACGTGGAAGAACTGGAACATGACCATCTGGGTCATGACCATGCTCCGGACCTGGTCGATGGGCAGGTCGCGCTGCAGCAGCCAGTAGAACACGCCCAGCGTCAGCGCGGCGATGAAGAGGCTGATCCAGGCCAGGCGAGAGGCGATGCCCCGGCTGATCACGCCCTCCTCCGGGTCCCGCGGCGGTTCGTCGAGCAGCCCGGGCTCGGCCTTCTCGAAGGCCAGCGCCACGTCCTGCAGGCCGTTGGTGACCAGGTTGATCCAGAGCACCTGCACCGCCAGGAACGGCAACGGCCAGCCGGCCAGGAGGGAGACCAGGATGGTGACGACCTCGGCGATCCCGGTGGACAGCAGGAAGTAGACGACCTTCCGGATGTTCTCGAACACCAGCCGGCCCTCTTCGACGGCGGCGGTGATGCTGGCGAAGTCGTCGTCCGTCAGCACCATGTCCGAGGCCTCGCGGGCGACGTCGGTGCCGGCCTGCCCCATGGCCACGCCCAGGTGGGCGGCCTGCAGCGCCGGCGCGTCGTTGACGCCGTCGCCGGTGACGGCGACCACCTGGTTCTGGGCCTTGAGCCGCTCCACAAGCCGGAGCTTGTGCTCGGGCGAGACCCGCGCGTAGACGTTCACCCGGCGGACCACGTCGTCCAGCTCCGAGTCATCCAGCCGCGCCAGCTCGCGCCCCTCCTTGGCATCGTCCGCGTCCTCGGTCAGGCCCAGCTCGCGGCCGATGGCACGGGCCGTGTCGGCGTGGTCACCGGTGAGCATGAGCACCCGGATCCCGGCCCGACGCGTCGCCTCCACCGCCTCCTTCACCCCGGGGCGCAGCGGATCGCGGATCCCCTGGAACCCGGCGAAGACCAGCTCGCCGCCCACGTCATCGTCCGAGAGCGACTCCCGGTCCAGCCGCCGATAGGCCATCGCCAGCACCCGGCACCCCTGTTCGGCCAGCTCGCGGGCCTTGCCTCGCGCCGCATCGGCGTCCAGCGGCTGGACCTCGCCGTTGGCTCCGAGGCGGCGACTGCACCGCTCGATCACCGCCTCGGGCGCCCCCTTGACGAAGATGCAGGTCCCGTCGCCGGTCCGGTTCAGCACCGCCATGAGCTGCCGATCCGACTCGAAGGGGATCACGTCCAGCTGCTCGTGCTCGGCTCTCGTCCGTTCCAGCTCCAGCCCCCCCTTGACTGCGGATACCAGCACAGCCAGCTCGGTCGGGTCGCCCTGCGGCTTCTCTCCCTCCGCCGGGATCGCCTCCGTTTCGCTGGCCAGCAGCCCCGCCAGCAGCACCATCCGGAGCGCCTCGTCCGCAGCGACGCCGCCGTCGGCGCCAGGGTCGTCGCCCTCAACCTCGGAGCCCTCGTCCCGCGCGAGCGAGATCTCCCCCTGGGTCGAGTAGCCGCTGCCGCTGACCTCGTAGCGGTTGTCCCCGGCGACGATGGTCCCCACGGTCATCTGGTTGCTGGTGAGGGTGCCCGTCTTGTCCGACGCGATCACGGTGGTGGAGCCCAGCGTCTCCACTGACGGCAGGGTGCGGATGACGGCCTGCCGCCGGGCCATGCGCCGGACGCCCACCGCCAGCGCCACCGTCAGCACCACCGGGAGCGCCTCCGGGACCGCGCCGACGGCCATCGCCACCGCCGTCTCCATGATCTCGTCGAGCGGCATTCCCTGGAGGAGCCCGACCCCCAGGACGACTCCGGCCAGGCCCAGGATCCCGACCCCGATCACCGTGCCCAGCCGGTCCATCTTCTCCTGGATGGGGGTCCGGACCTGGCCCACCTGCCGGGTCTGCTCGGCGATCCGCCCGAGCTGGCTCGCCTCACCGGTGTGGACCGCGACGCCGAGCCCCCTGCCCCGGTTCACGTTGGTCCCCGCGAGGGCCATGCTGAGCTGGTCACCGGGCACGGCGTTTTCGTCCTCCACCGGCTCCGTCTGCTTGGTCACCGGCTCCGACTCGCCGGTCAGGGCGGACTCGTCCACGCGGAGGTCGTCTGCTCTCAACAGCCGCACGTCGGCAGGGACGCGGCCGCCCGAGGCGAGGCGCACGATGTCGCCGGGGACCACCTCGTCCGTGGGCACGTCGACGTCCCGGCCGTCCCGTCGCAGGTGCGCCTGCGGCGCGCTCATCTGCGCCAGGGCGGTGATCGCCTTCTGGGCCCGGAGCTCCTGCCAGAAGCCGATGCCGCCGTTGATGATCACCACGGCCACGATGACGGCGGCGTCGACGTGCTCCTGGAACGCCAGGGTGACGATACCGGCCGCGATGAGAATGTAGATCAGCGGGTCCAGGAACTGGCGGAGCAGGATCCGCCACCACGGATCCCCCTCGCTCGACTCGATGGTGTTGGGACCGTAGCGCTCGAGCCGCTGCCGCGCCTCCTGGTCGCTCAGACCCCGCTCGGGGTCGGTCGCCAGCTCGTCGACGGCCTCCTCGCCCGGCCGGGTGTGCCAGACAGTCTCACGCAGCTCCTGCTCGCCCAGCACGCCCGTGGCACCTCCATCGGTCGAATCAGCTTCGGGATCCTCGGATCACGTGGTCGTCGAGCTCATCGAGAGATTGAGGTTTCCTCCGGTTTGGCGCGCCGGGGCAGGGCCCCAAACCGCCCCGGGTGGGGCCCCGGCGCCGCCTGCCCTCCACCTCACCGCGACGCGGCCGTCGCAGCTTGAACCGCGAAGGCGCCGAGGACGCCAAGACATCGCACCATCGCAGATCAACGCACAGGCGCAGAGGAGTAACTCTGTGGCTTCCCCGTGGATCCTCCGTGCTCTCCGTGGTTCGACTCGGAGCCGCTGAATCCCCAACCGCTCCGCCTGGAGCCCATCACCGCTCCAGCTCTACGATCCGAGGTTCGAAACTGCGATCTCTTCGTGGTTTCTTTGGGTTCTTCGCGTCCTTTGTGTTTCAACCTGCGATGGTGCGATGGCTCTGCGGCTCTGCCTCTCTCTCTCTTTGCGGTGGATTGCGATGTTGGGATGGCCGGTCATGTTCTTGCATTCTTACGTCGACCGCGCGAGGAGGGGTCACCTCGGGATCGGGAACGGCTCGAGCCCGGAGGCGACAACGCCGCCACCGCCTCGGGCGGTGGCTTCGCGTCGGCAGGCCCGACCGAAACTCACGGCGAGAGCCGGGAATTTCCGCTAGACAATGCGCTCGCGGATCTTGGCGGAGATGACGTCCATGAGCCAGACGGTGGCGGCGATGAGCAGGACCAGGGTCCCGACCTCGCCCCACTCG
>DATHSO010000081.1:0-73598 GCA_035464095.1 Candidatus Methylomirabilota bacterium | reverse complement strand
CGCCACCACGTACCCGAGCACCGCGCCCACGACGAGAGCGCCCAGCATCGCGAGCGCGGCAGTCAGGGGGGACAGGGTGAGTGTGTCCATGACACGCGATTGTAGCTGCACCGAGCGCCGCCGGGCCGCCTGCGGCGACCGGGCGGCGCTCGCTGCAACTGATGTGCTGCGCACATCGACCGAACAGTGGCCGCAATTCGTCGCACGCGCCGACCGGCCCGGAAGCGAAGCTGAGTCGATCCCGATCCCGCTCCCGATCCCGTTCCCGAACGAATCCGGGTCCGTCTCCGGCTCCGGGTCCGGTCCAGCGGCAGTGGCAGTGGCAGCGGCAGCGGCAGCGGACCACGCCTCCGGGACGCGCGGGCAGGGCGCCTCCCCCGGGACGTGCCGGGTACGCCATTGTGCTCCCAATGCCCTCGCCGCAGGCAGCGCCTCCCGCACAATGGCGCTACCGGGCACTCCACGGGAAGCGCGCCTCGGAAAGGGTCTCCCGGCTGCGAAGCAGGCCGCCGCTCGATGAGACGGCGCGGTCGCAGCCCTCCCCGTCGCCTCCGCGCGACCGCGCCGGCTCATCGACGCTGGGACGCCAAAGGCGGCCCAGAAGGCCGGTGCCCCGGGACGCACGGCCACGCGCGCAGCGGCACCGGCAAGGGAAAGATCCGGGGATCGGGAACGGGATCGGGATCGGACGCGGACGCGGACGCGGAACGGTGCGCTACACTCCGCACATGCCGGATCGGGCCCGCCTGCTCGAGATCGTCGACCGCTTCGCGGGCACGCCGGTGGCGCTGGTGGGCGACCTGGTGCTCGACCGGTTCATCCTCGGCACCCCGAAGCGGATCTCGCGCGAGGCGCCGGTGATCATCCTGCGCCACGAGGGGCAGCGCGACGTTCCCGGCGGCGCCGCCAACGCCGCCGCCAACCTCGCCGCTCTGGGCCTCGCGGTGACCGCGGTCGGAGCGGTCGGCGACGACGAGCCGGGGGTCGCCCTCGCCCGCGCCCTCGCCGAGCAGGGGGTGGACACGGGCTCGCTGGTCCGGGTGCCGGACTACCGCACCCCGACCAAGGTCCGGATCCTGGGCGGCGGCGCGTCGTCGCTGAAGCACCAGGTGGCGCGCTACGACATCGAGGACGAGCTGGCGCCCGACGGGCCCTGGGCCGACGAGGTCGCCGTCCGGGCCTCGAGGGTCGCCGCGGGCTGCCGCGCTGTGGCGGTCTCCGACTACGGTTACGGCTGCGTCCGGCCGGGCCTGGTCCGCCAGCTGCGGCAGGCGGTGGGCGACGGCGCCGTGTGCCTGGACTCGCGCTACCGCATCGGCGACTTCGCCGGGGTCGACGGCGCGACCCCGAACCTCGAGGAGCTCGAGGCCGCGGTCGGCCACCGGCTGGCAGGAGACGACGAGGTCGGCGCCGCCGCCGAACGCCTGCGCCGGGAGCTCGGCGCCCGCTTCGTCCTCGCGACCCGGGGCAACCGGGGCATGACCCTGGCCACCGGCGGCGACGAGATCGTCCACATCCCGGTCTTCGGCGGCGACCAGGTGGCGGACGTCACCGGGGCCGGCGACACGGTCCTGGCGGTGCTGACCGCGGCGCTGGCGGCCGGCGCGACCCCCCTCGAGGGGTCGGAGCTCGCCAACGTCGCCGCCGGGCTCGTGGTGATGAAGCTCGGCACCGCCACGGTCACCGCGGACGAGCTCCGCCGGTCGCTGTCGGGAGGCGGGGCGTGATCGCTCCCGAGGCCAAGCCGAAAGCCCTCGACGAGCTCGCCGGCGAGTGCGACCGGTGGCGAGCCGCCGGCGAGACCACGGTGCTGGTCAACGGCGCCTTCGACCTGCTCCACGTCGGCCACCTGCGCTACCTGGCGGCGGCTCGCGGCCACGGCGACCGGCTGATCGTCGCGGTCAACTCCGACGCCTCGGTGCGGGCCTCCAAGGGCGAGCAGCGGCCGATCCTGCCCGAGGCCGAGCGGGTGGAGATCCTGTCCCACCTGTGGATGGTCGACCGGATCTGCCTGTTCGACAGCGTCACCGTGGCGCCGGTCCTCGCCCGGCTGCGGCCCGACGTCCACGCCAAGGGCACCGACTACACCGTGGACAGCGTGCCCGAGCGCGAGGTGGTCGCGGCCTACGGCGGCCGCACGGTGATCTGCGGCGACCCCAAGGACCACGCGACCACCGACCTGGTCCGGTTGATCGTGGAGCGCTTCGGACCGAGATGAGGGTCCTGCTGGTCCGGCTCTCCGCCCTCGGCGACGTGGTCCACACCTGGCCCCTGGCCGAGGCCGTCCGCGCCGCCCGGCCGGAGGCCCACATCACCTGGGTGGTGGAAGCGCCGCTCGCCCCGCTGGTGGCGGGCCATCCCGCGGTGGACGCCGTGGTCACCACCGCCACCCGGAGCTGGCGCCGCCGTCCCCTGTCGGCCCGTACCCGGGCCGAGGCGGCCGTCCTGCGGTCCCGGCTCCAGGAGATTCAGCCGGAGGTGGCCCTCGACCCCCAGGGAACGGTCAAGTCGGCGCTGGTGTGCCGCTCGAGCGGCGCGCCCCGCCGAGTCGGGCTCGCCCGACCGTGGCGGCGGGAGCGCCTCGCCGGGCTCGCCTACACCCAGACCGTCGATGGCTGCGCCAGCGACCGCCACGTGGTGGCCACCAACCTCGAGCTGGTGCGGGCGGTGGGCGGGGAGCCGCCCCCGGCGCCCGTCGCGCCCGACGGCCGGTGGCTGCTGGACCGCGACGGGGCGACGGTGCCCGCGGGCCCATGGGGCGCCTCGTACGCGGTGCTGCTGCCAGGAGCCGGCCGGCCCGACAAGGTGCTGTCTGTCGACACCCTGGCCGCCGTGGCGCGCCGGCTGGCGGGCGCCGGACTCGCGGCGGTCGTGGCCTGGGGTCCGGGGGAGCGGGAGCGAGCGGCCGCGGTGGTGGTGGCGGCCGATACCGGCTCCCACCTGGCGCCGGCCACCGGTCTGCTGGAGCTGGCGGCGCTCCTCGCCGGCGCCCGGGTCGTGGTCGGCGGCGACACCGGCCCGGTCCACCTGGCCGCGAGCCTCGGCGCGCCCACCCTGGGGGTCTTCCTGACCACCGACCCGGAGCGCAACCGGCCCCTGGGTCCGCGGGTCGCCGTGGTGTCGGGGGCGCGCCTCGGCTCCGGCCCCGCCGGGAGCGCGACCACCGGCTCGGCCCGGCCGGTGACCCAGGCGGAGGTCCTGGCGGCCCTCGACGGGCTCCTGGGGAGGCCCGCATGATCCGCTGGCACTGTCGCGCACGTCACACTATAGAGCCCGTCCATCGGTGCTACAATTCGTAGCGAAATGATTTAACGGAATGGACCTATGCCCCTGAAAATCGGAGAGCTCCTCATCAAGGCCAAGCTGCTGAACAACGACCAGCTGCAGCGTGCCCTCGACGAGCAGAAGCAGAGCGGCGGCCGGATCGGCGAGCACCTGATGCGGCTCGGCTACGTCACCGAGGAGGACATCCTGGACTGCCTGTCGCAGCAGTTCGGGGTGCCTTCCATCAATCTCCAGCACTTCGAGATCGACGACAGTATCATCCGGCTGATCCCGGCCGACGTCGCTCGCAAGTACCAGTTCATCCCGGTGTCGAAGACCGGGGCCACCCTGACGGTGGCCATGAGCGACCCCACCAACGTCTTCGCCATGGACGACATCACCTTCATCACGGGTTACCGGGTCGAGCCGGTCGTGGCGTCGGAGGAGGCGCTGCGCGGAGCCATCGACAGGTACTACGGCACCACCCACGCCATCGAGCTGAAGAAGGTGATGGACGACCTGTCGACGGTCGAGGAGGCCGCCCTCGAGGTCCTCGACGAGGAGGTCGAGGAGGAGCTCGACATCTCGGACGACGAGGCGGCGGCCGACGAGGCCCCGGTGGTCCGGCTGGTCAACCTGATCCTCACCGACGCCCTCAAGCGCGGCGCCTCGGACATCCACGTCGAGCCCTACGAGAAGAGCTACCGGGTGCGCTTCCGCATCGACGGGGTGCTGTACGAGATCATGAACCCGCCGATGAAGCTCAAGGACGCCATCTCGTCGCGCATCAAGATCCTGGCCCGTCTCGACATCGCCGAGAAGCGGCTGCCCCAGGACGGGCGCATCAAGATCAAGATGAAGCTCCAGGGCAAGCTCAAGGAGCTCGACTACCGGGTCTCCACCCTGCCCACCCTGCACGGCGAGAAGATCGTCCTGCGGCTGCTCGACAAGGACAACCTGATGCTCGACATGACGAAGCTCGGCTTCGAGAAGTCGAGCCTCAAGGCCTTCGAGCACTCCATCACCCAGCCCTACGGCATGGTCCTGGTCACCGGCCCCACCGGCTCGGGCAAGACCAACACCCTGTACTCGGCCCTGTCCCGGATCAACACCCCCGAGGTCAACATCATGACCGCCGAGGACCCGGTGGAGTTCCAGCTCCCCGGCATCAACCAGGTCCAGATGAAGGAGAGCATCGGCCTCAACTTCGCCGCCGCCCTGCGCTCCTTCCTGCGCCAGGACCCCAACATCGTCCTGGTCGGCGAGATCCGCGATTTCGAGACCGCCGAGATCGCCATCAAGGCGGCGCTGACCGGCCACCTGGTGATGTCGACCCTGCACACCAACGACGCGCCCTCGACCATCAACCGGCTCATGAACATGGGCATCGAGCCCTTCCTGGTCGCGACCTCGGTCAACCTGATCGTCGCGCAGCGCCTCATCCGCCGGACCTGCAACAACTGCAAGGAGGAGGAGGACGCGCCCCTGCAGGCCCTGCTCAACGTCGGCTTCTCCGAGGCCGAGGCCCCCGAGATCCAGCTCTACCGGGGCCGGGGCTGCGACGTCTGCAACCAGCGCGGCTACAAGGGCCGCGTCGCCCTGTTCGAGGTCATGGCCATCTCAGACGACATCCGCGAGCTCATCCTGTCCGGCGCGACCGCGGTCGAGCTGCGCCGCAAGGCCCTCGAGGAGGGCATGATCGGGCTGCGCCAGTCGGGTCTGCAAAAAATCCGGGACGGCGTCACGACCATCGAAGAGGTCGTCCGCGAGTCCGTCTTGTAGGGAAGGTCACGAGATGACGGTCAGCCTGCACCAGCTCCTGAAGACCATGGTCGAGAAGGGTGGCACGGACCTCCACATCACCACCAACTCGCCGCCCCTGATCCGCGTCGACGGCCTGCTGGTGCCGCTGCAGCAGCCCGCCCTGACCGCGGTCGACACCAAAAAGCTCTCCTACTCGGTCCTCACCGACGCCCAGAAGCACCGCTTCGAGGAGCACCTCGAGCTGGACATCTCGTTCGGCGTCAAGGGCCTGGCCCGATTCCGCGCCAACATCTACGTGCAGCGGGGCGCGGTGGCGGGCGCCTTCCGTCGGATCCCGTACGAGATCCTGGGCTTCCGCGAGCTCGGCCTGCCGCCGGCGGTGGAGGCGCTGTGCAACAAGCCGCGCGGGCTGGTGCTGGTGACCGGGCCCACCGGCTCCGGCAAGTCGACCACCCTGGCGGCGATGCTCGACAAGGTCAACCGCGAGAAGCCGCTCCACATCCTGACCATCGAGGACCCGGTGGAGTACCTCCACACCCACAAGAAGGCGATGGTCAACCAGCGCGAGCTCCACGCCGACACCCACTCCTTCCCCAACGCCCTGCGGTCGGTGCTGCGCGAGGACCCCGACGTGGTCCTGATCGGCGAGATGCGCGACCTGGAGACCATCGAGTCGGCCCTGCGCATCGCCGAGACCGGCCACCTCACCTTCGCGACCCTGCACACCAACTCGGCGCCGCAGACCATCAACCGCATCGTCGACGTCTTCCCGGAGCACCAGCAATCCCAGGTCAGGGCCCAGCTCAGCTTCGTCCTCGAGGGCATCATCTGCCAGTCCCTGCTGCCCCGGGCGACCGGCAAGGGCCGCTGCCTGGCGACCGAGATCCTGATCCCGTCGAGCGCCATCCGCAACCTGATTCGCGAGGACAAGGTCCACCAGATCTACTCCATGATGCAGGCCGGCCAGATCAAGCACGGGATGCAGACCTTCAACCAGAGCCTGGCGACGCTGTACCACCGGCGGATGATCTCGCTCCAGACCGCTCTCGGCTACAGCTCCCACCAGGACGAGCTTCAGGACATGATCAACCGGGGGGTCGGTGCCATCTCGCCAACGGCTGAGGCGCAGGCGGCCTCGAGGAGGAGCTGACCATGCCGAGCTACGAATGGAAGGGTCGCGACCGCCACGGCAACGCCCAGACGGGTGTCCTGATCGGCGACAGCAAGGACACGGTCATCGCCGCGCTCAGAAAGCAGCAGATCGTCGTCACGACGGTCAAGGAGAAGGGCAAGGAGATCGCCCTGCCCAAGTTCGGCGGCGGCATCAGCTCCAAGACCATCGCGGTCTTCACGCGGCAGTTCTCGGTGATGATCGACGCCGGCCTGCCGCTGGTCCAGTGCCTCGAGATCCTGGGCCAGCAGCAGGAGAACAAGGCCTTCCAGAAGGTGGTGCTGCAGGTCCGCCAGGACGTGGAGGCCGGTCTGTCCCTGGCCGAGGCGATGCGCAAGCACCCCCAGGCCTTCGACGACCTCTACGTCAACATGGTGGCGGCCGGCGAGGCCGGCGGTATCCTGGACACCATCCTGCAGCGCCTCGCCACGTACATCGAGAAGACGGTCAAGCTCAAGAGCCAGGTCCGCTCCGCCCTGATCTACCCGGTGGCGGTGGTGACGATCGCCGTGATCGTGGTCTACGTCATCCTGTGGAAGGTGATCCCGGTCTTCGCCACCCTGTTCGAGGGCCTCGGCGCCAGCCTGCCCTTCCTGACCCAGCTGGTGGTCAACGTCTCCAACTTCATCGGCAACTTCTGGTGGCTGATCCTCCTGGTCGTGGTCGGCACCCTGTTCGGCCTGCGCCAGTACTACCAGACCGACGGCGGGCGCTACCAGATCGACAAGATCATGCTCAAGCTGCCGGCCATCGGCATGCTGCTGCGCAAGATCGCGGTCGCCCGCTTCTGCCGCACCCTCGGCACCCTGCTGAGCTCGGGCGTCGCGATCCTGGAGTCTCTGGACATCACCGCCCGCACCGCCGGCAACGCGGTCATCGAGGAGGCGATCCTCATGGTCCGCAAGGAGGTCGAGGAGGGCCGCAGCATCGCCGACCCCCTGGGCCGGACCGAGCAGTTCCCGCCCATGGTCTGCCAGATGATCAGCGTCGGTGAGCAGACCGGCGCCATGGACACCATGCTGAGCAAGATCGCCGACTTCTACGAGGACGAGGTCGACGCCGCGGTCGAGGGCATGATGTCCCTGCTGGAACCCATCATCATCTCCTTCCTGGGCGTGGTCATCGGCATCATCGTGGTCGCCATGTACCTGCCCATGTTCAGCCTCATCAGCCAGATCGGCTGATGGCCCGAGGGCCCGGGTCCGAGCGCGCGGGCGGCGTCCAGGCCGCACCGGCCGCGTCCCCGTCCGTCCGCGCCCTGCGCTGGCTGCTCGGCCTGCGCCTGGTGGTGATCTCGACGCTCTTTCTGGGTGTGCTGTTGATCCAGGTCAACACCCACCTGATCCTGCCCCTGCGCACCTTCTACGGTCTCATCCTGCTCAGCTACGGGCTCTCCCTGGTCTACCTGACCCTGCACGCCCGCCGGCTGTCGCCGCGACTCCAGGCGGCGGTCCAGCTCACCGGCGATCTGGTGGTGGTGACCGGCTTCGTCTACGCCACCGGCGGGGTCTACTCGCCGTTCTCGTTTCTCTACCTGACCGTGATCGTGGTGGCGGCGGCCATGCTGCGCGGCGGCGGCTTCATCTTCGCCGGGCTGTCGGCGATCGCCTACGGCATCCAGGCCAACCTCATGTTCTTCGGGCTGCTGCCCCTGCCCCTGGACTTCGAGGGGGCTCCCATGGTGCCGGCGCCCTCGAGGGTCCTCTACCAGATCCTGATCCACGTCGTCGGCTTCATCCTGGTGGCGCTGCTGGTGTCCTACCTGACCGAATCGCTGCGCAAGGCCCACAGCCGGCTCGAGGAGGAGACCGAGCGCGCCAAGCAGTTCGTCGCCCTGTCCCAGCACGTCGTGCACTCGGTGGGCGCCGGCATCCTCGCCGCCGACCTGGAGGGCCGGGTGCTGCACCTCAACCCGGCCGGGGCCTCGATCCTCGACATCGACGACGTCGACGCCCACATCGGCAAGCCGCTGGAGACGGTCATGCCCCTGACCGGCCACAACTGGGGGCTGATCGCGAGCCGGGCCCGCAGCCACTCCATCGCCCGTCTCGAGGGCACCCTGGAGCGCTCCGGGGCACGCCTCGGGCTGTCGGTGGACCCCCTGCGCGACGAGCGCGCCACCCTGGTCGGCTTCATCGTCAACTTCCAGGACCTGACCGAGCTGCGGGTCCTCGCCGAGCGCGAGCGCATGCGCGACCGGATGGCGGCCATCGGCGAGCTCGCGGCGCGGATGGCCCACGAGATCAAGAACCCCCTGGCGTCGATCTCGGGCTCGGCCCAGATGCTGACCTCGGTGGGCGGGGTCGACGACACCGGCCGCCGCCTGCTCGACATCGTGGTCGACGAGAGCCGGCGGCTCTCAGGCATCCTCGACGGCTTCCTGGTCTACGCCCGCCCCGGCCAGTCCACCCACGGCATGTGCCACCTCAACAAGATGCTTCGCGACTGCCTCGACCTGCTGCGCCGCTCCGAGGAGCTCGGCGAAGGGCACGAGCTCATTCTCGAGGTGCCCGACAAGCTCGTCGTCCTGGGCGAGGAGCACCTGCTGCGCCAGATCTTCTGGAACCTGTCCCGCAACGCGCTGCAGGCCATGCCGGGCGGCGGTACACTGAAGATCGTCGCCGAGCGCCGCGATTCGACCGTCGTCCTGCGCTGGCGCGACACCGGCGTCGGCATGACGGAGGAGATCCGCCAGCGCGCCTTCGAGCCCTTCGTCACCTCGCAGCCCGACGGCACCGGGCTCGGGCTGGCGGTGGTCTACTCGGCGGTCCAGGAGCACGGGGGGACGGTGGACATCGAGAGCGCGCCGGGCCGCGGCACGACCATCACCGTCGAGCTGCCCAACGCGGTGGGCGAGGCATGAGCGCCGCTCGGATCCTGGTCGTCGACGACGAGCGGTCGATCCGCGAGTTCCTCACCATCCTGCTCCAGCAGGAGGGCTACGACGTGGTCACCGCGGCGTCGGTCGCCGAGGGCATCGAGCGCCTCGGGTCGGGGCGGCCCGACCTGGTGATGTGCGACCTCAAGCTGCCCGACGGCACCGGCCTCGAGGTCCTCGAGCACGCCCGGCGGCAGCAGCTCGAGACCCCCTTCATCATCATCACCGCCCACACCACGCCCCAGCACGCCCTCGAGGCCCTGCGGGCCGGCGCCGCCGAGTACCTGTCGAAGCCCTTCAACCTCGAGGACCTCAAGTCCATCCTCCGCAAGCTGCTCGCCGCCCCGGCCACGGAGCAGGGCGGCTACGAGGTGCCCGAGTTCATCGGCTCGAGCCCGCCGATCCGGCGCATCCTCGACATGATCCCCCGCATCGCCGCCACCCCGTCGACGGTGCTCATCACCGGCGAGAGCGGCACCGGCAAGGAGCTCCTGGCCCGAGCCATCCACGCCGCCTCCGCCAACGCGGCCGGGCCCTTCCTGAGCGTCAACTGCGGCGCCCTTCCGGAGGGTCTGCTCGAGTCGGAGCTCTTCGGTCACGTCCGCGGCGCCTTCACCGGCGCGGTGCGCGACCACGCCGGGATGTTCGTCGACGCCGAGGGCGGCAGCCTGCTCCTCGACGAGGTCGGCGAGCTCACCCCGCCCATGCAGACCAAGCTCCTGCGTGTTCTCCAGGAGCGCCGTGTGCGGCCGGTGGGCGGCACCCGGGAGGTCGAGGTCAAGGTGCGGGTGCTCGCCGCCACCAACCGCAACCTCCAGGCCGACGTCGAATCAGGCTCCTTCCGCGAGGACCTCTACTACCGCCTCAACGTCCTCCACCTCCACCTGCCCAAGCTCGCCCAGCGCGCCGACGACCTGCCCGAGCTCGCCCGCCACTTCGTGGAGCGCACCTGCAGCCGCTTCGGGATCCCGGTCAAGCGCCTCGCCCCCGACGCCGTCCGCGTCCTGCGGGCCTACTCCTGGCCGGGCAACGTGCGCGAGCTCGAGAACGTCATCGAGCGCACCGTGGCCATGGAGACCTCGGAGCTGATCTCCTCGGGCAGCCTGCCCGAGCACCTCAGGGGCGCGCGGACCGAAACCGGCCTCGACCAGGTGACCCTGCCCGAGGAGGGGATCGACCTCGAGGAGCACCTGAGCGCGGTGCGGGCGAGCCTGATGCGGCGGGCCCTCGAGCGCACCGGGGGCCAGCAGAAGCAGGCCGCCGAGCTGCTGCGCCTGTCCTACCGCGCCTTCCGCTATCATGCCGAGAAGCTCGGGCTGGCCCACGACGACGACGAGCGGAGTCGAGATGAATGAACCTGGGGGAGCGATGCCGAAGCTGAAGTGCCTCACCGCCGTCTGCCTCACGGCCGCCGTCGCCGCGGTCTTGGGCTGCGCGCCGCCCCCCTCCGGGCCGCCGACCCTGGCGACTCCCGGTGCCGACCTCGAGCCCGGGCCGACCGCGCCGGCGCCCGCCCTGCCCACGGTGACCCTGCCCGACGGCTTCCGGATCACCCTCGAGCTCGCGATCACCCCCGAGGAGCTGGCCCAGGGTCTCATGTTCAGGCCCCGTCTCGCCGAGGGTCGGGGGATGCTCCTGATCTTCCCCGAGGAGCGGCTGCCGACGATCTGGATGATGAACACCCTCGTCGCCCTCGACCTGGTCTACCTGGATCGCGGGGGCACCGTTGTGGACGTCATCCCCGACGCTCAGCCCTGCCCGGCGGAGCCGTGCCCGCGCTACGTGCCCAAGCGCGGTGCCCAGGCGGTGCTCGAGCTGCCGGCCGGCACGGCGGCGGCCCACGCCGTGGTCGAGGGGGTCACCCTGGACTTCGACCACGTGCCCGACTACCCCGCCGCCGGCTGAGTGCGCCGCTCAGTCGGCGTCGCTGCCGGACGAGGACGACGACGACGACGGCGAGCCGTTCCCGCCGTCGCCCGAGGCCTTCTCCCCGGTGCCGCCGTCGTGGCCGTTGGCGGTGGACCCCGCGCTGCGGCCGCTTCCGTAGTCGGTGATGTACCAGCCGCTGCCCTTGAACTGGAGGGCGGGCACGCCGAGAAGCCGGCGGACCTGACCGCCGCACGCCGGGCACGTTGTCACCGGCTCGGCGTCGACCCGGTGGATGCGCTCGAAGCGGTGGCGGCAGACGAAGCACTCGTACTCGTAAAGTGGCATGGCGTCAGTGGTTCCTGGCCTGGATTCGGATCCCGTTCGAGGACTCGTCGGGGCCGACCAGTCTGAGGGACAGCAACCCGTACAGAATGCGGGCGTTGACCCCCGGGCTCGCCGGCCCGGCCTCGCACAGCTCGTACAGACTGCGCCGCCCGTCCACCAGCTCCAGCACCCGGCGCTCCTCGGCCTCGAGCTCCAACGACGCCAGGTGGGGCGGGCGGCGGCACGGCTGGAGGACCGCACGCCGGCCACCGAGCCTGGCCGTGACCTCCTTGGCCTCGGGCAGGTGGCGGCAGCCCTCGAGGATGGCGCGGGCGGTGGGGATCTTGATCTTGTAGACCTCGTCGTCCCGGAAGTGGCCGACCTTGAAGGTCACCGTCCCGGCGGGCCAGGCGAACAGGCTCCAGACGATGTCCTGGACCTGCTTGCGGACCGCCGCTCCGAGCTCGTGGGGCTCGAGGAACCCCATCTGGACCAGGACCGTGCCGTGGCGCCGCCCGGGCGACCGGCGGAGCTCGTCCGACGACAGCCGCAGCTGGTCGGCGGTGATCAGTCCGTTGCGGAGCAGCGACTCGCCGAGGCTCTCTTCACGGTCGGTGGAGGTGGCGAAGATGATGTCGCCGCCCGCGAAGAAGACGTTCTTGGTGGTCTCGCCGTTGCCGCACTCGAGGACGCCCGGCACGCCGTGGCGGTGGATGGTCGCCAGCATGGCCGGCAGAGACGTGCGCTCCAGCTCACCCCGGAATACGAAATCCTCGCTCGCCATCAGTCCGGCCACACCCCCGTCGGAACGCTGCTCGCACCTGCAGAAAAATGGCGGAAGCGCAAGGGAATCGAACCCTCCGACCGACCCGACAAGAGCCGGCCCAACGGATTTGAAGTCCGCGGAAGCCACCAGGCCCCACGCGCTTCCCCGCTGCGCCATCTTAGCACCGGGGCCCGTGCCCGTGGGCGAGATTGACACCACCGCCCCTCGTTTGCTACAACTACGCTCCCTCGTGGGGCCGTAGCTCAGTTGGGAGAGCGCTTGAATGGCATTCAAGAGGTCGACGGTTCGATCCCGTTCGGCTCCACCAGCAAATCAAACGACGTAGCCGCCCTCCTCGGGCGGCATCGTTGTTTTTCGGGCTGACATGCTCCCCGCTCGGTTCCTGCCGTCCTGAGCCGGACCGGAGTCAGGCGATGGCGATGGTCTTGGCGGCTGGTCGCTCATGGTGCGACCCCGGTCGCAGAAGACCGCGGCGGCGGGCCCACGTCGACCAGCAGAAGCTCGGTGCTCTCGGTGGCTGTGAGCGACACCGAGCGCTCGGCCGTCACGCCGACGCCGTCACCTCGAGTCAGGACGAGGTCGTTCAGAGTCGCCTCGCCGCTGATGACGTGGAGCCAGGCGCTCCGCCCCGGGAACAGCTCGTGGACGATGTGGTGTCCTGGGTCGAGCACGCTCGAGAGGACGATGGCGTCCTGGAGGATGCGCAGCGATCCCTTGCGCCCGTCGGGGGACGCGACCACGCACAGCACGTTGTGGCGCAGTGCCGCCGCGAAGCGTTTCTGCTCGCAACCGGCATCAGGGCCCACCTGCGCGGGCCGCAGGGAAACCCGGAAGATGTGTGCCCAGTCGGACCGTGACGCGTTGGTCTCCTTGTGGCGGATTCCGCGGCCGACGGTCATGCGCTGGAACTCGCCCGCGTGGACGACGCCGGAGCTTCCAGACGAGTCCTCCTGCGCCAGTGCGCCCTTGAGGACGTAGGTGACGATCTCTGCTTCCTGGAGCGGATGGGCCGCAGAGACTGCGCCCGGCGGCAGCTGCTGCTCGCTGATGCCCTCGAGGGTCCCGAAGCCAGCGGCCAGCGGGCCTGCTCCGTTGTGCGGGCCGAAGGTATGCCAGATCTGCTGCTTGCGGCGCCCGTCGTGGTGACGCTCCTGGGCTCTGCGCAGCGTGATCATCGGCCCGCTCCTTCACCCGCTCATCGGGGCCGACACACCGGGACGGCGGCCGGCTTCCACGAGCGCCAGCCGCTCACGGGAGCCCGGCAACGGCAGGAGACCGGACGCAGAACGGGAGGGCGATGTCGTCCGGGCACGCTGAAGGAGGTACGAGACGGCCTTGACGCCCAGGATCCGGACCTCCCGCACGTCGGAGCCGTGCTGCTCGGCCCAGTCGAAGGCCACGACGACCAGGTCGCCGAGCTTCACGGTCGTGGGTGGGTCGGTGCTCATCGGGGCCTCTTTCCCTCGGACTGAGACCGAAACCTTTGCAAATTCCCCGCCATGAGTGGATGTCGTGGTGCTGCTTGCGTTTGCGCCGGCCCGGCGGGCGTCATCCGGTGTGGAATCGATCGAAATGACGTCAGCCGCCGGTCGGTCCGGGAAGGCGACGGCCTGCGGCGGACCAATGTCTCGGGGGCCTATCCGAGCACCACCGCAACCTGGTGCTCGCGGCCATCGTCGACCAGGGGAACGAGCGCGTCCCCGTGAAGCGGGGTTCCGTCGAGACTGAGCCGGGACACCCCCCGGCAGACTCCCCTCGGATTGTCGACGGTGATCCGGTAGGGCGTGTCGCCATGACGATAGGCGATCTCGAAGTGCTTCCACCCCTTCGGAATGCAGGGATCGACACGGAGGGCGGAGCCCCGCTTCTGGAATCCGAGAATCCACTCCAGACCGAGGCGGTAGAGCCAGCCCGCAGCCCCGGTGTACCAGGTCCACCCGCCCCGCCCCACGTTCGGCGGCTCGGAGTAGACATCCGCGGCGACCGCGTACGGCTCCACCTTGTACACGTCGACGGCGGTGCGGTCGCCGGCGTGGTGGATGGGGCTCAGCAGGTCGAACAGGTCGAAGGCCTTGTCGCCCTCGCCGAGCATGGCAAACGCGACCGCCGACCAGACCGCCGCGTGGGTGTACTGGCCGCCGTTCTCCCGGACGCCGGGGAGGTATCCCTTGATGTACCCGGGGTCCAAGGGCGTCCGGTCGAACGGCGGTGACAGGAGCAGCATCAGACGGTCGTCGCGCCGGAGGAGCCGTCGCTCGGCGGACGCCATGGCCCGGCGCGCCCGCTGCCCGTTGCCGGCGCCGGAGATGACCGCCCACGACTGGGCAATTGAGTCGATCTGGCACTCGTCGCTGTGCGCCGATCCGAGCGGCGTCCCGTCATCGAAGAAGGCGCGCCGGTACCACTCCCCGTCCCACGCCTCCCGCTCCAGCGAAGCCAGCACGGACGCGGCCCTGCCGCGCCACCGTGCCGAGCGCTCTTCGTCTCCGCGGGACTCGGCGATGGCGGCGAAGTCCCGCAGGTTCCGGATCAGGAACCACCCCAGCCAGACGCTTTCTCCCCGGCCGCCATGGCCGACGCGGTTCATGCCGTCGTTCCAATCCCCGGCCCCGATCAAGGGAAGGCCGTGGCTGCCGACCGCGAGGCTGCAGTCCAGCGCCCGAGCGCAGTGCTCGTAGAGCGTCGCCCGGTCGTCCGACCGTCCGGGCTCGAAGTAGGCCTCCTGTTCGCCCTCCTTCAGAGCCGGCCCCTCGAGCCACCCGACCTCCTCGTCGAGCACTGCCCGGTCCCCGGTGGTCTCGAGATAGCGGACTGCGGCATAGGGCAGCCAGAGGCGGTCGTCAGAGATCCGCGTCCGCACGCCGCGGCCCGTCGGGGGATGCCACCAGTGCTGGACGTCGCCTTCTGAGAACTGTCGGGCGGCGGCGCGGAGGAGGTGCTCGCGAACGAGGTCGGGTCGCGCCACGGCGAGGGCGAGGACGTCCTGCAGCTGGTCGCGGAACCCGTAGGCGCCTCCTGACTGGTAGAACGCGGACCGGGACCAGACCCGGCACGACAGCGTCTGGTAGAGCAGCCATCGGTTGAGGAGGAGGTCCATCGCCGGCTCGGGCGTCGTGACCTGAACCGCACCGAGCACCCGGTCCCAGCTTTCCCGGACCTCGAGAAGCGCCGCGTCGCAGTCGATCGTGCGGTAGCGCTCGACGAGGCTTCGGGCGTGGTCGCGGCCTTCCCCCTGGCCCAGCAGGAACACGACCTCGAGACGCTCGCCCGGATCGAGCTCCACCTTGGTCTGCAAAGCGGCGCACGGGTCCAGGCCCGCTCCGGTTTTTCCCGAGAGCTCCCGCCTTCGTTCCAGCGATGCCGGGCGGTCGAGGCCGGCGTTGCGGCCGAGGAACTCCAGACGGTCGCCGGTGCAGGTGGCCTGACGCCCGCCCAGGTCGGCGAAGGCGACCCGACCCGCGAACTCCCGGTTCCAGGGATTTCGCGCGAACATGGCGCCGGTCTCGGGGTCGATCTCGGTGACCACGAAGGCCGCGGAGCCGCTCCGCGAGACCCCCAGCACCCACTCCGCGTAGGACGTGACCGAGAGCCGCCGTGTGCGTTTCGACCGGTTCTCCAGGGTGAGGCGGGAGATCTTGACGGGGTCTTGGACAGGCACCAGCTGCAGGAGATCCAGGGTGATGCCGTGGGACGTGTGCTCGAAGCGGCTGTACCCCTGGCCGTGCCGGATGACGTAGGGCCGGGCCTCCTCGCGGATGGGGAGAGCGGTCGGCCCCCAGACGAGACCGCTGTCCTCGTCGCGAACATAGAGCGCCTCGCCCGGAGGGTCGCTGACCGGATCGTTCGACCACGGCGTGAGCTTGTTCTCCCGGCTGTTCACGGACCACGTGAAACCCGAGCCCGACTCGGAGGTCTGGAAACCGAACGCCGGGTTCGCCACGACATTGATCCAAGGGGCAGGGGTCCACTGCCCCCTGCCGAGAATCGTGACGTACTCGCGGCCGTCCGGCGTGAACCCCCCGAGACCGTTGAAGAGCTCGAGGTCCAGCTCGGGCGGGGACACGGTCTCGATCGACTCGGGCGTCCCGCGGTGCCGGGGCGGCGCCGGCCCCAGCCTCGTCCGATGAAGCCGAACCACCTGCTCGGACAGTGAGCCCCTGCGCGCCAGAACCACGACTCGCGCCGCGGCGTGCAGCAGGATCTGGTCCGGCACCGGCACGAGGTCGGCCCGGAGCACGAAGACGCCTCCAGGCCGCGGATGGCCGTCGCGGCCGGCCGCGGGCTGGATCCCCCGCACCATGGCCTCGAGGGACTCCTGCAGGCCCGGTGCGTAGGAGGTGCCCTGGGCATTGAGAATCACCAGGTCGGCGGCAATGCCCTTCCGGTACCAGTACTCGTGGGCCCGAACGAGCTGCCTCGCGACCTCCCGCTCCTCCTCGCTCTCGATGCGCACCAGGGCGATCGGAAGATCGCCGGAGATGCCGTAGGCCCAGAGCCCGGACTGGCCGCCGTGGTTTCTGGCCAGCTCCTGGGGCGCCGCACGCAACGTGCGGTCGACGAAGAGCAGGCGATTGGCCAGGCGCTGGAAGAGATGCGCCTCGTCCTGGGTGATCCGGAGGTGGTGCAGCTGGACCTGGGCCTGGGTCCAGGCGAGCGAGCTCGCCCGCTCGAAGGTTGCCTGCTGGCGGTACTTCTCCGCCGTCGCGAGGGCCTCGTCCCGGGAGTGTGCCACGATCGTCGTGAACACGACGTGGGCGGTCCCACGAGCGGGAATCGACAGTCGCTGCCGCAAGCTCACGATGGGGTCCAGAACCGTCCCCGCCGTCCCCGAGAGCGGTTCCCCGCTCGCCACGGACAGCGGCATCCGGATGTCGCGGCCGCGGCCCAGGAAACGCGCGCGGTCGCTCTCGTACTGCAGCGTGTCGAGTGTCTCCTCCTCGATCGCGACCAGATGGGCGAGCCAGAGCCTGGGCTCGTCGGCCGACCGCGGGCGTCGAGACGCCAGCAGGGTCCCGAGCTCTGGAACGAACTCCGTCTCCACGAACAGGTTCGAGTACGCGGTATGGGCCTCGTCCGCGCCCTGCGGGGCGAGCACGACCTCGGCGTAGGACGTGACATCGATGTCACGGTCCTTGTCCTCGAGGTTGGTGACCGTCAGCCGGCGAAGCTCGGCGTCGTCCTCCGGGGAGACCACGATCTCGAGCGTGGTCGACAACGACCGATGCCGCTGCATGATCTTGGCCCGGTCCTCGGAGTAGACGACGTCGTAGGCGTCCGCTTCGGTTCCGCTGGGCTGAAAACCGGCGGACCAGACCTCACCGGACTCCGCGTCCCTCAGGAAGATGAAGGAGCCCCAGCTGTCCGAGATCGCGTCCTCCCGCCAGCGGGTGACGGCGAGGCTGCCCCAACGACTGAAGCCGCCGCCCGCGGCCGTGACCATGACCGTGTAGCGGCCGTTGGACAGGAGGTGGGTGCGAGGGGTGACGTCGTGCGGCGACTCGAAGCGGCGCAGGGTCGGGGGCAGGAGGTCGCGGATGATCGCAGCCACCCGCACCTCCTCGGCCCGGGGCCGGGCCACCGCCACCGCGCGCGGCGTCCGCTCCTGCAGCAGGAGCTCCGTGGCCTGGACCATGGGATGGGCGTGGAAGCGCCTCCGGGTCGCTCCGTCGTGGGCCACGTTGCCCAGGGCGACGATGAACATCCCCTGGTGATGAGCCATGTACGCGCGAACCACGGCCACCCGAGCCTCTTCCGGCAGCCTCGAAGGGGTGTAGTCGAGGGCCTCGTAGAAACCGTAGGCGCCTCGGGCTCCGGCTTCCTCGAGACGGGCGAGGTTCTCCACCGCGGCTTTCGGCTCCACCATGGCCGCGAGGGCGGTGGCGTAGGGGGCCACGACCACGTCCTCGCTCAGGCCTCGCTTGAGCCCCAACCCGGGGACGCCGAAGTCCGAGTACTGGTAGGTGAGGTGCACGTCGCGAACGTTGTAGGCCGACTCGGAGACCCCCCACGGGACCTTGCGGTCCGCGCCGTATCGGATCTGGTACTCCACCACCAGTCGGCAGGTGAGGTCGAGAAGGCTGTGGGCGGGCTGCCGCATCACCAGCAGCGGCATCAGGTACTCGAACATGGATCCCGACCAGGAGACGAGGGCCGCACCGCGGCCCACCGGCGTCAGGGCCCGGCCGAGAAGGAACCAGTGCTTGGGCCCGACGTCGCCCTTGGCGATGGCCACGAAGCTCGCCAGCCTGGCCTCGGAGGCCAGCAGGTCGTAGCAGCTGGGATCGAGCGTGCGGTCGGCAACGCGGTAGCCGATCGAGAACAGCTTGCGCGAGGGATCGTAGAGGAACCGGAAGTCCATGGCCTCGACCATGCCCTCGGCGAGCAGCGCGAGCGCCAGGAGACGATGCCCGAGGGTGGTCTCGGCTCTCCGGGAGGCATCCAGACCCGCAGAGGTCAGGAACGCATCGAGGTCCCGGGCGTGGCTCCGGACCGACTCCCGAACGGCCCTCGCCCAAACCTGGATCTCGGATGCAGACCCGTCATCGATGCCTTCGGCGAGGGAGCGCGCGAGCCCCTGGAGCTGCTCCGCCCGCGCCTCGAGCTCCTCGAGGAGCCGGACCCAATCGGCAGGAGCCGTGGGCGGATCCTGCAGAACGGCCAGCATCCCTTCCGCGGCCTCGCGAAGCTGCACCGAGGCGGCGGGTGCCGGACCCCGCTGGTGCTCGGCCTGTCGTGCCGACCCCAGGACCAGATGGAGCGCGTCCCGGACTCCCTCGAGAACCTCCGGGCCGAGGACCGGGCGATCCACGAGCTCGCGGCAGGCCTGCGCCAGCGCGATCAGGTGTCCGGCAAGGTTGCCGCTGTCCACGGTGGAGACGTAGACGGGCTCCAACGGCCTCAGGTCGCGGGTGTCGTACCAGTTGCAGAAGTGGCCTCGGACCCGGTGCAGCCCAGCCATGGACTCGAGCGTGGCCTCGAGCCGTTGGACGGTGTCCAGAGCTCCGATCCAGCCGAAGTCATGGGCGGCCACCGTACTGAGCAGGTACAGACCCATGTTCGTCGGCGAGGTGCGGTGAGCCCGGACGGGCTCGGGGTCTTCCTGGAAGTTGTCCGGCGGGAGGGCATGCTCGATCTGGTCGACAAAGGTCTCGAAAAAGCGCCAGGTCCGGCGGGCGACGAGCCGCAGCGATCGCATGTCCTGGGCAGACAGTGTCTGTGCCTCCGCGGCCTCCGAGGGCACGCTGACCCGCCAGGCGAGAGCAGGCGCCAGCACCCAGAGGAGAACGAGCGGCGCTGCCACGGGCCACGATGACGGCCTGAGCACCACGCACAGCGAGCCGGCTCCCAGGGCGACGACCACGCCCCAGCGGAGGTCCCGGTAAAAGGCCCTCAGCGTCGGGTTGGCTCCGTCGCCGGTCTGCGCCGCGGTCACCCACTGAAGGAGGTTGCGCCTGGTCAGGCAGAGCCGCCCGAGCGTGCGCACAACGGCATCCGCCATGAGCCATGCCCGGTCGGCGAGCATGGTGATGGCGAGGAACGTCTGCGACAGGGCCACGAAAATGTCGCGACCCACGGCGCGCAGGTGGCTCCGCTTGGAGATCCCCGATCGCCGTGGCAGGAGGTTGTCGAGAACCGGGATCAAGGCCGGGACCGCAACCGCGCCGACGAGCAGGCCGGTCCACGGGAGCGCAGGGGCAGCGGGCAGGACCCAGGCGGCCACCGCCGCGACGAGCGACGACGGCGCAACCAGGCTGCGGCGGAGGTTGTCCACCATCTTCCACCGGCTCTCGATGGGAATGCGGGCTTTCTGCCGGTGGCCCGCGGCGTCGCGCGCGACCCCCAGGATCCACGGCAGGAGCTGCCAGTCGCCCCGCACCCATCGATGGTGGCGGCGGGCGTCCACCTGGTAGCTGGTGGGGAACTCCTCGAACAGATCGACGTCGGTCACGAGCCCCGCGCGCGCGAACACGCCCTCGAAGAGATCGTGGCTGAGGAGCGTGCTCTCCGGGACCTTGTCCTTCAGGGCCGTCTCGAAGACGTCGACGTCATAGATCCCCTTCCCCGTGTAGGAACCGCCCTCGAAGAGGTCCTGGTAGACATCGGACACCGCCGCCGCATAGGGATCGACACCGCCGGGGCCGGAGACGATCCTCTGGTAGGCGGTGCTGCGGGGGCCTGTCGGCAGGGTCGGCGTGATCCGGGGCTGCAGGATCGCGTAACCGTCGACCACCCGTCCCAGGCGGGGGTCGAGTCGCGGCCGGTTGAGCGGGTGGGCCATGGCCCCGACCAGCCGGGCGGCGGCCCCTCGTGGAAGCCTGGTGTCGGCATCCAGGGTGATGACGTACCGGATCCCTCGCGGGACCGTCGGCTGCTGTCCCTCGATCGGGATGAAGGTCGTGTCCGTGGCGCCGCGGAGAAGACGGTTCAGCTCGTGGAGCTTGCCTCGCTTCCTCTCCCATCCGATCCACTTGCCCTCCCCCTGGTTCCACAGACGGCGGCGGTGCAACACGAGGAAACGGCGCCCCCCGCCAGGCGGGCCCTCGTGCTTCTCGTTGAGACCCGCGATGCCGTCGACCAGGGCAGCAAGGAGCTCGTCGTCGCCGGGCATGTGCTCGTGGCGACCATCCGTCCAGTCGGAAAGCAGAGCGAAGGAGAGATGCCCTTCGGAGTTCGCCATGTAGTGCACCTCGAGCCGCTTGACCTGCTCCTCGATGTCGGCGCGGCTGGTGAGCAGCGTGGGCACGACGATCATGGTTGCCAGCTGGGCGGGAACTCCCCGGGAGAGCTCGAGCTTGGGGTGCAGCCTGGGTGAGACCAGAAGCGTCACGAGACGATGGACGAGGGACACCGCGATCTCCGAGGCGGGCGTGAGACCCAGGAGCCCCAGCAGGACGAGGACAGGCACGCCCGCCCCGGCGGTCCAGGTGCAGATGAGAAGGCCGCTGAGCAGGAAGGCGGTGACGGCGGCGATCGCGCCGAAGTAGCCGGCGGTCGCATGGGCGCGATAGGCGCGGCGGAGTCGGACCCGTACAGGCGCATGAAAGCCGAGACGCTTCTCGAAGGCGGGTCTGCCCAGGCCCTGGAGGTAGTACGCCGGATACTCCTCGGGACGCCTTCGTGTGACTCCGGGGAGCCCAGGGCCGCGCTCCGGAGAGCCGGCCGAGGCCGCAGCCGGCGGCTCCACGCCGGGGCGGTCCTCCTTCTTGCTCTCCCGACCCGCATCGCGTGCCAGGCGGACGGCGTCGCGAGTCACCTCGAGCTCCGAGTGGCGCGACCGTCGGGAGAGCAGCTCGATCTGGGCCCGGCACTGGCTCCGCGTCGCGAAGTCCATCTCCGCGAACCCGGGAACGGCACGAAGTACGTCGTCCACCAAGCTGACGTTCTCGAAGAACCCCGTCCAGTCGACGGAGGACATCCAGCGCATGCTCGTGACGATGTTGCTGACCGTGACGTTGGCCGCCCCCTGCGCATGCTGCTCCCGCGCCACCACCTCGTCGGCCGACGTGCCCTGGGCCGTCAGCCTGTCGTGAAGCCAGGCCAGGACGGGCAGGACCGAAGGCTCCTGGTCGCGAAGCCGCTGGAAGAGCTGCATGGCGAAGGCGTCGGCCAGGGGCACGTCGCCCAGGCGCGGCAGCACATCCTCCGCCGGCTCCACCGGACAACCGCTGAGACCCAGCAGACGATCCGCCAGGTTGTCGGCCCTGGCCCGCGCCTGGCGGGACTGGACGATGAGCTGTGCCAGCCGCCGCAGGTTCTCCACCAGCGCCACGCGGAGGTGGATGGCGATCGCCCAACCCTCGCCGATGGTGAGCGGCTGGACGCGCTGGTAGGCGCGGACGAATCGCTGCAGGGTCTCCATCTGGAGCCGGCTGTCGGTGTGCGCGACGTACGCCCAGGCCAGCCCATAGACGCGCGGGTGTCCCGCCAGGTGACCCTCGGCGATCTTGGGCAGCAGCCGGTAGTAGCCTTTCGGGAGGTGGTCCCGGATGTCCCGGATCTGCTCGTCGACCACGTGGAAGTTGTCGAGCAGCCACTCCGCGGCAGGTGTGATCTCCTTCCTCTCCCGCACCGTCTCGGCAATGTCCCGGTATGCAGCCACGAGGACCCTGGCATTGTCATCGACCCGGGCGAGGAGACTCAGTCCCTTGGAGGGTTTCTCGGTCGCGCGCTGGGCTGCGGCCAGGCTCTCGGCGTGCTGCTCGAGGCGCTCGATACCGAAGATCTCGGCGCGGATCGGCTCTTCGCGCATCGGCGGAGCACCATGTCGAGTGTCGATGACGTTCACAGCCCGATGCTCCGGGAGGCCTCAGGGCACGGCGGGAGGCCCCGCTGCTTTTCCACCGTCCGCCGCCAGCCGTTCGGGGTCGCGGTCAGGGTTTGGACGACGAGGCTGAGATCGGCAAACCCGGTCATCGGCCACCCGAATCCGGATCGCTTCTGATGTCCACGGTTCTCGTCGTCCGATGTCGAGGTCACTGGCACAAAGCGGCACGCACCTCCGACAGGTTGCCCTCGATGCCGGCGATCTCTCTGTTCATCAGCTCCCTGCGTTCGGCGAGCGCCGCCACACCCTTGGCGTCACCGAGCTCATCCAGCTCCGCCTCCATCCGGGCGAACTCGGCGCTGGAGTTTCGCAGGGTGGCGAGCCGTTTGAGCGCCTCGCGGAGGCCGGCGGCGACCGTGTCGATCTGAGCGGCACGATCATGGTCTCCCGCGGCCCGATAGTGGCGGGCGGCCTCGGGAAGCTCCAATCTGCAGGCCAGCAGCCGACCGAGCTGGCCGTGGACCTGCGCCGTCAGCTCGGCCTCGGGCGCGGCGCCGAGCGCCGCGCGCAGGTGGACGACGGCCTCCTCATCGTGGTCGAGGACCGCCAGGGCGCGGCCGAGCTCGAACCGGGCGATGGGTTCCTGGGGCCTGCTCTTGACCGCAGCGGCGAACCAACCGGCAGCGGCGTCGAAGCGGCCCGCTGCGAAAGCCGCCTCGCCGGCGAGCAGGGTGTGCTCGTAGTCGGGCGAGGCGGTCGCCAGCTCATCGGCGATCTCGACTGCGCGACCGAAATAGCCCGCTTCGAGGTCGTCATCCCCGGCGTCGGCCGCCAGCGACAGAGCGGCGAGGACGGCGGCACGGCCGCTTGCATGGTCGGAGGGGTCGAGGGAGAAGGCTCGAGCCAGGTCGTCGAGGGCCGCCGTGCGATCGCCCACCGCCCGGTGGGCGTCGGCGATCGCCCGGTGCAGGGCGGCCCTGTCCGGGTCGTCAGCGAGACACGCCTCGAGCAGCGCCACCGCATCGACTGCGCGGTCCTCCTTGATCAGGCAGGCCGCCTGCATGCGCACGACCTCCGCCTTCCAGTCCGGCGACAGACCGTCGGCGTCGAGGCCGTCGAGCAGCTCGCGCGCCTCGTCGTGACGGTCCGCCGTCATCAGCGCTCGGGCCAGGGTGGCGGTGTTGGTGGGGTCGTCCGGATCCAGGTCGACGGCGGTGCGGAGGTTTTCGATGGCTTCGTCGTGATTCTCCAGGGCGAGCTGGCAGCGGCCGAGCATGAGATAGCCTCCCGGCCAGTTGGGGTTCGACTTCACCACCGCCTGGAAGTGCTCGGCAGCCTCCGCGAAGCGGCCCTGGTGGTAGAGATCGACGCCTGTGCTCCAGTCGGCGGCGACAGGTCCGGCTGCCAGTGCAACGGCCACCACCACGGAGGTGACTGCCAGAAGTCTGCACGACGGGATCATGGTTCCTCCCCGCTTGCGGCGCCGCCGACCACGGCGAATCCGAGCTCGACGGCGGCGCGTCTCGATGGAATCGGGCGCCACTCTGATCAGGGTCGCTGCGCCTGTGGAGTTAACAGTGCAACCTCCATGCCACAGACGCACCACCCTTGATTCCAGATGGTTGCGTCTCGTGGAGGGCTCGACCGCTCGGGAGTTCAATCAAAAGGAGCTTGCGTGCCTCGAAACGATGAACACGCAGGCGCGCTCGCTGGCGAGCTCGGCGCGGGCGACGTCGCCGGTCAGCGCGATGCCGATCTCGACCAGGCTGCGATGCAGCTCGCGGCGACCTCCCTCCAGGCCGACACAGATCAGGCGCGGCAGCTCCGCAGCGCGGCTCGCCAGCACCTGGACCTGGCCCCCGATGCCGTCGGTCACCTCGGCCAGGGGCACCACGAGGATGTCGACCCGCCGTGCGACCTCCACCAGGTACTCTCGCAGGCGCGCCTCGGGCGCGTCGAGTGCGTCGATCCTCGCGAGCCCCTCCTCGCCGACGAGGGCCAGCTGGTCGATCGTGGTCTCGAGCCGCACTCCGAGCTCCCGGAAGAGGTGCTCGAGGGACCGGCGAAGCCGCCCCTGCTCGACGAGCGGCGCGAGCGCCACGGTCGGAGCACTGTCGGCGAACGCCTCGAGCTCGGCCGGCGCATAGCCCGACCATTGCAGCGCTCGGCGCCAGGCAGCGCCGGAGAACCAGTCACGGAACCTGGGGGTCCAGCGCCGCACGAGATCGAGCCCGACGACCTCGCGCGGCAGCTCGCGCAGCGCCGTCTCGATCCACTCCCGGTCAGGCACCAGGCTCTTCCGGAACTCCGGTCGCAGGCGTCGGTGCAGGAGGCGCAGCCGCCTGCTCGCCCGGGCGGCCAGCCGCCCGACGGCGGCCTGCTCCCGAGGCGAACCGACGACGGCGCGCTCGGCAAGCGCCTCCACCCGAGCGTACGCGTCGAGGGCCTCGGCATGGAAGGCATGGGCGGCGAGCGTCTGCTGAGTGAAACGTTGGAAGTGCCAGCCCTTGATCGTCATTCGCGCCGCAGCCGGGAAGCGCGACGGGTGGGCGAGGACAATCCCGGCGAGGAACCTCGCGTAGGCCGGGCCCTGGCGGGAGAAGAGCTGCAGCCCGACGGAGCGGAGAAACCCGGTGATCTCGGCGCGGGTCGGCGGTCGGCTCCGCCGCGGTCGGGGACCGAGGCGGGCGAGCAGCGTCCGGCAGCGCGCGAAGTAGCTGTCGAGGCGCGGACCGTACAGCGCCGACAGGACCCGGCGGTAGCCGTCGATCAGGACATCCCGATCGAGCTCGGGCTCGAAGTTGAGGGCGATCTCCACGTTGTTGCCGGTGGACTCGGCGAGCAGGCGGCCCTCGTGCTCGAGCCGGGTGTAGAGATGACTGCCACGCACGGCGGTGAGCAGCCCGACCATCGCGATCGGGATTCCGGCCCGCTGCACGAAGTCGATCTGGGCGTCGAAGACCTCGCGCCCGTCACCGTCGAGTCCGAGAATGAAGCCGCCGGTCACCTCGAGCCCCCTCTCCTGGATCCGGCGTACCGCTCGAAGAAGATGGTCGTCCTCGCCGCGGGCGGTGTTCTGGAGCTTGCGGGTCCGGCGAAGCGCTTCGGGGTTCGGGCTCTCGATGCCGATGAAGACCATCGTGAACCCCGCCTCGACCATCCCGTCCATCAGCGGCTCGTGCTTGGCCAGATCGACGCTCGCCTCGGTGAAAAGATCGAAGGGGTAGTTGCGCTCTCGTTGCCAGGAGGCGACAACCGGCAGCAGGCGCATCGCCTCGCGCCGGTTGCCGATGAAGTTGTCGTCGACCAGAAACACCGAGCCCCGCCAGCCGAGCTCGTACAGCAGATCGAGCTCGGCGAGCATCTGGGCGTTGGTCTTGGTACGCGGGACGCGGCCGTAGAGCTGGGTGATGTCGCAGAACTCGCAGTCGAACGGGCAGCCGCGCGAGAACTGGAGCGCCATGGAACCGTAGGCCTCGAGATCGATGAGATCGAAGCGTGGGACCGGGGTGTGGGTGATCTCGGGCCTCGTCTCCGGCCGGTACTGGGGCACGGCCACGCCTTCGAGCCAATCGGAGAGGAAACGGGGGAAGGTCTCCTCGACCTCGCCGAACAGGACGTGATCGGCGCCGGTGATTTCGTCAGAGAACGACGTTGGATGAGGGCCGCCGACGGCAACCGGTTTGCCGATCGCGCGGCACCGCGCGAGCACGTCGCGCAGCGAGCGTTGCTGCGCCACCATGGTCGACGTGAGGACGAGATCGGCCCACTCCAGATCCTCGTCCTCGAGCGGATCGACGTTCATGTCCACCAGGCGAAGGTCCCAGGTTTCGGGGAACATCGCCGCCACGGTCAGGAGCCCCAACGGCGGCATCGGCGCCCTCTTCCCCAGGAGCTCGAGCGCGTAGCGGAAGTCCCAGTAGGACGGGGGAAGCTCGGGGTAGATGAGCAGAGCGCGTGGCTTCGACGGTGCCGTCCTTCTCCGTGCTGACGGGTGCCGGGGTCCCCCTTGGGCCACCGCATCGTGAGATTCCGCGGTCCTGGAGTCGGCCGTCCGGGCGGCGGGCTGGTGCTGACCAGGTTGGCGAGGTCCGGCGTCGACTCTCATTCCTGTTCCTCCGATCCCCCCGCTCGCACGATTCTCTGGCCACCGGACCCGGTTGCATACCGGATCAGTGACGCTGTGGCTCGAGTGATTCCTCTGCACCCTCCTGCAATCTCCTCGCCACCGACCATCGCGCGCCTGCTGGCAGGCGTCTGCGTCACGCAGACGAGCCCCGTGGTTGTGGATTCGATCAAAATGAGGTAAAGTAACGTCAAAATGAAAGGTGTTGCCACTGCGGATCGAGGATCTGCATCACGAGGAGCTCCTGGAGCTCGACCCCGAGGGGGGCCTGATCCGTTTCGCCGGGCAGCGCGCCCTCCTGGTCGATGCCGTGGCCATGGGGCTGCTGCGGCGGTACCTGGTCGAGAACTTCGGCCGGGCCGCTGCCCGCGCGGTGCTCACCCAGTTCGGCTTCGCCCACGGCTGGCGAATGGCGGAGGCCATGCAGAAGGAGTTCACGTGGGCGAGCAACGACGAATGGCGTCGCGCCGGCTCCCGCATCTACACGCTCCAGGGCCTCTTCCGCGCCCAGCCTGGAAGTGAGGACCCGCTCTCCAACAAGGGAGCGATGCTGCTCGCATCCTACGAGGCGGAGCAGCATCTGCTGCACTTCGGCCGCTCCGATTCGGCAGTGTGCTGGACCATCTGCGGCCTGATGAGCGGCTACTTCAGCCGGACCAACGAAGAGGAGATCTACGTCCTCGAGGATCGCTGTCTGGGCGAAGGCCACGCGGCGTGCCACCTCCTCGCGCGCACGCGCCAAGAGTGGGGGGACGAACGCGCCGAGGAGCTCGCCTTCTTCGACTCGGGGCGCCTCAAGGAGTGCCTGGATGTTTCACTCAGCCGGGTCACGGAGAGCTTGAAGGCGGCTGAGGAGAAGCTCCGAGCGCACCACCAGGCGGTGGTCCGCGTGGCGCGCGACGTGGAGGAGCCGCTCGGGATCGTCGCGAAAAGTGCGAAGATGCGGCACGTGGTGGACCTGGCGAGACGCGTGGCCAAGGTCGATGCCACGGTGCTCATCACCGGCGAAAGCGGGGTCGGCAAGGAGCGGATCGCGCGCCTCGTCCATGACGAGTCGACCCGCGCCGCCGGACCGTTCGTCGCCGTCAACTGTGCCGCCATCACCGAGACCTTGCTCGAGAGTGAGCTGTTCGGGCACGCGCGCGGCGCGTTCACCGGTGCGTCGTCGGACCGGCCCGGCCTGTTCGAGGCGGCCAACCACGGGACACTGCTGCTGGACGAGATCGGTGAGGTCTCTCCGGGCATGCAGGTCAAGCTCCTGCGGGTGCTCCAGGAGCGGGAGATCCGCCGGGTCGGGGAGAACAAGAGCCGGCCGGTGGACGTCCGCGTCCTGGCCACCACCAATCGTCATCTCGCCCACGGGGTCGCAGACGGCGGCTTCCGGCAGGACCTCTACTACCGGCTCAAGGTCGTCGAGCTGGACGTTCCACCGCTCCGCGACCGCAGGGGAGACATCCTGCCGCTCGCCCGGGTCCTGCTCGCGGATGCGGCAATCCGAATGGGACGCAAGATCTCAGGCCTCGCACCGGGTGCTGTCGATCAGCTCCTGCGCTACGAGTGGCCGGGCAACGTGCGCGAGCTGGAGAACGCCATGGAGCGTGCCGTGGCGCTCGCCCGTGGGCGCCGCGTGGACCTCGAAGATCTGCCCGAGGAGATCCGCCAGGCGTTCCCCAAGCCGGTGGTGAACGGGGGGGCGGTGCAGCCGCTCAACGAAATCGAGCGGGAGTACATCATCGCGGTGCTGGAGCTCAACGGCGGCAACCAGACGCGCACCGCCCAGCAGCTGGGGATCGGCTCGGCGACGCTGTACCGGAAGCTCAAGAGCTACGGTCTGACCCGCGCCAGGCGCGCGGAGTCGTGACCGGGAAATCCGCCCGCGATTCACCCTTCGCCGGGCTCGCGATCGCGACGGTCTGACCGTTGTCGCCCGGTACCTTTGACGGTACACCGCATGGGATGGTGTCGTGGCGGATGGGATGGTCCTTCGACCGCCCGTCCCTCCAGTGAGGTTCCCCCAGGTCACACCAGCAGCTCGCCCCGGAGCACCGTGACTGCTGGGCCGGCGAGCTTGACCCGGTCGCCGGCCAGGGTGACGGCGACGATGCCGCCGCGGGACGAGGCCTGGTAGCCGACCATGCTCGTCCGGCCGAGGCGGTCGGCCCAGAACGGGGCCAGGCAGCAGTGCGCCGAGCCGGTCACCGGGTCCTCGTCGACCCCCACCGCGGGTCCGAAAAAGCGGGACACGAAGTCGAAGTCCGTCCCGGGGGCGGTGACGATGACGCCCCGCGCGGCGACGCGCCGCAGCTTCGGGAAGTCCGGCCGGAGCGCGCGCACCTTGGTTTCGTCGTCGGCGAGGACCACGTAGTCGTCGACGGCGCGGGCGACGAACCGGGGCTCGAGACCGAGGGCGTCAGCGAGGCCGTCGGGCGGTGAGACCTCCTCGGGCGTGCGGGCCGGAAAGTCGAGCTCGATGCGGTCGCCGCGGCGCACCGCCGTCAGCACCCCCGAGTGGATGGTGTGGAACGCGATCGTCGCCGCCGGCTCGACGAAGCCCTCCGACCACAGCACGTGGGCGCTGGCCAGGGTCGCGTGGCCGCACAGCCTCACCTCGCACGCCGGGGTGAACCAGCGCAGCTGGTAGCCCCCGTCGTCGCGGGGGACCAGGAACGCGGTCTCGGAGAGGTTCATCTCGGCCGCCACCCCCTGCATCCAGGCCTCGGTCCTGGGCCCGTCGAGGACGCAGACCGCGGCCGGGTTGCCCCGGAAGGGCGCGTCGGTGAAGGCGTCGACCTGCCAGATCGGTGTCGTCATGGTTCCTCCTCGGCCCTCCATTGTGGTCGAGAACCGCCGCTCGGGGAAGCGCCTCCGGAGCGCCCCCATGCCGGCCGCCCAGACCCGGTGTTAAGATCCGGTCGCAACCATGGCGTCAACCGGGGACCGAACGATCGTGACCAGGGTGCTCGGCCCGCTCGAGATCGAGCGCGTGGGGGAACCGGTCCGCCTCGCCGGCCGCAAGCAGCGGCTGCTCCTCGCGGCGCTGCTCGTCGCCGAGCCGCGGGCGATGTCGACCGCACGCCTCGCCGACGTCCTGTGGCCCGACGAGCTGCCGTCCGACCCGACGGCCTCGCTGCAGGTCCACGTGTCGCGGCTGCGCGGCGCCCTCGGCGAGGCCGAGGTGATCCTCACGGAGCCGCCGGGCTACCGCCTCGACGGCGGTCGCGTCGATCTCGACGCCGCCCGCTTCGAAGCCCTCGTCAACGCCGCCCGGACCACCTCGGACCCGGGGGCGGGACTCGCCGGCCTCGACGAGGCGCTGGCCCTGTGGCGCGGCGCCGCCTACGCCGACGTCGCCGAGCTCAGTTTCGCGCGGGGCGAGGCGGCGCGCCTCGAGGAGCTGCGCTTCGCGGCCATGGAGCTTCGGGCTGAACTGCTCCTCGACCTCGGCCGGCTCCAGGAGGCGACCTCCGTCCTCGAGGCGCTGATCGCCGCCGACGCCCTGCGCGAGCGTCCCCGGGACCAGCTGGCGCGGGCGCTGTACCGGCTCGGCCGCCAGGGCGACGCGCTCGCCGTGCTCCGGGAGCACCGCCGGCTGGTCAACGAGGAGCTGGGCCTCGACCCGTCTCCCACCCTGGAGCGCCTGGAGCGGCAGATCCTGAGCCACGACCTGGCGGGCGCCGGGGAGCCGGCGGTCGCCCCGCCTTCGGGACCGGCAGCTGGCGACGCACTGGTGGGACCTCCCCTCGACATCGGGTACCTTGACGCCGGCGGGCGGACGATCGCCGTCGGCGAGGCGGGTGACGGGCCGACCCTGGTGGTCCTGCCCGGTTTCGTCTCCAACCTGAGCACCATCGCCGAGGGCCGGGACCCTCGGTCGCGGCTGCTCGCGGAGCTGGCGGCGAGCTTCCGGATCGTCACCTACGACCGGCTCGGCACCGGGCTGTCGGCGGGCGAGCTCGACGACCCGTCGGCCGAGGCGAGCGCCGTCGAGCTCGAGGGCCTCCTCGACGCTCTCGGCGAAGCGCCGGTGGCGGTCCTCGCGATTTCGTGCGCCGGGCCCGTCGCCGCCACCGTCGCCGCACGCCGGCCCGACGCGGTGTCGCACCTGATCTTCCTCGGGACCTATGCGGACGGCGCGGCCACCTTCGGCGACCCTGCCGTCACCGCCTCGGTGTGCAGCCTGGTGCGCGCCCACTGGGGCCTCGGCTCCAAGCTGCTCATGGACCTCATGTACCCGTCGGCGTCGGCCGGGTTCGTGCGGCTGTTCGCGCGCGGCCAGCGCGAGGCGGCGCCGGTGGAGGTTGCAGCCCGCTACCTGGAAGCCATGTTCGCCGCCGACGCGAGCGGCGTCCTGGACGAGATCTCGGCGCCGGCGCTGGTGATCCACTACACCGGCGACCGGGCGATCCCGTTCCGCGGCGCCCGAGAGCTCGCCGCCGCCCTGCCGCGGGCCCGGCTGGTGCCCCTGGGCGGCAGCCTCCACCTGCCCGAGGGCGCCGACGCGGACCGGGTGGCGGCCCTCATCCGGGACTTCGTCGCCGGCTGATCCGCAGCACCTCGAGAATATGAAACCGAGTCGCAAGCGCGCGGAAAGCGCGGTGCAGGGACCGGGGCCGATGCTCGTCTCCGAACACGGAGGAACGAGCCATGACGACGCCGCTTGCCCGCGAGATCCAGAGCTTCCCAGCCGCCCCGACCCGAACCGAGGCAGCGTCTCTCGACGTCCGACCGCTGGGGCCCGCAGACGGCGCCCTGGTCGCTGACGCGCTCGAGGGTCTGTCGGCGCGCTCCCGGCAGATGCGCTTCGCCGCTCCCATGCCGACTCTTCCCGACCGCCTGGTGCGCTACCTGGGCGCCCCCGACGGCCGCCGCCACGTGGCGTTGGGCGTCTTCGCCGGCGGTCGCCTGGCGGCCATGGGCCGATTCGTGCGCCTCGCCGACGACCCCACCACCGCGGAGGTCGCGCTCACAGTGACCGACCGCTGGCAGGGTCGGGGCCTCGGGCCCACCCTGCTGCGCCGGCTCGCCGGGTCGGCCCGCGAGCTCGGCGTCGAGCGCTTCGCCTTCACGGTGTCGGGCGACAACCGCCCGGCCCAGAAGATGCTCGGCCGCCTCGGCGTCGCGCTGCGCTACGCCTCGGGCCTCGGCGAGGGCTTCCTGCCCGTGGCCGCCCTGCTCGAGGACCGCACCGCCCCGGAAGGGAGCTTCCCGAGACGTGATGGGAGCGGTGCCGAGCGGTGCCAGGCACCCTCTCTTTCGTCGGACGAAAGGAGAGCCAGGCACCAGGCACCGAGCCCGCGCGGCCTCGAGGCCAAAGGGTGCCGGCACAATGCCGCACCTGGCACGTCCCGGGGGATGCGCCCTGCCCGCGCGTCCCGGGGGCGCTGTCCGCTGCTGCTGTCCCTGTCGCTGTTGCCGCCGCTGCCGCTGTCGCGCGTTCAACGCGCGGGTCGGCGGGGCCCCGCGTGGAGGCCCCGCCTGGGATGCGATCGTCGATGTCGGGGGTCAGAGCTGGGGGAAGGTCAGCCCGAAACGCTCGCAGAGCCCGGGCACGCTGTCGAAGTCCATGTCGAGCTGGTACTTGCGGTTGATGGCCGCGAACGCCTCCAGGTCGCCCCAGCTCGCGGCGACCTCCCGGAAGTAGTCCTCGAAGCCGGAGGGTGAGATCACCTCGATGATGGTGCACCGGGTGTCGCCGGTATTCCAGAAGGTGTGCCACTGGCCGCGGGGCTTGTGGACCCAGGTCCCCGGCCCGGCGGTGACGACGTCGTCGCCGAGCAGGGCGCCGAGCCGACCCTCGAGCACGTACGAGTACTCGTCCTCCCGATGGTGGCGGTGCAGGGGCGCCGCCAGGGCGCGCGGCGCCATGGGGTGGTGGACCACCGAGAAGCCGCGGCCGGTCTCGGCGCCGTCGATCTTCCAGGCCACCCCCAAGCCGCCGAAGTCGAAGCTGTCGCCGGCCTCGGGGAGCTTGACCACCGGGCCCGTCACGGCTGGTCTGATTCTCGGCTCCGGGGCCTTGTCGGTCCGTTCCTGCAGGGTCGTGTGTTCCATCTCGTGCCTCCTGGGGTGCTGGTGGTGCCGGACCGCTCGGCGGCGGTCGGTTCGTGAGGATGTGTCACGAGACGCAGACTCATTACAGATATTTTTTCGCCGACGACGGTCGCGCCGGCCACGATCCCGCCCCACAGGACCGGCTTCAGGGGGTGTGGTCCATCACGAACGGACCCCAGCTCACCGGCCGGCCGCCGACCTCACCGTCGACGGCGATGGTCCACAGCGACCGCGGGTAGGCCCGCACCTCGCTGCCCGGGACCGTCAGCACCACCTCGCCCCGCTCGACGTCGGGCACGACCTCGCGCGGCGGCAGGGCCTGGGTGGCGCCGCTGCCCAGGTCGCGGACCTCGACCCGGACGGTGAGCTCGGCGGCCATGCCGAAGTCGGCCGCCAGCCGGACCACGTACAGGTCCTCGGGGCCGGCCGAGCAGGCGACGGTCTCGCCGGGGGCGAGCCGGTACTCGCGCAGGCTGAGCCCGTCGCCGAGCGCCCGCTCCAGAAAGGCGCCGGTGACGTTGGCGGCCACCGCCGCAGCCGCCGCCGCCCCCCGAACCGCGGCCGCGATCCGGTCGAGCTCGTCGAGCCGCGCGGCGCACACGGGGCACTCGAAGAGGTGCGCCTCGAGCGCCTCCGCCGCCGCCTCGGGGAGCTCCCCGAGCTGGAGGTCGACCAGGTCGGCGAGGGAGACGGGGTGGTCGGCCGCCATCACGCCGCCCCTCCTTCGCCGCCGAAGCCGAGACAGGTCCTCAGCTGCGCCACGCCCCGGTGGCGGATGACCCGCACGTTGTTGGCGGACAGGCCGAGGGACGAGGCGATGGCCGCGGTCGACTGCTCGGCGTAGTAGGTGAGGACGATGACGGTGCGCTGGCGCTCGGCCAGCGCCTCCAGGCAGCGCACCACCAGATCGCGAGCGAGGGGATCGGCGCGCAGGGCGTCGGCCGCGGCCGCGACCTCCCCGGCGGCGGCCAGGTCATCCTCCCGGGCACCGGCCCGGGCCATGGCGCGGGAGGTCATCCGCGCCGCGCCGAGGATGAAGGAGCCGATCCGCTCCGGCTCGCGGACCGCTCCGGCCCGCAGCTTCTCGAGGGTCAGCAACAGGACCTCCTGCACGAGGTCGCGCGCCCGATCCTCGGCCCGCAGGTGGCGCAGCCCGTAAAGGTACAGGCGGCGCGCGAAGCGCCGGCAGAGCTCGGCCTCCTCGAACGCCGCCGGCTCCTCGCCAGCGCCGGCGATGCGCCGGGCCAGGTCGGCGTCGGCGAGCTCGGGCGCCTCACCGAGGGGTGACGGGTGGTTGCTCTCCATCCGGTGATCTCTCGTGCCGCAGTGTAGCGGCACCGGACCCGCCTGCCGATGGTGCCATCCCCCATCTCGCGAGGCCACGCGCGCTGCTATCCTCCGATCATGCGTCCGAGACTCAGGAAACGACCGGCCGGGCGCCGCCGTCGACGGGCTCGGCGGCGGGTGCCGGGGACGGCGGGATCGCCACGTGACGGCCGGGTCTGATCTCCTGGTCGGACGGGAGCGCGAGCTCGAGCGCCTCGACGGCGCCCTGGCCGGGCTCGCCGCAGGGACCGGCGGGCTGTGGCTGATCTCCGGCGAGGCGGGCATCGGCAAGAGCCGGCTCGTGGAGTGGTTGGCCGCCCGGGCCGCCGAGCTCGACATCCGGGTCGCCTGGGGTCTCAGCTGGGAGGCCGGGGGCGCGCCCTCTTACTGGCCCTGGATCCAGGTCCTCCGGGAGCTCCTGGGGGCGGCCGGGGGCGCCGCCGAGGTGACGGCCAGGCTCGGCCCGTCGGCCCGGGCGCTCGCTCGGCTCCTGCCCGAGTTCGCCGACCTCGTGGCCGACGCCGACGGCCCGCCGCGGCTGGAGCCGGAGCACGCGAGCTTCCACCTCATGGACGCGGTGGCGCGGGTCGTTCAGACCGCCGCCGAGCACCGGCCCCTGGTGGTGATTCTCGAGGACCTCCACGCCGCCGACTCGAGCTCGCTGCAGGTGCTGGACTTCGTCGCCCGCCAGCTGCGGACCTCGCCGGCCCTGGTGGTCGGCACCCACCGCGAAGCGGGTGCCGACCTCTCCGACCGGGCGCCCCTGATCTGGCGGGCATCGCGGGGGGCGCAGTCCCTGCGGCTGGCGCGCCTCGACGACGGCGCCATCGGCCGGTACGTGGCCGCGGCCTGCGGCGTCGAACCGCCGCCCTGTCTGGTGCGGCGCCTGCTCGAGGCCACCGACGGCAACCCTCTCCACCTGGCGGAGACCGTGAGCCTGCTGCGAGCCCGGGGCGGCCCTGGGGTGTGCGCCGACGGCGGCGCTCTCGGGGTCCCCGACAGCCTGCGCTCCGCCGTCTCGGAGCGATTGAACCGGCTTTCGTCGGGCCCGCGGGAGACCCTCCAGGTCGCCTCGATCCTCGGCCGCGACTTCTCGGTCGGCCCCCTGGCCGAGCTCGCCGGGTCGCCGCCCGACGAGGTCGGAGACGCTCTCGAGGCGGCCCGCGACGCCGGTCTGGTCGAGGCCGCGCCCGACGGCGGCTGGCGCTTCGTGCACATGCTGACCCGCGAGGCCGTGCGCTCGGGCCTCGAGCCGTCCCGGCGCCGGGGTCTGCACCGCCGGCGGGCCCGGCAGCTCGCGGCCCTGGCCGACCCGCCGTGGTCCGAGATTGCGCTCCACCTGGACGCGGCCGGCGCCGAGCACCGGGCGGCGGCGGTCGACGCCTGGCGGCGGGCCGCCCGCCGGGCCGCCGACCGCCACGCCTTCGAGGACGCGGCCGACCACTGGGAGCGGGCCCTCGCGGCCATGGACGAGACCGCCGACGCCGGCCCGGAGGCCCGTCTGGAGCTGCTCCTCGACGTCGCCGACGCCCAGGTCACCGCCGGCCGGGCCGACGCCGGCCGCGCCAGCTGCCGCCGCGCCGCCGAGCTGGCCCGGACGGTGGGCTCGGCCCGGCAGCTCGCCCGGGCGGCCCTCATCCGCGGCCGGGTCTTCGTCTACGGCACCGTGGACGCTTCCCTGGTTCAGCTCTTCGAGGAGGCGCTGGACCGCCTGGAGCCGGACGAGCTGCGGCTGCGCGCCCTGGTGACCGCCCGGCTGGCGGCGGCGCGCCAGCCTTCCGCACCTCCGGAAGGGCCCTTCGAGCTGGCGCGGCAGGCCGTCGACCTGGCCCGCCGGGTCGACGACCCGCGGGTGCTCCTGGACACCATCACCTCGGCGAGCTCGGCCCTCATGGACCTGGCCGAGCCCTCTGAGCGGCTGGCTCTGAACCGCGAGCACGTTCGCCTCGCCGAGGCGCTTCGCGACCCGGTCAGCGCATTCCGCGGCCACCTTCGGGTCATGGTGGACGCCCTCGAGCTCGGCCGGATCACCGAGATCGACCGCGCCCTGGCCGCCGCCGAGGCGCTGGCCGGGCGCACCGGGCTGCCGCACCACCGCTGGGTGGTGGAGGCCGGTTACGCCCTGCGGGACACCATGAGCGGTCGTTTCGGCGAGGCCGAGCACCGGCTGGCGGCGGCGGCCGAGGCGGCAGCGCACGCCGGCGACCCCAACTCCGAGCGCTGCCTCGCCCTGCAGCGGATCGCCCTCGACCGGGCGCGGGAGCGCCACGCGGAGCTGGCCGAGAGCTGCCGCCGCCTGCTGCGCGCCGCCGGAACCACGGCGGGCACCGCCATCTGGCTGGTGCCGGCCCTCGGCGGGGTGCTCGCCCGGACCGAGCCCGACGCCTCGGAGCTGCCGGTGATCGACGCCGACACCGAGGCCGAGATCCTGGCCCTGGGCGATCGCGCCGCCCTGTGCGGCCTGTCCGAGATGGCCGTGTGCGCGGCCGATCGGGAGCGCGCGGCTCGGCTCGAAGCGCGGCTGCGGCCCTTCTCGGAGCTCCACTCCCACCACGGCCTCACCGGGCTCGCCTGGGACGGGCCGGTGAGCCGCTGTCTGGCCCTGCTCGCCGAGCTGGGGGAACGTCCCGAGGAGACGGACCGCTGGTTCGAGCATGCAGCCCGGGCCGCGGCGGCGGTCGGGAGCCCACCGATGGCGGCGAGGCTGGCCTACGAGCACGGGCGGGCCCTGGTCCGACGCGGCGCCGACGACGCTGCCCGGGAGTGTCTCGACCGGGCCCGGGCCCTGGCCGAGGAGCTCGGCCTCGAGGGCCTGCTCGAGCTCATCGACCGGGTCGAGGGGCCGGCCCCGGCACAACGAGCTGCCACGTCGACGCCCAGCGATCATCGCCCGACACTGAGCCTCGAGCGCGACGGCGAGCTTTGGCTGTGCCGCTCGAGCGGCGCCGCCTTCCGGCTCAAGGACACCAAGGGCGTGCGCTTTCTGGCGCTGCTCCTCGAGCGGCCGGGGGTCGAGGTCCACGTCCTCGACCTGGTGGCTGCGGCGGACGGCGGACCGGCGGTCGACACCGGCGACGCCGGCGAGGTCCTCGACGACCGCGCCCGGGCCGAGTACCGGCGTCGGGTCGAGGAGCTGCAGGCCGAGCTGGCCGAAGCCGAGGGGTGGAACGACGCCGGCCGCGCCGAGCGCGCCCGCGAGGAGCTCGAGCTGCTGTCGGCCGAGCTGGCGAGAGCCTTCGGCCTCGGCGGTCGGACCCGGCGCTCGGGGGCCGCAGCCGAACGCGCCAGGGTCAACGTCCAACGGCGCCTGCGCGACGCCGTCGAGCGCATCGCCGCCCAGGACGAAGCGGCGGGCAGGCACCTCGAGGCCGCCCTGCGCACCGGCACCTTCTGCTGCTACGAGCCGCCGCCCTGACTGGGTGCTCCACCGCGGTGTTCCATTCGACGGAACACCGTTCCGCGCGCCGTCACGCCTTCCGAGTGTCGGGCGGACACATCCCGTGGCCGCCGCAGCCGATGGGAGGTTGACCATGACCCAGATGCTCGAGCTCTTCGCCCTCGCCTGCTTGCCGGCGTTCCTTCTCCTCGACATGATCTTCGGCACCTTCAAAAACCCCGAAACCTTCGACGGTGAGGCCGGCTTCTACACCGGCGGCTCGGACCGCGTGCTCGAGATGCTGACGGGCCGCGACGTCTCCCGCGACGAACCGGCCCGCGAAGCCCCGGCGACCGGCCAGCGGACCGCAGCCTGAACGACCCATTCGCACCCCCGGGCGGCGCCGTCGCCGGGGTGTTTTCCTCCGAAGGGAGACAGCCGTGTACGACTCCGACCGCATCCGTTCCGAACGCGCCGAGCGCGCCGCCCTGGCCGATCTCGCCCGCGCCACTTCACCCGCTCTGCGACGCCACCTCGGCCTTGCCGTCGACAGCGTCGACGGCGCCCTGGTGGCGACCGCGGCCTCGAGCCCCACGAGCATCGTCGTCAACCGTGCGCTGGGCCTGGGGGTGGAGCGCCCTGCCGATCCGACCACGGTGCGCGAGATCGTCGACCGCTACCGCCGGGCCGGCGTCGAGCGCTACTTCGTCCACCTCGATCCGGCGGCCGCGCCGGCCGAGCTCGGCGAGTGGCTCGCCCGGGAGGCCCTCGAGCCGGCCCGGGCCTGGGCCAAGTTCGTCCGCCCCCCCGAGCCGCCGCCGGCGGCGACCAGCGACCTCGAGGTCCGGCTCGTCGACGGCCGGCATGCCGGCGACTTCGGGCGGATCGCCGCCGCGGCCTTCGGCCTCGAGGCGCCGTGGGCCGAGGCCCTGGCCGGGCTGGCAGGCCTCGCCGAGTGGCGGGTGTACCTGAGCTTCGACGGCGGCGAGCCGGCGGGCTGCGGCGCCCTGCGGATCCACGGCGGCACCGCCTGGTTCGACTGGGCGGCGACCCGGCCCTCACACCGCCGGCGCGGCAGCCAAGGGGCGATCCTGGCCCGGCGCATCGACGACGCCCGCGAGCTCGGCTGCGACCTGCTGGTCACCGCCACCGGGGTCGCGGTGCCGGGCGACCCCCAGCACTCCTACCGCAACATCGAGCGCGCGGGCTTCCGGAAGAGCCACGTCCGCGCCAACTTCGCGCCCGCGGCGTAGGCGGCCTCAGCGGCTGCCGAGGAAGTCCAGCAGCAGGGTCGACACGGCGCGAACGCCGACCCGGAGCGCCTCCTCGTCGGGCCGGAAGGTCGGGGTGTGGACGTAGCTCGTCCAGCCCTCGGCCTCGTTGCCGACCCCGAGGAAGAAGAAGAAGCCGGGCAGGACCCGGGCGTACTCGGCGAAGTCCTCGGCGGCCATGATCGGATCGACCTCGAACACGGCGTCGTCGCCGAGCAGGCCGCGCAGGGCCGCGACCGCCGAGCGCGCGAGCTCGGGGTCGTTGACGACCATGGGGGTGACCCGGTCGTAGACCACCTCGCAGGTCGCCCGGTGGGCCGCGCACACGCCCTCGACGATGCGCCGGATGGCGGCCTCAGTGTGGTCCTGGGCGGCGGCGTCGAGGGTGCGGACGGTGCCGGTGAGCTCGGCCGAGCCGGCGATGATGTTGAACCGGCTGCCCGCGTTGAAGGTCCCCACCGACAGCACCACCGGGCTGCGGGAGTCGATCTCCCGGGCGACGATCCCCTGCAGGGCGGCCACCACCTGGGCGCCGACCCAGACCGCGTCGACCCCGTCCTGGGGCGCCGAGCCGTGGGTCATGCGGCCGGTGACGGTGATCGAGAAGCGGTCGGCGGAGGCCATGAAGGGCCCGCTGCCCCAGGCCGCGGTCCCGACCTCGTGGTTGGGCATCACGTGGAGGCCGAAGATCGCCTCCGGTCGCGGATCGTCGAGGGCGCCCTCGGCGAGCACCAGGGTCGCGCCGCCCTCCTCGCCCGGCGGTGCGCCCTCCTCGGCGGGCTGGAAGAGGAAGACGACGGTGCCGGGCACGTCCCCACGCATGCCCATGAGCAGCTCGGCGACGCCGAGGCCGACCGTGGTGTGGACGTCGTGGCCGCAGGCATGCATCACGCCCGGGCTCTGCGATCGCCAGGGGACGTCCACCGCCTCCTCGATGGGCAGGGCGTCGATGTCCGAGCGCCAGGCCACCACCGGGCCCGGCCGGCCGCCCTCGAGGACCGCGACCACGCCGTGGCCGGCAACCCCGGTACGCGGCTCGTAGCCCATGGCGCGCAGCCGGCGGGCGATCTCGGTGCCGGTGGCGGCCTCGCGGTTGGACAGCTCCGGGTGGGCGTGGAACCAGCGCCGGCACTCGACCAGGGACGGGTAGAGCTCGTCCGCGGCGGTGCGGATCCGGTCGGCGGTGGCGTCATCCAGGGCGACCACGATGCCGGGCGAGAGTAGCACGAGGAGCGCGATGGTGAGAAGACGTCTCATGGAGTTCCCCCGGCCCAGTCTTAGCACGCTTCGGGGTCGGGCGCTACCTGAGGCCCCGGCTCAGGCCAGCACCACGCGGCCGGCGGTCGCCTTGCGGGCCCGGGCGTAGGCGGCGATGTCGGCGACCGCGGCGATCGCCCGGTCGACGTCCTCGTCGGTGGTGAACGCACCCACCGAGAAGCGCACCGTGCCGTCGATGTCGGCGGTGCCGATGCCCTCGTGGACCCGCGGCGCGCAGTGCAGCCCGGTGCGGGTGATGACCTCGTGCTCCACGTCGAGGAGCTGGCCCGCCTGGTCGGCGGGCAGGCCCGCGACGTTGAAGGCGAAGACCGGCAGGTGGTCGTGGTCCATGTCGGCGCAGTACAGGACCACGCCCTCGATCTCGGCCAGGCCGTCGCGCAGCCGGCGGGCGTGGACCATCTCCTCGCGGTAGATGGCGTCGACCCCGCCCCGGGAGCGGATCCAGCGCTGGCCGGCGAGCAGGCCGGCGATGCCCATGGTGTTCAAGGTGCCGAACTCGAAGCGCCACGGGTAGTCCCGGGGCTGCGCCCGGAGCGCGCTCTTGACCCCGGTGCCGCCCGAGCGGCAGGGCATCAGGTCGACGTGCTCCGCCATGTACATGCCGCCGGTGCCGGTGGGCCCGTACAGCGACTTGTGGCCGGTGAAGCAGAGCAGGTCGATGTTCATCGCATCGACGTCGATGTCCACGACCCCGGCGGTCTGGGCGGCGTCGACCGCGAACAGGACCCCGGCCCGGCGGCAGATCTCGCCCACCGCCGCCACCGGCTGGATGGTGCCGATGACGTTGGAGCCGTGGTTGAGGACCACCAGCTTGGTGGTCGGGCGGATCCTGGCCGCGATGGCCTCCGGGTCGACGTAGCCGCGCCCGTCGAAGGGTACGAAGTCGACCTCGACCCCGCGCTCGCGCTGCTGGTACATGGGCCGCAGCACCGAGTTGTGCTCCAGGCAGGTGGTGACGGCGTGGTCCCCGGGGGCGAGGACGCTGCCGATGAGCAGGTTGAGGGCGTCGGTGACGTTGAGCGAAAACACCAGCCGGTCCGGGACGGTGCCGCCGAACAGCTCGCACAGAGCGCTGCGGGCGTCCGCCACCACCTCCTCCGCCTCGAGCGCGAGGTCGAAGCCGGTCCGGCCCGGGTTGACGCCGCGGGAGGCGTAGAAGTCGCACATGAAGCGGATGACCTCGGGCGGCTTGGGGAAGGTGGTGGCCGCATTGTCCAGGTAGACGAAGTCGCTCATGTCACACCTCGGTGATGGGGATCTCGACCCGGTCGGCCGCTGCCAGGGCGCGCCGGATCCGCTCGTAGGAGGCGGTGATCTGGGCCTCGGTGCAGGCCGAGGCGGCCGCGGCGTCGCGGCGGCCCATGTGCTCGACCAGCAGCTCGTGCTCGCCCCGCATCTCGGCCGAGAAGTCGCCGAGATCGAGGCCGAGGAAGAAGAAGCGCTGCATCGACACCAGCAGGTCCCGGAGGACCGACAGCAGGCGGTCGTTGCGGGCCAGGGACGCGAGCTCCAGGTGGAACTCCAGGTTGGCCTCGAGGAAGGCCACGTAGGACCCGTGGTCGTCCCAGGTGTAGGCCACCGAGGCCAGCTCGGACAGCCGCTCCAGGTCGGCGTCGCTGGCGCGGGCGACGGCGAGGGCCACCGCCCGGTGCTCGATGGCGGAGCGCAGCTCGAAGCAGTCGGAGATCTCCTTGAGCGAGATCGGGCTCACGAAGTAGCCCTTGTAGGGGATGGCGATGAGCAGCCCCTCCTGCTGCAGCCGCCGGCAGGCCTCCCGGACCGGCACCCGGCTGGTGCCGTAGGTGTCGGCCAGGGCCTGCTCGCCCAGCGCGGAGCCGGGCCGATGGCGCAGGGTGATGATGTCGCGCTTGAGTGCCTGGTAGACGAGCTCGGCGGCGGTGCGTCGGGGAGCTCCGGAGCGCACGTCGAAGGAGGCCACGAGGCAATTGTATACAATCGGTATACAAAATCAAGGCTGCTATCATCGCTCCATGGGTCCGGGTCAGCGAGTTCTGCTCGTCATCACCGGCGGCATCGCCGCCTACAAGTGCCTCGACCTCATCCGGCGTCTGCGGGAGCGCGGCGTGGCCGTGCGCTGCATCCTCACCGAGGCCGCCAGCCACTTCGTGACCCCGCTGTCGGTGGCCGCGCTGTCGGAGCAGGAGGTCGCCAGCGACCTGTTCTCGCCCTCGGACGAGGCCCGGATGGGCCACATCCGGCTCGCCCGCGAGACCGACCTCGTGGTGGTGGCGCCGGCCACCGCCAACACCCTCGCCAAGATGGCGGCCGGCATCGCCGACGACCTCGCCTCCACCGCCCTGCTCGCCACCGACCGTCCGGTGCTGGTGGCGCCGGCCATGAACACCGTCATGTGGCAGGCCCCGGCCACCCAGGCCAACCTGGCCACCCTGGTTCGGCGCGGCGTCCACGTGGTCGGCCCCGGTGCCGGCGACCTGGCCTGCGGCGAGGTCGGTCCCGGGCGGATGGTGGAGCCGTCCGAGCTGCTCGCGGCCATCGAGGGTCTGCTGTCGCTCGACCGGAGGCTCGCCGGTCGCCGGGTCCTGGTGACCTCGGGACCGACCCTCGAGCCGGTGGACCCGGTGCGCTTCCTCGGCAACCGTTCCTCGGGCAAGCAGGGCCACGCCATCGCCGCCGCCGCGGCCGCCGCCGGGGCCGACACCGTGCTGGTGTCGGGGCCGGTCGCGCTGCCCGACCCCGCCGGGGTCCGCACCGTCCGGGTCGAGACCGCCGCCGAGATGCTCGCGGCCTGCCTCGCCGAGCTGCCGGTGGACGCGGCGGTGTGCGCCGCGGCGGTCGCCGACTGGCGGGCCGCGTCGCTGGCAACGTCCAAGCTCAGCAAGACCGACGGCGGCCCGCCCGTCCTCGAGCTGGTGGAGAACCCCGACATCCTCGCCACCCTCGCCGGATCCCGAGAGCGGCGGCCGCACCTGGTGATCGGCTTCGCCGCCGAGACCGACGACGTCCTCGAGCGGGCCGCCGCCAAGCGCCGCCGCAAGGGCTGCGACTGGATCGTCGCCAACGACGTCTCCCGGGAAGGCGGGGTGCTCGGGGGCGACGACAACACCGTCCACCTGGTCCGCGACAGCGGCGTCGAGTCGTGGCCGCGGCTGGCCAAGGCCGAGGTCGCGCGGCGTCTGGTCGAGGCGATCGCGCGCTCGCTCGACGAGCACCGGGAAGGCTGATCGACGGCAAGATGTTGCAGATGGGGGCGGATCAGCGTAAGCTTGAGCTCGGGCGCTGTGTCGCACGCGGTTGGAAACCCTCGGGTTTCGCCGGCGCCCGGACCACTTCTCGACGACGATCGTGTTTCGTGAGGCGAGCCCCGGCTCGCGATCGTCCCCTCACCGCGTGGCGGAAGGTCGCCGGTGGTGGGGGTCCCGGCTCCAGCTGACGGGAGCCGCTGTCGTTGCCCTGCAGCACTCGAGGAAAGGCATGACCGACAACACGGAATCAAGCCAGAAGAACGACCCGCGGAAATCACGGCGCCGTCGCCGGCGCCCCCGTCGGCGCAGTGGGCCCGCGGGACCGCCGGTCACCGTTCAGGGCTACCTCTGGGTGCGCGACAAGGGCGCCCCGGTCCTGGTCGACTCGGCGAAGGCCTTCGTCGCCGGCCCGTCCGACCCGCTCTTCCCCAAGGAGCTGGTGGATGCCCTGCACCTGGAGAGCGGGCTTCACATCGAGGCCAAGGCCCAGGGTGGCGACCGGCCCCGGGTGACCGAGGTCGAGCGCATCGAGGGGCTGCCGCCCGAGGAGTACCGCGCCAAGGCCCTGCCCTTCTCCGAGCTGATCAGCATCGACCCTCTCGAGCGCTTCAACCTCGAGACCGACCCCGACCTGGTCGAACCCCGGGTCGCCGAGCTCATCGCCCCCCTCGGCAAGGGCCAGCGCTGCCTCATCGTGTCCCCCCCCAAGGCCGGCAAGACCACCCTGCTCCAGCAGATGGCCCACGCCATCGCGGTCAACCACCCCAACACGACCATCTTCGTGCTGCTCGTCGACGAGCGCCCGGAGGAGGTCACCGACTGGCGGCGGAGCATCGCCCGCGGCGAGGTCTTCGCCTCGTCCTCGGACCAGAGCCTGGAGTCGCACATCCAGGTCTCGGAGATGGTCTTCGAGCGCGCCCGGCGGCTGGTGGAGATGGGTGAGGACGTGGTCGTGTTCATGGACTCGCTGACCCGGATGTCGCGCGCCTACAACAACGCCCAGAAGGGCTCGGGGCGGATCATGTCGGGCGGCATCGACGCCCGCACCATGGAGAAACCGCGCCGCTTCTTCGGCTCGGCCCGCAACGTCGAGGGCGGCGGCAGCCTGACCGTGGTCGCCACCTGCCTCGTCGACACCGGCTCGCGCATGGACGAGGTCATCTTCCAGGAGTTCAAGGGCACCGGCAACATGGAGATCGTGCTCGACCGCAGGCTCTTCGAGAAGCGGATCTTCCCGACCATCAACATCCCCCAGTCCGGGACCCGCAAGGAGGAGAAGCTGTACCCCAAGGAGCAGGTCGAGAAGCTCTACCTCATGCGCCGGGCCCTGTCGTCGCTGTCACCGGAGGCGGCCATGGAGCTGTTGCTGCAGAAGGTCCGGGAGTTCTCGTCCAACGCCCGATTCCTCGAGTCGCTGCAGCTCAAGTGAGACCGCGGTCGGGACCTCCGCCTTGTGGCGAGAACCCGTCTCAGCGATAATCGCTCGATGACCGCGACGCCGGACCGCCTCAGACTGCGGGATCCCCGACTCGAACCCGTCGCCGCCAAGGTCCTGGCCGGGGAGCGCCTCGACCGGGCCGACGGCCTCCTCCTGGCCACCACCGACGACCTGCTCGGGGTCGGCCGGCTCGCCAACCTGGTGCGCGAGCGCCTGCACGGCGACCGCGCCTACTTCAACGTCAACCGCCACCTCAACCCGACCAACGTCTGCGTCGCCTCGTGCACCCTGTGCGCCTACGCGGTGGGGTGGCGGCATCGCGAGCGCGGCTTCACCCTCACCGTCGACGAGGCGGTGGCGGCAGCGGCTCGCGACGTGGACGAGACGGTGTCGGAGCTGCACATCGTCGGCGGGCTCCATCCCGAGCTGCTCGTGGAGTACTACGAGGCGCTGTTCCGGTCGCTGAAGGCGCGTTTCCCGTGGGTCCACCTCAAGGCCCTGACCATGGTCGAGCTCGACTTTGTCGCTTCGGCGTCACGCCTGCCCCTGGGCGAGCTCATCGCCCGGCTGCGCGCGGCGGGCCTCGACTCCTGCCCCGGCGGCGGCGCCGAGATCTTCGCCGAGCGGGTGCGGCGGCGGATCTGCAGCCACAAGACCGACGGCTCGCGCTGGCTCCAGGTGGCTCGCGAGGTCCACCGGGCCGGCCTGCACACCAACTGCACCATGCTCTACGGCCACGTGGAGACCGCCGCCGAGCGGGTCGACCACCTCCTCGCCCTGCGCGGGCTCCAGGACGAAACCGGCGGCTTCCAGTGCATGATCCCGCTCGCCTTCCACCCGGCCAACACCCGCCTCGACCACCTGCCGCCCACCGGCGGCCGCCTCGACCTGCAGACCATGGCCCTGTGCCGCCTCCTGCTCGACAACGTGCCCCACCTCAAGGCCTACTGGATCATGCTCGGCGAGAAGGTCGCCCAGGTCGCCCTCGCCTTCGGCGCCGACGACCTCGACGGCACCGTCGTGGATGAGCGCATCACCCGGGCCGCGGGCGGCGCCGCCGGCACCGGGCTGCCGCGGCGCCGCCTGGAGCGGCTGATCCGCGAGGCCGGACGCACGCCGGTGCTGCGGGACACCCTCTACCGACCGCTCGGGGACCCCGCGTCGTCGCCGCCCCCGTCCTCGGCCTCGGCCGGCGCCGCAGCCGGCTGAGCCGGCGCCGCCCGGCCCATGGCCCGGCGCGCGGTCTCGAGGAGCAGCGAGTCCTCCTCGTAGCGGGCGACCTCGGGGGACAGCGCGACCGCGGTCAGCAGCAGCAGGGACAGCACCACCGCCGCGGCAGCGCCGGAGAGAGCGCACCCGACGAGGCGGTTGACCCAGCCGAGCTTGGCCTGCTCCAGGGTCCGCTCCAGGCCCCAGCCGGCGAGCTGGCACAGCCCCGCCACCACCACCACCGGCAGCACGTAACCGAGCCCGAGCGCCAGCCAGCCGTCACCCAGCACGCCGGTGAGGACATCGCCGAGCCCCTCGCCGGCGACCACCGCGAGCCAGACGCCCAGAGCGACCCCTCCGAGTCCGAAGACCAGGCGGACCGCGCCCTTCCAGAAGCCGGCCAGGGCGATGCCGACCCCGACCGCGACCAGCCCCCAGTCGAGGGCGGTCATGCCAGCAGGCGCACGGTGAGCCGGAGGAAGTCGGCCTCGGTGACGATCCCGACCAGGTCGCCGGCCTCGTCGACCACCGGCAGGCAGCCGTACTTGTTGTCGAGCAGGATGCCGGCGACCTCGGCCACCGAGTCGTCGGGCTTGACCGTGACCACGTCCCGGTGCATGGACTCGGCCACCGGGATGGTGACGAAGACCCGGCGCTGCTCGGCCGGCTCGACCTCGGCGAAGATCGAGAACGACGCCGCGAGCAGGTCGCGATGGGTGACCAGGCCGACCAGCTTGCGGCCCCGGACCACGGGCAGGTGGCGGATGCGGCCCCGGTCCATGCAGCTCTTGGCGTGGGCCAGGGTCTCGTCCTCGATCAAGGTGATGACGTCGGTCGACATGATGTCGCTCACCTTCATCCGGCCGGGCATCGGGCACCTCCGTCATCAGTGTATCTCAGAGCCGACTGGTCCCTTCCCGTGTCCGCGTCCGCGTCCGCGTCCGCGTCCGAAACCGGATCGGCAGCCTGAGCCGGAACGGAAACCGTGGCCCGACCCGGACCGGTTCGGGGCCGGGGCAGGGGGGCGCTTGGGCGAGCCCGTCGAATTCAGGCGCAGGTGCGGGCGTGGACTCGGGCACGGACGCGGACGCGGACGCGGACGCGGACGCGGAGTTTACATGCACAGCCCACCCGACACGTTGAGGACGACGCCGGTGATGTAGGAGGCGTGGGGCCCGGCGAGGAAGGCGACGGCGTCGGCGACGTCGGCGGGAGCGCCGAGCCGCGGGATGGCGACGCTCTTCATCAGCGCGGCGCGCTGGTCGTCGCTGAGGGCGTCGGTCATGGCGGTCTGGATGTAGCCCGGCGCCACCGCGTTGACGGTGACGTTGCGCGGCCCGAGCTCGCGGGCCAGCGCCTTGGTGAAGCCGATCAGTCCGGCCTTGGAGGCGGCGTAGTTGGCCTGGCCGGCGTTACCCATGAGCCCGACCACCGAGGCGATGTTGACGATCCGGCCGCTGCGCTGCTTCATCATGAGCTTGGCCGCCGGCTGGCTGACCTTGAAGGCGCCGTCGAGGTTGATCCGGAGGACCAGATCCCAGTCCTCCGGTTTCATCCGGACCAGCAGCTGGTCGCGGGTGATGCCGGCGTTGTTGACCAGCACGTCGAGCCGGCCGTGGGCGGCGTGGACCGAGCCCACGACCTCGGCGGCGGTGCCGGCGTCGGTGACGTCCAGCACCCGACCCTCCGCCGAGCCCCCCGAGCTCCCGATGTCGGCGACGATGTCGGCGGTGTCGAGGACGTCGGCGCAGACCACGTGGGCGCCGTCCGAGGCCAGCCGGCGCGCGATCTCCGCGCCAATCCCCCGCGCCCCGCCCGTGATCAGTGCGACCTGGCCGTCGAAGTGACCCATGAGGTCCTCCCGCTCGTTTCGAGGTTGCTTGTGTCTCCGATTTTTCAGTCGGTTTCGACGGGCTGGGACGCCCGTCGAAACCGACTGAAAAATCGGAGGATCAGATCGCCAATTCGGATATCACCTTCTCGATCTCGTCGACGGTGCCGGCGGGGTAGCACGTGACCGAGCGGTCGATGCGCTTGACCAGCCCGCAGAGCACGCTGCCGCAGCCGACCTCGACGAAGGTGTCGAAGCCTTCGGAGCGCAGCCGGTTGATGGTCTGGGTCCACAGCACCGGCGCGTCGACCTGGCGGACGAGGCCGTCCCGGACCTCGTCGGCCGAGCGCACCGGAGTCGCGTCCACGTTTCGATAGAGCGGCAGACCGAGGTCCGCCAGGGCGAGCTCGCCGAGGACCGGCTCGAGGCCCTCCCGGGCCGGCGCCATCAGGGGCGAGTGGAAGGGGGCGGACACCGGCAGCGGCAGGGCGCGCCGCGCGCCGCGCGCCTTGAGCTCCTCCACCGCCCGGGCGACCGCCGCGGCCGAGCCCGCGATCACCACCTGGCCGGGAGCGTTGAAGTTGGCCGCCACCACCGCCTCGCCGGTGTCTCGGGCGACGTCGGCGCAGACCGCGGTCACCAGCTCGTCGTCGAGTCCGAGGACCGCCGCCATGGCCCCCTCGCCCACCGGCACCGCCTGCTGCATGAGGCGGCCGCGCTCGCGAACGGTCCGGGCCGCGTCCACCGCCGTGACGCCCCCTGCCGCCACCACAGCCGAGTACTCGCCGAGACTGTGGCCGGCCACCGCCTCGACAAAGAAGCCGTGGTCGGTGAGCACTCGCCACGCCGCCACCGAGTGGGCGAGCAGCGCGGGCTGGGTGTTGGTGGTGAGGCGGAGGTCCTCCTCCGGGCCCTCCCAGCACAGGGTCGACAGGGGCAGCCCGAGGCCGGCGTCGATCTCGGCGAAGGCGGCGGCGGCGGCCGGCCAGCGCTCGGCCAGGTCCCGGCCCATGCCCACCGACTGGCTCCCCTGTCCCGGAAACAGCGCTGCGATCCGTGCCATGTCGCCTCCCTTGACGGCGGCTCTCGGTCAGAAGCGGATCAGGGACGAGGCCCAGGTCAGGCCGCCGCCGAAGGCGGAGGTCAGCAGCAGGTCGCCGGCGGCCAGTCGGCCCTGGTCGCGGGCCTCCACCATGGCCAGGGGGATCGACGCCGCCGAGGTGTTGCCGACCCGCTCGACGTTGGTGAAGACCTGCTCGTCGCTGAGGCCGAGGCGGCTGCCCACCGCCTGGATGATCCGCAGATTGGCCTGGTGGGGGATGAAGAGGTCGACCTCCCCGGGGCCGATGCCGGCCGCCGCCATGACCTCCTGGCTGAGCTCGGTCAGCGACCGCACCGCGACCTTGAAGGTCTCGTTGCCCTTCATCTTGATGAACGGCAGCCTGGCCTCGATCGACTCGACGCTGTGCGGCGGGTAGCGGCAGCCGCCGCCCGGCATGGCGATGAGGTCCGCGAAGCGGCCGTCGGTGCGCCACCGGATGTGGAGGATGCCCTCGCCGGGCTCGCCGGGCCGGAGCACCACCGCCCCGGCGCCGTCGCCGAACAGGACGCAGGTGGTGCGGTCGGTCCAGTCCAGATAGCGGCTGAGGCACTCCGCCCCGACCACCAGCACCGTCCGGGCCTCGCCGGTGGCGATGAACTGGCGGCCGACGTTGAGGGCGTAGGTGAAGCCCGAGCAGGCCGCCGACAGGTCGAAGCAGGCCGCGTTGAAGATCCCGAGCCGGGGCTGGACGATGGCCGAGGTGGCGGGGATCGGCTGATCGACCGTCGCCGTCGCGAGGATCATGAGGTCGACCTCGGCGGGATCGACCCGGGCGTCGGCGAGGGCGGCGCGCCCTGCCCGAACCACCAGGTCGGACAGGGCCTCGTCCTCGGCGACGATCCGCCGCTCGCGGATCCCGGTGCGGGTCACGATCCACTCGTCGCTGGTGTCGACCAGGGCCTCCAGGTCGCGGTTGGTCAGCACCTTCTCGGGCAGGCAGGCCCCGAGCCCGACGATCTTCGCGGTTCTGACGAAGCGATCGTGCATGTCAGACGTGGTCCTTCAGCTCGGGCACCGCCAGGACCTCGAGGATCTTGTCCCGGATGCTGTCGATGACGCCGCTCGCCGCGTAGGAGTCGGCGAAGCGGATCGCGTTCCGGATCGCCTTGGCGGTCGAGCGGCCGTGGCCGATCAGGCAGGCGCCGTTGACCCCGAGCAGGGGGGCGCCGCCGTGCTCCGAGTAGTCGACCTTGCGCTTGAGGTTGAGGAAGGCGCCCTTGGCGAGGACCAGGCCGGCGCCGTAGAGGGGCGACTGCCGGGCCTCCTCCTTGAGCATTCCGACCACCATCTCACCGAGCCCCTCGGCGACCTTGAGGACCACGTTGCCGGTGAAGCCGTCGCAGACCACCACGTCGACGTTGCCGGTGAACACGTCCCGACCCTCGACGTTGCCGATGAAGTTGATGCCGGTGCTCTTGAGCACCTGGTAGTGGCGCCTCATCCTCGGGCCGCCCTTGCCCTCCTCCTCGCCCACCGACAGCAGGCCCACCCGCGGGTTGTCGACGCCGAGCACGGCGGACGCGTAGTACGAGCCCATGACCGCGAATTGGAGGAGCTGGTGGGGCTTGGCCTCGACGTTGGCGCCGACGTCGAGCACCAGGGTGTGGCTGTCGATCTTGGGCAGGATGGCGGCCAGGGCCGGCCGGTCGACGCCGCCGATCATGCCCAGGGAGGTCTTGGCGGCGACCCAGGCGGCGCCGGTGTTGCCGGCGGTGACCATGGCCGCGGCCCGGCCGCTGCGGACCAGCTCGGCGCACACCGACAGCGACGAGTTGCGCTTGCCCCGCAGCACCGAGACCGGCGGGTCGTCCATGCCGACGACGTCGGTGGCGTCCACCAGCTCGAGCCCGCTCGGCAGCGACCGCAGCCTTCCGATCTCGCGCTTGAGGCGGCGGATCGGGCCGACAAGGAAGACCTCGAGGCCGTAGTCGGCGACCGCATCCAGGGCGCCCTGAATGCGGATCTGGGGCGTGCCGTCGCCGCCCATGGCGTCGAGAGCGATGGCCCGGGCAGCCATCAGCCGCCCGTCCGGTCGAGGGTCGGGGCCGCCACGTCCCGGCCGGCCCCTAGTCGAGCTCCTCGACCTCGATGACCTCGCGGCCCTTGTAGCTGCCGCAGTGCGGGCACACCTGGTGCGGCGGCTTGGGCTCGAAGCACGACGTGCAGAGGCTCCAGCCGGGGGGCACCAGGCTGTGGTGTGAGCGCCGCTTGTCGCGACGCGTTCTCGTGTGACGACGCTTGGGATTGGGCATCCGTGATCTCCATTCCGTCTCGCCGGATCAGTTGTCCGATCCGGGGCTCGTCAGTTCGCCGAGAGCGGCCCACCGGGGGTCGGGCTCGGGCTCACAGCGGCAGGATGAGTCGACGTTGCGGTTGGCCCCGCAGCGCGGACACAGCCCGGCGCACTCTTCGTCGCACAGCACGCGGATCGGCAGCTCGAGCAGCACCTGCTCGACCGCCAGCTCCTCGAGGTCGAGGACCGGCTCGGTCAGGAACACCACGTCGAGCTCGTCCTCGTCGAGGGCGAGCTCGTCGGCGAGGGGGGCCGCTTCGGCCAGGACCAGCTCGACGTCGAAGGCGGTCTCCATCTCCCAGTCCACGGGCTCGAGGCAGCGGCCGCAGGTCAGCGCCCCGCTGGCGCTCGCGCGACCCTCGACCAGGTAGCGGCCCGCCACCGGGCGCACCCTTCCCCGGACCCGGACCGCGACGGGTCCGGCGACCCGGTCAGCGTCGAGCCGGTCTCCGGCGAGGTCGAAGCGCTCGTCGAAGGCCACCGGCTCGCGTTCGATCTTGGAAAGGTCGATGGTCACGCACACCTCTCCCCACAAGGGGCGGGAGTATACCATCAGGCCGGGTGAGTGGCTAGCCCGGCCCCGGGCTGACGGCGACCGCCGCCCGCGGGTCGGCTGCCAGGGTCAGGATCCCGGCGCCGAGCGCCGCCACGGCGCACAGGCTCCACACCACCCCGCCGATGAGCGGCACGAAGCGCGCGACCTCCAGCACGAGCACCCCGAGGAAGACCTCGAGGGTCAAGGGCAGGGGCGACAGCGACCGCCAGCGCAGCAGGGCCGCGCCCAGAAAGCCGCCGATGACGGTGAGACCGACCGCGCGGACCGCGAAGAAGACGACGGTCAGGGCCGCCGCCAGGGGCATCCCGAGGGACGGCCCCAGGCCCAGAGCGGCCACGACCGCGGCGAAGAATGTGAGGCCGGCGGCCACGCCGAGGACGAGCACCCTGAGCCCCAGCCCGGGCAGCAGCCAGACCCCGAACCTGAGGCGGGCGGAGAAGCCGAAGGCCAGGGCGGTGGTGACCAGCAGCCAGCCGCCCGAGGAGAGCAGGCGGACCGCCAGGTCGACCTGCAGCGACTCCCCGCCGTCGGGGCGCAGCGCGACCGCCGACAGGGACGAGAAGACCAGGGTCCGGCCCGCCACGACCGCCCCGGGATCGGCTCGCAGACAGCCGAACACGGCCACCACGTGGCGCCCCACCCGGGCGCCGTCCGCGAGCTCCAGCTCGCCGCCGATGACCACCACGTCGCCGGCGACGTCGGCCCGGGGGCCGAGCCGGACGTCGGCCTCGAAGGCGACCACGTCGCCGGCCACCGGCTCGTCGATCACCAGGTCGTTGAAGACGGTGGTGCGCGGCGAGGCCGCGGCAGCCACCGGGAGGGCCGCCACGGCGAGCGCGAGCCCGAGCAGGCCGGTCAGCGGCCGCCGGACCATGGCGAGACTCGCCGCCAGCGCCGAACCGCGGCCACGACCACGGTCACCCCCAGCAGGCCGAGGAGCGCGGCGACGACGACCATCCCGGGCGCCACCAGGTTCCCGGCGGCCCCGACGGCGGTGCCGATGGCGGTCCCCCAGTCGCTCATGGTGGCCGCCAGGGACACCCAGCCCTGGGACGACCACATCGGCAGTAGCGCGAGCAGGCTGCCCCCCGGCAGGCCGCCGAGGAGCACCGCCCCGAGCAGGGCGACGAACAGCGACGCCGCCACCGGCAGCAGGGCGAGCACCCGCCGGCGCCGTCGGGCGGGCCCGATGGCGGCCAGCACCCGGGCCTCGAGCTCGGGATCGGCGGGCGGCAGGGCCCTGGCGAAGATCCGGGCCAGGGCGCGCTCGGCGGCCGCGGCCTCGCAACACTGCGGGCACTGCTCCACGTGCCGCCGTTCGCCGTCGGCCAGCCGCTCGACCTCGCCGAGATGCTCGACGAGGCGGGACTGGATCGCCTCACAGCTGGTGGTCACCGTGGCCTCCTCTCATGCCGCCGCCGACCTCACAGGAAGGTCGCCAGGGCGTTGCGTAATACGGTGTGGGCTCGGAAAAGTTTGTTCTTCACGGTTCCCAGCGGCATGTCCTTCAGATCCGCGATCTCCTGGTAGCTCAGACCCGCGAAGTGGCGCAGCAGGACCAGCTCCCGGTACTCCGGCCGCAGGTCCTCGATGGCCCTCTTGAGGGACACCGCCAGCTCCCGGTTCTCGAAGTGGCCGAGGGGGTCCTTGGTGTCGTCCTCGACCACGATCTCGACCTCCTCGCCCTCCTGGTCGGTGCGCTGCAGGGAGACGGTCGTGAGCCGCCGCCGCCGCAGGTGGTCGATGGCGAGGTTGTGGCCGATCCGGAACAGCCAGGTCGAGAAGCGGTAGCTCGGGTTGAAGCGCTCGAGGGCCGACCAGGCGCGGACGAAGGTCTCCTGGGAGAGCTCTCGGGCGATCTCGAGGTCGCCGACCAGCTGCGCCAGGAAGGCCGTCAGCCGCCGCTGGTAGCGGCGCACCACCAGACCGTAGGCGTCCTCGTCTCCGTCGACGGCGAGGCGCACGAGCTGCTCGTCGGACGCTTGATCGAAGCTCACGGCGCCGACATGATACAGGCATCGCGACGGCGGCCGGCCGATCGGCGTTCGCGACCCGGGTCGTCCCGACACCGGGGTTCGCGGTAGACTTCCCCCCGGAGGTGGACTCGTGGCAGCACGCACTCTTGCGATCGCCCTCGCTTTGGCCCTGGCCGTCGCCGTCGCGCCGGCCCGCGACCAGGAGGAGGACCGCGCGCCGGACCCGGGGGTGGTGGGCGGCCTGCCCTTCGCCGGCGAGGTCGAGGTCACGGTGGTCAACGTCAACGTCTACGTCACCGACAAGGACGGCCGGGCGGTCACCGACCTCGGCCCCGACGACTTCGTGCTCAGCCAGGACGGCGTCGTCCGGCCGATCAGCAACTTCGGCCTCTTCACCGAGGACGTCTACCGCAGCCTCTACGGGGCCGAGGGGGCGCCGACGGGAGTGCCCACCCCGACCCCGGTGCCGGGGGCCGACGAGCTCTCCAAGGAGGCCCTGCGGCCGGTCTACGTGGTGCTCTACTTCGACAACAAGAACTCCCGGGCCCTGGACCGCAACCGGCTGATCACCCAGATGCGGTCCTTCGTCCGCGAGAACCTCCACCCGCCGGTGCAGATGATGGTGATCTCCTACCAGCAGTCCCAGGACGTGCTCCAGACCTTCACCTCGGACCAGCGGGAGATCCACGACGCCCTGCGCGAGATCAAGGTCATGACCGGCGGCCGCAACGAGCTCGACGGCACCCGCAAGGACATCCTGCGCCAGTTTGCCGAGTCCGAGCGGAGCCGGGGGAGCGGCCGCACCGACGTCAGCGCCATGAGCCGCGCCCACGGCCTCATGATCGGCTTCGCCGAGGAGGAGGCGAACAACCTCCAGTTCACCCTCGGGGCGCTGCGCGACACGGTCACCATGCTGTCGGGCCTGCCCGGCAAGAAGGTCGTCGTCTACGTCTCCAACGGCCTGCCCATGACCCCCGGGCTCGACCTCTTCTACTCCTTCGCCAACTCCTACAACGAGAGCTCGGTCCTCACCGAGTCGGCGCGATACAACATGACCCGCCAGTTCAACTCCCTGGTGTCCAACGCCAACGCCCAGGACGTCAGCTTCTACACCATCGGGGTCGGCGGCCTCGAGAACACCGCCCTGACCGCGTCCGAGATCGGCATGCCCCAGGACACCATGTCCGCCAACATCGGCAACCAGAACTACCTGGACTCCCTGCGCTTCATGGCCGACGGCACCGGCGGCGCCGCGATCCTCAACACCAACGACTTCACCGACGGCCTCGACAGGATCGCCCAGGACTTCTACACCTACTACTCCCTCGGCTACACCCTCAACCAGAGCGGCCTCGACAAGGTGCACAAGATCGAGGTCGAGATCCCCGACCATCCCGAGTACCGGCTGCGCTACCGCCAGCGCTTCGTCGAGAAGAGCCTGGAGAGCCGGGTCCAGGACAAGGTCGTCACCGGTCTCATGTTCCCCCTCGAGGACAACCCCATGGAGCTCATGGCGGAGATCGGCAGCCAGGCGCCGGCCGGGGGCGAGCGCTGGATGGTGCCCTTCGAGCTGTCCTTCCCGCTGCGCCGGGTCGCCCTGCTGCCCTCGGGCGAGGACTACACGGCCAACGTCATCCTGTTCCTCGCCGCCCGGAGCACCACCGGCGACCGCTCCGACGTCGTCCGCCAGACCCACGAGGTCCGGGTCAAAGCCGCCGACTACGAGGACGCCCAGCGCCAGCGCTTCGCCATCGCCGCCAACCTGCTCATGGAGAGCGGCACCTACAACGTGGCCTTCGGCCTGCTCGACCCGGTGACCCGGCAGACCTCCTTCACCACCACCCGGGTCACCGTCCACGAGTAGCCGCCACCGGCGGGCGACGGCGGCTACTCGAGCTCGACGAGGACGGTGCCGGTGTCGACGGTGCGCCCGGGCTCGACGTGGACCGCGGTGACCACGCCGGCCTGCTCGGCGGTGAGCTCGTTCTCCATCTTCATGGCCTCGAGCACCACCAGGGGCTGGCCGGCGGTGACCTCGTCGCCCACCGCCACGTGGACCTTCACGACCTTGCCCGGGATCGGCGCGATGACGGCGCTCGGCCCCGCCACCGCCGCCACCGCGTCGGCCTCGATGGCCTCCACCGGCGTCAGCACCTCGGAGTCGAAGTCCCGTTCGCCCACGGCGAGCCGCCACCGGCGGCCGTTGCCGCGCTGGTAGCTGACCGAGAAGCTGCGGCCGTCGTCGACGTAGCGAAGCGACGCGATGGCGCCGTCGAGGCGCTCCAGCTCGACCCGCCGTCGCTCGCCGTCGAGCACCACCTCGAAGCCGCCGGCGACCCGCTCCACGATCACCTCGCGGCTGCGCTCTTTGGTCCGGACCACCCACTTCATCGCGGGAACCTCCCGTGCTGCTGGCGCAGCCCCTCGCCCCACCAGTGGCTGCCCGCCGCGTGCCCGAAGGGGTCGTCCGACACGCTCCCGGCTTCCAGGGTGGCGAGGCAGGCCGCGGCCACCATGGCGGCCTCCTCGGCCTCGGGGTCCTGCTGGGCGTGCAGGTCCTCGAGCTGACGGGACTGCAGGAGCTGGTCGAGGAAGGCGGTGTCGAAGTCGGCCTCGACGAAGGCCTCCATCTCGACCAGCGCCCGGAACAGGGTCAGGGTGGTGGCGATGCCCCGGATCTGGTACTCCTCCAGCGCCCGCTTGAGGCGGGCCACCGCCGCCGGACGGTCCGCGGCGTGGACCACCAGCTTGGCCACCATCGGGTCGTAGTCCAGGGGCACCACGCTGCCCTGGAAGACCCCGGAGTCGATCCGGACCCCCGGCCCGCCCGGCCGCACCAGCAGGTCGATCCGGCCCGGCGACGGCGCGAAGTTCCGCAGCGGGTCCTCGGCGTACACCCGGCACTCGATGGCGTGGCCGCGGGGCACCAGGTCCTCCTGGCGCCAGGACAGCTGTCGGCCCAGGGCGAGGTTGATCTGCTCGCGAACCAGGTCGACCCCGTACACCTCCTCGGTGACGGGGTGCTCGACCTGGAGCCGGGTGTTCATCTCCAGGAAGTAGAAGCTGCCGTCCGGGCCGACCAGAAACTCCACGGTCCCCACCGAGTGGTAGCCCGAGCCGCGGACGATGGCCAGGGCGGCCTCGCCCAGGCGCCGGCGGAGCTCGGGGGAGACCACCGGCGACGGGCACTCCTCCACCACCTTCTGGTGGCGGCGCTGGATCGAGCACTCGCGCTCGCCGACGTAGACCGCGTTGCCGTGCTTGTCGGCAGCGACCTGGACCTCGATGTGCCGGGCCCGCTCGACGAGCTTCTCGACGTAGACCCGGTCGTCGCCGAAGTAGGCGCGGCCCTCCGAGCGCGCGCGGTCGAAGGCGGCACCGAGCTCGGAGCGGTCGCGGACCGCCCGCATGCCCTTGCCGCCGCCGCCCGCCACCGCCTTGAGCAGCACCGGCAGGCCGTGCTCGTCGACGAAGGCCTCGAGCCCGGCCAGGTCCTCCAGGGGCTCGACCATGCCCGGGATCAGGGGCACGCCGGTTTCGACGGCGAGCTTGCGGCTCTCGGTCTTGGAGCCCATCAGCCGGATGGCGTCGGGCGGCGGTCCAACCCAGGTCAGGCCCGCCGCCTCGACTCGCTCGGCGAAGCCGGCGTTCTCGGCCAGGAAGCCGTAGCCGGGGTGGACCAGGTCGGCGCCGCCGCGGGCCGCCGCCTCGAGCAGGCGGTCGATGCTGAGGTAGCTCTCGGAGGCCGCGGCGGGCCCGATCGGGAAGGCCTGGTCGGCCATCAGCACGTGCGGGGCGCGGCGGTCGACCTCGGAGTACACCGCCACCGTCCCGATCCCCATCTCGCGGCAGCCCCGGATGATCCGGACCGCGATCTCGCCCCGGTTGGCAATCAGCAGCTTCATCGTTGCAACCAGCTTTCGGAGTTCGTAATTCTCAATTCTAAATTCTTAATTCTCAATTATTTATCCCACATTCCGGGTGACCATAGACGCCGATAATTGAGAATTCAAAATTGAGAATTGAGAACTCTTCACAGCGGGATGTTTCCATGCTTCTTGGTCGGCATCCAGTCGCGCTTGCTGCCGAGCAGGGAGAAGGCGGCGACCAGCTTGCGCCGCAGCTCCCGCGGCAGGATGACCTCGTCGATGTAGCCCTTCTCGGCGGCGACGAAGGGGTTGGCGAACTTCTCCTGGTACTCGGCGACCAGCTCGGCGCGCCGCGCCTCGGCGTCGGCGGCCTTAGCGATCTCGCTCCGGTAGAGGATGTTGACCGCCCCCTGGGGGCCCATCACCGCGATCTCGGCGGTCGGGAAGGCGAAGTTGAAATCGGTCCGGATGTGCTTGGAGCCCATGACGCAGTAGGCGCCGCCGTAGGCCTTGCGGGTGATCACGGTGACCTTGGGCACGGTGGCCTCGGCCAGGGCGTAGAGCAGCTTGGCGCCGTGGCGGATGATCCCGCCCCACTCCTGGGCCGTGCCCGGCAGGAAGCCGGGAACGTCCTCGACGATCCACAAGGGGATGTTGAAGGCGTCGCAGAAGCGCACGAAGCGCGCTCCCTTGACCGAGGCGTTGATGTCCAGCACCCCCGCCAGGTGGGCCGGCTGGTTGGCGATCACCCCCACCGGGCGGCCGCCGATGCGGATGAAGCCGACCACGATGTTCTTGGCGTAGTGCTGGTGGACCTCGAAGAAGTCGCCCTCGTCGGCGGCCCAGCGGATCAGGGTCGTGATGTCGTAGGGCTTGTTGGGGTCGGAGGGGACGAAGGTGTCGGCCTCGGGCAGCTCGCGGTCGAGGGGGTCGGAGCACGACGCCACCGGCGGCTGCTCGGCATTGTTGGACGGCAGGAAGGACAGCAGGCGGCGGATGGCGGCCAGGCACTCGGTGTCGGAGCGGGAGGCGAAGTGGGCGACGCCGGAGACCGAGTTGTGGCTCATGGCGCCGCCGAGCTTCTCCATGGTCACCTCCTCGTGGGTCACGGTCTTGATGACCTCGGGGCCGGTGACGAACATGTAGGCGGTCTTCTCGACCATGAACACGAAGTCGGTGATCGCGGGCGAGTAGACCGCACCGCCGGCGCAGGGACCCATCACCGCCGAGATCTGAGGCACCACCCCGGAGGCCAGGGTGTTGCGCAGGAAGATGTCGGCGTAGCCGGCCAGGGACCCCACCCCCTCCTGGATGCGGGCGCCGCCGGAGTCGTTGAGCCCGACCACCGGGGCCCCGACCTTCATGGCCAGGTCCATGATCTTGCAGATCTTGGCGGCGTTGGTCTCCGAAAGGGAGCCGCCGAAGACGGTGAAGTCCTGGGCGAAGACGAACACCGGCCGGCCGTCGACCCGGCCGTGGCCGGTGACCACCCCGTCGCCGGCGATCTTCTTGCCCTCCATGCCGAAGTCGGTGCAGCGGTGCTCCAGCAGGGCGTCGGTCTCCTCGAAGCTGCCCTCGTCGACGAACTGCTCGACGCGCTCCCGGGCGGTGAGCTTGCCCTGCTCGTGCTGCCGGTCGATCTTGTCCTGACCCCCGCCGAGGCGGCCCTCGGCGAGGCGCTGCTCCACCCGCTCGAGCACGTCGCGTCCCATGCGTCCTCCTCCAAGATCGCCCCCGGCTTCGGCGGCGCGTCTCAGCATTCTACCCTGCACCGACACCACGGCCGGCCGGTCCCCGCGCGGCCCCGGCGAGCGTATCGAAGCCGCCCGGGCGGCGGTACCATGGCGGGGTGCACCGGCCCCCGCCGACCCACCCCCCCTTCGACCCCCGATGGCTCGACCACCTGGTGACCGGCTGCCGGGCGCTGCGGGGCAGCCACCCCGCCTTCGAGGACCTCTACCTGGAGCGCCGCCTCGAGGTGCGGGTCGGCGCGGCGTCGGCGGTCGCCTCCTGCCGCAGCGAAGGGGCCGCCGCGCGCTGGCGCTTCCCGTCGCGGTGGGCGGTCCACGCCGCGGCCGGGGTGTCGGGCGAGGCGGTGGCCGCCCTGGTGTCGCGCTACGCCGACCGCCTCAAGGTCCCGCCGAGCCCGCCGCCTCCCGCCCTCGACCTGGGTCCGCCGGCGGGATGGGTTGACTGGGCCCGCGACGTGATCGACCGGACGGGCGACCCGAACGCGTCGCTGCGCTACCTCGCGCGGACGGCGGTGGTGGTGCGCCGCAGCGGCTGGCGCCACGCCGTCAGTCCGCCCCTGGTTCGCATGGAGGTCGGCCCGGCGCCGGACGCGGCGCTGCTCGCGGTGTGGGGCCACCCGCGACTCGGCGCCTGGATCAGCGAGCTGCTGGCACCGGCGCCGAGCCGGACCTTCTGCCCCGACGCGGGCTCGCGCCTGCCGGTGGTCTTCACCCAGGGCACCGCCGGGCCGCTGCTCCACGAGCTGGTCGGCCACCTGGTCGAGGGCGACCTGGTGGCCGAGGGCCGCTCGCCCCTGGCAGGCCTCGGCGGCGCCACCCTGACCGAGGCGCCCCTGACCGTCGTCGACGACCCCCGCCGGTGCGACCTCCCCGGCGCCTTCAGCTGCGACGTCGAGGGGGTCGCCGCCGAGCCCGTGACCCTGCTCGCGGCCGGGCGGCTGTGCGGCTTTCTGTGCGACCGCGACACCGCCGCCGGCGGCGGCGGCGCCCCGGGGCGGGGGCGACGCGCCGACTGGCGGTCGCCGCCGGCGCCGCGCCTGTCGAACCTGGTCGCCGCGGCCGGCAGCACCGCACCCGGGTCCATTGAAGCCGGGATCGGGCGCGGCCTGGTCGTGACCCGGCTCTCGGGAGCCACCGTCGACCCGGTGTCGAGCCGCACCGTGCTGCGGGTGGAGCGGGGCTTCGAGCTCCGCAACGGTCGCCGCCGCCGGCCCCTGGGACCGATCGAGCTGACCGGCAGCGTCACCGAGATCCTGGCCGGCATCGACCCCGCCGTCGGCGACGACCCGACCCCGGACTGGCGCCTGGGCTGGTGCGTCAAGGACGGCCTGCCCCTGGCCACCGGCTCGGAGGCGCCGACCCTCCTGATCCGCGGCCTGGAGGTCCTGTGACCCACCCGGCGAGCGACCCCGGCGAGCAGCACCGCGTTCTGGAGCGTGCCTCCGCCGCCTGCGGGGAGCTCCTGGGCGACAACGACGGCCGCTGGGAGGTCTTCCTCAAGAGCTCGCTGACGCGTCAGGTCGAGGTTGCCGGCGGCCGGCTGCGGCGGACGGTGGAGACCGCCGAGAGCGGGGTCGGGGTGCGGCTCTTCGCCGCCGGCCGGGCGGGCTTCGCGGCCAGCTCGGGGCTGGACGGTCCGACCCTCAGATCGGTGGTCGAGGCGGCCCGGGCCACCGCCGCGCCGGGTCCCGATCCGATGCCGCCGGCGCGGCTCCTCGGCACCAGCCCGATCCCGCCCGGCCCGGCCTTGCCACCTCCCGGCTGGGCCCAGCACGTGGCCGGCGAGCTGACCGCCGCCCTCGGCGCCCTCTCCGGCGGCCGCCTCGAGCTCGGTCGGGCGGTCGTCCAGGAGGGCGGCTACGCCTGGCAGCTGACCACCGGCGACGGCTGGTCCGCCGGCCACGACCGGAGGGTGGCCTCGATGCTGGTGGAGGTGCGGGTCGGCGATCGCCCCGGCACCTGGCGGGAGTGGGTGCACATCCCCGACCCCGAGGGCTTCGACGCCGAGGCGCTGGCCGGGCGCATCGGCAACCGGGCCCTGCTCACCCGTCACCGGGTCGTCACCGACAGCGGCCTGCACGACCTGCTGCTGCACCCCGAGGTGGCGGCCCAGCTGCTCGCCGCCCTGTCGCCCCTGTTCCTCGCCACCGCCCCCGACCGCGACCCGCTGCCGGGGCTGCTCGACCGCAGCGGCCTGCTGGCGGCCTGGGCCCTGTCGTTGGTCGACGAGCGCAGCGACCCGTCGGCGCCGGTGGTCGGGCCCTGCGACGGCGAGGGCCTGGCGGCCCGGCGGACCCTGCTGCTCGAGGAGGGCGCCCCTCGTCACCGGGTGGCCAGCTTCGCCGACGCCGTGCGCTTCGACGACCTGCCCCGGGGCGGCGCGGTCCGGCTGTCCTACCGCGACCGCCCCGCCACCGGCATCGCCAATCTCCGGGTGCTCACCGCCGACGGCCTCGCCGCCGGCGAGCTGCTCGCCGCCAGCGACCGCTCCCTGTACCTGCTCAGACCGCTGGCGCCGGTGGTCTGCAATCTCGCCGAGGACCGCTACAGCCTGGCCGCCTCCGGGGTCTGGATCCACCGGCGGCAGGTCAGGGGCTGGCACCCTGTGGTCGAGCTGCGGGGCGGCCTCGGCGCCCTGCTGCGCCGGATCGACGCCGTCGGCACCGACAGCTGCTGGTTCGAGACCGCCCGCGGTTTCGTCGGAACGCCCTCGCTGCTGGTCCGGAGGCAGCCGGTGGTCGGGTGAGGGGGGAGTTGACAGGTCGCGAGCGAGCATCGAGAATCCCGAGGCTGCGGACGATAAGTTCTTAGTTTTTAGTTTTTAGTTTTCAGTTGTCGGACATTGGGTGACCGTTGCGGTCGAGGGTTGGGCGAAGGGGGTTGCGATGGAGGTCGGGATCATGGGGCTGGCGGGCAGCGGCAAGACCGCGCTCTTCGCCCTGCTCACCGGGCAGGACCCGGCCGCGGCGAGCGGGCGCCGCGACGCCACCCAGGTCGGGATGGCCCGGGTCCCCGACCCGCGCCTGGACGCCCTCTCGGCCATGTACAGTCCGAAGAAGACGACCCCGGCCACGGTCCGCTTCGCCGACGTCCCGGGCATTCCCGACGAGCACCGGGACGAGGCCGCCTTCAACCTGCCCGAGCTGCGCACCGCCGACGCCCTGCTGGTGGTGCTGCGGGCCTTCGAGTCGGACGCCGTGCCCCACCCGAAGGGGTCCGTGGACCCGCTGCGCGACCTCGAGCACATCGAGGAGGAGTTCATCCTCCAGGACCAGATGGTGGTGGAGCGCCGGCTCGAGCGGGTCCGCCGCGACCTCGGCAAGCGGCGCGAAGCCGAGCTCGAGCGCGAGCGAGATCTTCTGGAGCGCTGCCTGGCGGTCCTCGAGAGCGGGCGGCCGCTGCGGGCCGAGAGCTTCGACGAGGCCGAGGGCAAGAAGCTGCGCGGCTTCACCTTCCTGTCGCTCAAGCCGGTGCTGGTGGTGGTCAACCTCGGCGAGGACGAGCTCGGCTCGGACCCATTCGCCGCCGCCGGCTGGGCCGACTGGAGCTCCCGGCCGGGCCTGGCCTTGTCAAGGGTCTGCGCGACCATCGAGGCCGAGCTCGCCGAGCTCGACGGCGACGACGCGGCGGCCTTCATGGACGACCTGGGCGTGACCGATCGCGCCGTCGACCGGATCATCGGCGACTCCTACCGGCTGCTCGGCCTGATCTCCTTCTTCACGGTCGGCGAGGACGAGTGCCGGGCGTGGTCGATCGTTGACGGCACCGAGGCCCTGGCGGCGGCGGGGGTCATCCACTCGGACATCCAGCGCGGCTTCATCAGAGCCGAGGTGGTGCCCTACGACGAGCTGCTGGATGCCGGCTCCCTCGCCGCCTGCCGGCAGCGCGGCACCCTGCGGCTCGAGGGCAAGACCTACCGGGTGGCGGACGGCGACATCGTCCACTTCCGCTTCAACGTCTGAGCGGCGGCGGCAGCGTCAGATCAGCGCTTCGACCAGGCGCTCGAGGCGCGGGGAGAGCGGGCCGAGGCTGGCCTCGGGCGAGGTGCTCTTGATCTCGGGCGCCCCGCCGGACGGGCTCGGCGTGGTGCCGCGGCGAACCGGAGGGACGCCGTAGGGGGTCTCCTCGGCGGACGGCAGGGGCTGCTCGGGCGCCGTCCGGGCGGGGCCGCCGGCGGCGCCGGCCGCAGCGGGGGCGCGGCGAGTCGGCGCCGCCGTCGAGGCGGATCCGCCCGCCCCCTCGGGCTGCGCCGCGTCGGCGGGCTCGATCGCGACCACCTCCGGCTCGGGCTCGAACTGGCGGCGGATCGTGCGGACCTTGGCCGGCTCCATGAAGGGCATGGGAAGGGAGTGCTCGAAGCGCTCGCCGTCGAAGTGGCGCAGCCTGGCCCCGAGCTGCAGGTCCGACGACAGGATCTCGGGGTTGATCCGGGGGTCGGCGAGCTCGGGGGCGTGCTTGAACGCGCGCTCGTAGTGCTCGAGGGCCGACTTCGAGTTGCCGCTGAGCTCCTCGAGCAGGCCGAGGTAGAAGTTGGCCCAGGCGTGGCCGCTCTGGAGCTTGAGGCACTTCTTGTAGGCCGAGCGCGCGTCCTCCAGGTCGCCCTGGCGGTGGCGCACCGCGCCGATCCGGAACCAGGCCTCGGACAGCTTCGGGTCCTGGTCGAGGGCCTCCTCGAAGAAGCCGATGGCGTCCTTGGGCCAGCCGCGCTCGAAGAGCATGGTGCCGAGGTCGACCAGCTCCAGCGGGCCGAGCTCGCCCGCCGCGGCCTGCTCCCAGTAGATGCGGATGGTCTCGTCGACCGGGTCGCCGGGCACCAGCCACTTGACGAAGATCGGCTGGTCGTCGCCCTTCGCCGCCACCAGGAAGGGCAGCGCCAGGGCGATGACGACGACCGTGGCCTTCAGCGGAAGCTTCATGAGTCTGTCCCCCGTTGGCGCACCTTGCGCGCGGCGAGCTTCACCTTACCATCCTCCACCCGCACCTCGAACTGGACCTGGCGGCCGAGCTTGCGCTCGAGCTCGGCGCGCTGGCGGTCGAGCTGCCGGTCGAACTCGTCGCGGCCCATCCGCACGTCGAGGCCTAGCTGCCGCTTGGCGTCGACGTAGCGCTCGTACAGCGAGCCGCGTCCCGAGGAGTCTACGGAGGTCACGGTGGGGCCGTTGGCCTCCTCCACCTCGGGACGGGTGACGGTCGGCTGCGGCGCCTCCCGGCCCGGCAGGCGTCCCTCCTCGCGCTCGCGCAGCATCCGCTCCCAGTTCTGGGAGTAGCTCATGAAGCGGTGCTGGAGCTGCTCGACCCGGAACTGGTCGGCGCGGCGGGTGAAGTTCTGCTCGGCGAGGGCGCGCAGGCGCTGGGCGAGACGGGCGCGCTCGATCTCGGGCGGCACCCGCAGGCTGCCCGCGAAGAACCGCTCCCAGTTCTTCACCTGCTCCTTGAGGTCGCGCTCGAGCATCTCGATCCGTCGCTCGAGGTTCATCCCACCCCCCTGTCGCCGGCGGCGGCCCGCAGCCGTGGGCTACAATGCCACCGTGGAGTCTCAGTATCGCACTCTCCCGGCCATCCATCGACTGCTCGAGCTGCCGTCCCTGCGCGCCGCCGTCGAGCGCCACGGCCGCCCGCCGGTGATGGCGGCCTGCCGGTCGGTGGTCGACGGGCTGCGCCGCGACATCGCCGCAGGCGCCATCGCCCCCGAGGAGGTCGCCGCCGCCTGCGGCGATGTCGAGGCGCTGGTCCTCGACCGCCTCGACCGCGCCGCCCGGGCCGCCTACCCGGAGCTGGTCAACGCCACCGGGGTGCTGATCCACACCAACCTCGGCCGGTCGCCGCTGCCCGTCGAACCACTGTCCCGCCTCGGATCATACCTCGCCCTGGAGTACGACCTGGAGGCCGGCGGACGCGGCCAGCGCCTCGCTCCCCTGCGCGAGCGGATCGCCTCGGTGTGCAGCGCCGAGGCGGCGGTGATGGTCAACAACAACGCCGCCGCCCTGCTGCTCATCCTCAGCGCCCACGCCCGGGGCCGGCAGGTCATCGTGTCGCGGGGCCAGCTGATCGAGATCGGCGGCTCGTTCCGGCTGCCCGAGGTGATGGCCGCCTCGGGGTGCCACCTGGTCGAGGTCGGCAGCACCAACCGCACCCACCTCCGCGACTACGCGGCGGCGATCGGCGACGACACGGCGGCGCTGATGGTGGCGCACCACTCCAACTTCCGGATCGTCGGTTTCACCGCCGAGCCGACCGTCGCCGAGCTCGCGGCCCTGGCCCACGAGCGCGGGCTGCCCCTGATCGTCGACCAGGGCTCGGGGTGCCTGCACGACCTCCGCAGCTGGGGGCTGGCGCCGGAGCCGACCGTGGCCGGGTTGCTGGCCGACGGCGCCGACCTGGTGTGCTTCTCGGGCGACAAGCTGCTCGGCGGCCCCCAGGCCGGGATCGTGGTCGGGGGCAGGGACTGGGTCGAGCCGCTGGGCCGCCACCCCCTGTACCGGGCCCTGCGGCCGGACAAGACCGCCCTCGTGGTCATGGACCGGGTGCTCGCCGCCCACCACGCCGGGCGGCTCGAGGAGATCCCGCTGTACGCCATGATGTCGACCTCGGTGGCGGCCCTGAAGGGTCGCGCCCGCCGCCTCGGCCGCCGGCTGCGGGAGGCGGGCGTGCCGGCCAGCGGCCGCGCCCTGGAGGCGACCCTCGGCGGCGGCACCACCCCCGGGGAGACCATGCCGAGCTACGGCCTCGCCGTGCCCGGCGGCCAGGGCCTGGCCGACCGCCTGCGCGCGGGCTCGCCGCCGGTGATCGGCCGTCTCGCCGACGACCAGCTGCTCCTGGACCTGCGCACGGTTCGGCCCGACCAGGACCGGCAGCTCGCCGACGCCGTCGCCGCCGCCTACAGCGGCAGCAGCGAGCGCCAGCCGGCGGGCAGGTAGAGCCACAGGATCACGGCCGCGGCCAGGAACGTGCCGAAGGGCAGGGCGGTGCGGCCGGAGCCGCGGCCGAGCACGATGAGGCCGATGCCGACCGCGGCACCCATGACCGCCGCCACCACCAGCACCATCAGGCAGCCGTGCAGGCCCACCACCGCGCCGATGGCGGCCAGGTACTTGACGTCACCCCAGCCCATGCCCTCGATGCCGCGCAGCCACTTGTAGAGCAGGATGACCGCGGTCGGCAGGGCCGCGCCGACCACCGCCCCGGCCACCGAGTCGGCGAAGGGCACCAGCCCCCCGAAGAACGAGAAGCCGAGCCCGAAGGCGATGGCGGGGTAGGTCATGACGTCGGGCAGGATCTGGTGCTCGAGGTCGATCAGCCCGAGGGCCAGGGAGGTCCAGGCGAAGACCACGACCTCGACGGTCACCGGCTCCAGGCCGTAGCTCGTCACCCCGAGCACCGCGAGCCCCCCGGCCGCGGCTTCCACCAGGGGGTAGCGCAGGGCGATCCGCCCGCCGCAGCGGCGGCAGCGGCCGCGCAGCAGGATCCAGGACACGATGGGCAGGTTGTCGTACCAGGCGATGGCGGCGCCGCACGCCGGGCAGGCCGAGGCCGGGCGGACGATGGAGCGCCGCCGGGGCACCCGGTGGATGACCACGTTGAGAAAGCTGCCCACCACCGCCCCGAGGACGAAGGCGTAGGCGATCACGAGCGGCTCGGACCAAGCAACCATCGGTAGAGCTCCTCGAGGGCCCGGACCATGCGGTCGATGTCGTACTCGTCGAGCCCGTCGGCGGCAACCTCGGCGGCCCGGCGCCGCCGGGGCTCGTCGGTCAGGAGCCCGGCCACCGCCGCGGCCAGGGCCTCGACGTCGCCCGGCGGCACCAGCTCGCCGTTGACGCCGGGACGGACCACCTCGGGGGTGCCGTCGACCGCCGTCGCCACCACCGGCACCCCGGCGGCCAGGGACTCCACCACCGAGCACGGCAGGCCCTCGTGGCGCGACGACAGCACCGACACCGCGGTCGCCGCCAGCAGGCCGGGAATGTCGTCCCACCACCCGGGAAAGTGCAGCCGGTCGGCGATCCCGAGCTCGGCGGCGAGGGCCTCGGCGGCGCCCCGCAGGGGGCCGTCCCCGACCATCACGAAGTGGGCCTCGGGGACCTGCCGGGCGATGGCTGCCGCCGCCCGGACGAAGTCCAGCGGCGCCTTCTGGGGCTTGAAGTTGCCGACCTGAGTGACGACCGGCGCCGCCGCCGGCAGGCCGAGGCGGGCGCGGGCCGCGGCTCCGTCGCCGCGCCCGCGGAAGCGGTCGAGGCGGACCCCGGCCCGGATCACCGATGCTCGCTCACGGGGCCACAGGCCGAGCTCGATACCGCGCTCCAGGTTGACCGCCGACACCACCACGAAGTGGCTCGTCCAGCGGGCGGCGGCGCGCTCGGCGGCCAGGAAGGCGGCCCGCTTGAGGGGCGGCTGCAGGGGCGTGAAGCCGAAGCCGTGCACCGTGTGAACCACCACCGGGACCCGCTCCAGCCGGGCCGCCAGCCGGCCCAGCACCCCGGCCTTGGAGGAGTGGGTGTGGACCACGTCGGGCCGGAAGTCGCGGATCGCCCGGCGCAGGCCGGCCAGGGCGCGGAGGTCGGCGGCCGGCGCCACCGGCCGCACCAGGTGGGCGATCTCGTAGCGCGCCAGGTCGGCCAGCGCCCTCGCCTCGCCGTCGAGGACGTCGCCGGGGCCCCAGGCCAGCCCGGCGGCGAAGCCGTCCCGGTCGAGGTGGGCCGCGGTGTGGAGGGCGACCCGCTGGGCGCCCCCGAGCTCGAGCCGGGTGATGGCGGTGAGCACCCGGATCGGCGCGGTCACGGGGAGCCCGCCCGGCCCTCGGCCAGCCGCCGGGCCGCCGCGGTGCCGTCGAGAATGGCGTCCTCCATGGCCGAGTACTTCCACTCCGCCCAGCGGCCCGCGAGCCGGACCCCGTGGCCGCGCAGGAGGCCCCGCAGGGCCGCCACCGCCTGCGGCCGCGCGTGGTCGTGGACCACGTAGGCCGGGTCGACGATGGTCAGCTGCCGGACCTCGACCGCCGCGGGGTCGAGCAGGCCTCCTGCCACCAGGGCCGCCTCCGAGGCGGCGGCCGCGGCCTCGACGTCGCCGGACCCCGGGTCGAGGCTCACCTCTACCGACACGGTGTGGCAGCCGTCGGGGGCGAGCCGGCCGTGGTTGGACGGGAAGCCGACCCGGTAGTAGGGCAGCTCCGGGTCCGGGAAGTAGCGCCAGTGCTCCTCGACCGGCGCCGGGCCGCGAACGCCGAGGGCGAGGTTGAGGACCCGCACCCAGCGCAGGGCGCGGCGGGCGGCGGCCACCTCGTCGGGGAGGGGGTCGACGACCATGTCGATCAGCGACGGCAGGGACACGGTGGCGAGGGCGGCGTCGAAGCCGAGGCGCTCGCCGGCGGCGGTCTCGAGCCAGCGCTCGCCCAGGTGGACGGCGACCACCTCGGTGCCGGTGCGCAGGTCGGGCACCCGCTCGGCGACCCGGTCGGGCAGCAGCCGGATCCCGCCCGCCGCCGGGTAGCGGAAGACCGCGTTGTAGCCGACCCGGCCGTCGTGGAGGCCGAGGGCGCCGTCGACCACCTGCTCCAGGTCGGGCTTGGGCACGTAGCGGCCGACCCAGTCGAGGGCCAGCTCCTCCGGCTCGGCGCGGTAGAGCTTGCGGTTGTAGGGGAAGAAGAAGTGCTCGGCGAGGCCGGTCCCGAAGCGCTCCAGCACCCAGTCGCGGAAGCTGGCGGGCTCCCGCTCGGGGGCCGCCGCCCAGGCCCGGACGAAGCCGAGCAGGCAGTCCCGCCGAACCGCCGGGGCGAGGCCGTGGGTGTGGATCTGGACCGGGTACGGGGTGACGTGGCCGCCGATGACGATCGCCGCCCGCCGCTCCCAGACCCGGAGCTCATCCCAGAGGCCGAGCTCGGCGAGGTAGCGCTCGGTCTCGGGCCGGCCGACGTGGAGCAGGTGGCCGGTGTGGTCGAAGACGTAGCCCTCGCGCTCGAGGCTGCGGCAGGCCCCGCCCGGCTCGGCCTCGCGCTCCAGCACCGGGACCTCCCAGCCGCCAGCGGCCAGCCGCTCGCCGGCCACCAGGCCGGTCAGGCCGCCTCCGATGACGACCGCCCTCACCGGGCCTCCATGTCGACCCGGGCCAGCCAGACCAGGATCGCCAGCACCACCACCGCCACGGCCCCGACCACCCAGACGGTGGTGACCGGGTCGAGGGACAGGATCACCAGGCCGATGCCGCCGAGCACCGCCGCCGCCCCGTAGCAGGCCACCACGGTGCGCACCGTGGAGCCGCCGAGCCGGCGGCGCAGCCGCAGCGGGATGTGGTCGGGGCTGCCGTGGTAGATCCTGCGGCCCGCTCTCGCCCGCAGGACCATCACGTAGAAGGTGTCGACGATGGGCAGGGCGAGGAAGAACAGGGGCGCCAGGAAGCCCAGGGGGTTGTGGTCGGTGTAGTCCATGACCATGGCGAGCGCGCCCAGGGTGAGGCCGATGAACAGGCTGCCGCAGTCGCCCAGGTAGATCACCGCCGGGTGGAAGTTGAAGCGCAGGAAGCCGAGCAGGGCGCCGATCAGGGCGACCGTGAAGAAGGCCACCACCAGCCGGCCGTTGGCCAGGGCGACCACCAGCAGGAAGGTGCCGGCGATGACCCCGAGCCCGCTCGCCAGGCCGTCCATGATGTCGCTCAGGTTGAAGGCGTTGGACAGGCCCACCAGCCAGATCACGGTGAGCAGGATGCGCGCCCACCACGGCAGGAAGATGAGGTGCAGGGTGACCCCGGCCTTGAGCAGGACGAAGACCGCCACCGCCTGGCCGACGGCCTTGGGCCCCGGGGTCAGGGCGCCGAAGTCGTCGATCAGACCGACCATGGTGACGATGGTCGAGGCCAGGAGCATGGCCAGCAGCTCCTCGTCGAACTCGAAGGTCATGCCGATCGACAGCAGGAAGGCGACGAAGACCGCCAGCCCGCCCAGGTAGGCCACCGGCTCGCGCTGGTTCTTGAGCCGGCCGTCGGGCCGGTCGACGACCCCGAAGCGGATCGCCGCCTCGCGCGCCATGGGCGTTCCCACCAGCGCCAGCAGGTAGGCGAGGAAGAACCCGAGCAGGAGCTCGATCACCATGGCAGCTCGGCCAGCCTCCGACGAGAGCGGCCCCCCCGCGAGCGCCACTCCTGCACAACCAGCGGCCACCGCCGGGCGATGGCCCGCACCAGGGCCGGGCGCCTCATCGCCCCGAGGGCGGCCAGCGCCAGGTCCCAGCTCAAGAGTAGGGGCAGCCGCACCGCCAGATCAAGGCCGTGCAGGTGCCGGACCAGGGTCATCCAGCGGTTGCTGACGACACAGGCCTCGAGCTCCACCGGCCGCCGCCAGCGCAGCGGGCCCGACCCGTCGGCGGCGCCGGCGCCGCGGCGGTGCACCGCCACCGAGTGGGGCAGGGTCTCGACCCGGTAGCCGGCGTTGACCAGCCGCCAGCCGAGCTCCAGGTCCTCCCAGAAGCAGAAAAAGGGCTCGGCCCACGGGCCGTCCGCGGTCGCCACCGCGGCCAGGGCGTCGCGGCGGAACACGGCCAGCGCCCCGCACGGGGCGAGCACCGGCCGGCGGCGCATGAGCGCGTTCGAGATCGGCCGGCCGTAGCCACGGTCGCGGACCTCGAGGGTCAGGGGGTGCAGAACCTGGCCGACGCTGTCGACGGTGAGCCCGTCGGGGCGCATGAGCCGCGGCGCCACCGCCGCGAGGCCGTCGTCGGCCGTCAGGACGTCCCCGGCTAGGCGCAGGCAGCTCGGTTGGACCCGGACGTCGGGGTTGAGGACCGCGATCGCCTCGCAGTCCCCCGCCAGCGCCGCGAAGCCGCGGTTGCAGCCGCCGGCGAAGCCGGTGTTGCGCTCGAGCGCCAGCAGCTCGATGCCGGCGCCGGCCAACCGGGTCGCGATCTCCGAGGACTCGTCGGTGGAGGCGTTGTCGACCACCAGGATACGGTCGATGTCCGCCGCGAGCAGCGCGCGGAGGCAGGTCGGGAGGTCGGCGGCGGACTGGTGGCTGACGACGACCGCGCCGATGGCGGCCGTCACCGGTCACCCCACGCGCGGTGCGGCCGGGGCGGCGTCGGTGGCCGAACGAGGGGCTTCTCGGCCGAGCGGTGACGGGGCATCCCCGGAATTATGGCACCGCCGCCCGAGACCCTGCCACAATGGGGCCGGTGAGCCGCCCGCCACGAACCCCCGGCAGCCTGCTCGGCCCGCGGCCCTGGCTCCAGGCCGCACTGCTGACCGTGCTCGCCGCCGCCCTCCTGGCGCCGGGCCTGGGCGCCGGTTTCATCTGGGACGACCTCCAGCAGATCGTCGCCTCCCCGACCATCGACGACCCGGCGGCCCCGGCCCGCTACTTCGCCCTCAACGTGGTGGAGTCCTACGGCTCGGAGGGCCGGGGCGCCGACGGGGTCGACACCTACCGGCCGCTGTTCTTCGTCGCCCTGTGGGCGATCCACGCCGGCGCCGGCGCCGACCCCTTCTGGTTCCACCTGGCGGTGCTCGTCGCCCACCTCGGGGTCTGCCTGCTGCTGTGGGCCGCGGCCCGGCGCTTCATCGGCTCCGACCTCGCCGCGGCGTCGGTGTTCGCCGTCGTCGCCGTCCACCCGGTCACCGCCGAGGCCTACCTGTGGGCGTCGGCGCTGTCCGAGCCCCTCGCGGCGGCGGGGCTGCTCGGCGCCGCCCTGATCCTCGACCGGTGGGGACGCGGCGATCGGGTCGCCGCCGCCGCAGCGGCCGCCGGGGCGGTCATGCTCCTCGGCCTGCTCGCCAAGGAGGCGGTGCTCGCCGCCCTGCCCGCGGTGTCGGTCTACCTGTGGCGGGTGCGCGGCGTCCGCCCGCGGGCCCTGGTCGGGCCGTGGCTCGCGGCCACGGCCTTTCTGGTCCTGCGGGTCGCCGCCCTGGGCGGGCTCCAGGCCACCGGCAGCGGCGGCGGCCAGCGGCTCGACGCGGTCCGCAACCTGCCGGTGCTGGTCGTCGACGGCCTGCGGGCGCTCGTCACCCTGGAGCCCGTCGGCATCCGCCAGCTCTACTGGGCCTACCGGGACCTGGGCTGGACCGCGAGCCTCGCCGCCGCGGCAGCGCTGCTGCTGCTCGCCGCCGGCGCCTGGCGGCTGCGCCGGACGGCGCCGCTGCTGCCCACCGCGCTCGCGGTGACGGTGTGCATGCTCGCCCCGGTGGCCCTCATCGCCACCGTGCCCGGCTGGGGCGGCTTCGGCCGCTACCTCTACCTGCCGTGGGGCTTCCTCGCCCTCGCCCTGGCCGAGCTCGGCGCGCGCGCGCGGCCGGTCCTGGCGGCACGCCGTCCCTGGCTCGGATGGGTGCCGGCGCTGCTGGCGGTGGTCTTCCTCGGCTTTCAGGTCCTCGGTCTCCAGCACGCCCTCGCCGTCTACCACAACCAGGAGAGCCTGGCCCGGGCCGCCATCGAGCTCCAGCCCGACGCCCCCGACGGCTGGCTGTGGCTCGGCAACCACCACGTCGAGGCCGGTGACCTGCCGGCCGCCGCCCGCTGCTACGCCGAAGCCGTCGCCCTCGCCCCCGGGCTTTTCGACGCGCGCCACAACCTGGCCGCCGCCCTGCTCGCCCTGGACCGCCCGGCCGAGGCCCTCGAGCACGCCCGCGCCGCCGCCGAGATCCACGGCGTCACCCCCGAGGGGGCCGTGGTCGCCGCCTCGGCCTGCCTGCAGCTCGGCCGCTGGGACGAGGCGGGCCGGTGGCTCGACCAGGGCCTCGCCGCGGCCCCCGAGCACCCGCGGCTCCTCGAGCTGAGGGCGCGGTGGCTCGAGGCGGCTCCAACGGGCACCCAGCAGCGATCAGGGGCAGCGATCAGCGGCAGCGGCAGCGGCAGCGATCAGCGATCAGGGTCAGCAATCAGCCTCCCACCCCTGTTGTCCGGGGAGACACCGGGGAAGTAACACAACACTGGTTCCAGCAGAACTCCCCGGCCAAGTCCGCGGGGGTGTTACTTAGGAGCGAGCAGGGACAGCAAACAGCGAACAGCGGCAGGGACGGTGATCAGGGTCAGCGGCAGCGATCAGCGTCCGCACCCGGATTCGGCGCTGCCGACCGCCGCAACGCCCGTGAGGGCGGGTGTGAAACCCGCCCCTTCGAGGCGAAACCGGTAACCACCTGGCGAATCCGGGCATCACCTGGCAAATCCGGGAACCACGCGTAGGGGAGGGTTTTACACCCTCCCCCCGGCTCGGACGCCGTGGCGTCCGAACCGGACCCGGACCCGGACCCGGCCGCCGTCGCTGGTTGCTGCCGCTGCTTGCTGACCCTGGTTCCTGATTGCCGTCGCTGATTGCTGATCGCTGCCGCTGACATCGGGCACGGGCACGGGTCGGGGCCGTCGAGGAGAACCTGCGGGTCCCGGTCAGCGAGACGTCCTCACGATTCTCCTCCCAGGAGCCGCCGCCCTCGCGGCGTGGTGGTGCTCAGGAGCCCCTGAGCGCCGCAGCTTCGAGGAGGACACGCTCCATGGCGTCGACGTGCCTCGCCACCGACAGCTCGGCCCTCGCCCGGGCCGCCGCGGCCTCGCCCATCCGCCGCCGGAGCGCCTCGTCCCGGGCGAGCTCGACCAGCCCCCGGGCGAGACCGTCGACGTCGCCGGGCTC
>DATHSO010000080.1:0-76717 GCA_035464095.1 Candidatus Methylomirabilota bacterium | reverse complement strand
CACCCCCGCGCGACCGCGCCGGCTCATCGACGCTGGGACGCCAAAGGCGGCCCAGAAGGCCGGTGCCCCGGGACGCACGGCCACGCGCCCAGCGGCAGGGTCAGCGGCAGGGTCAGGGACAGCGGCAGTGATCAGCGCCCCCGAGAGCGCGCGGGCTCGGCGCCTCCCCCGGGACGTGCCGGGTACGCCATTGTGCTCCCAATGCCCTCGCCGCAGGCAACGCCTCCCGCACAATGGCGCTACCGGGCACTCCACGGGAAGCGCGCCTCGGAAAGGGTCTTCCAGCTGCGAAGCAGGCCGCCGCTCGATGAGACGGCGCGGTCGCAGCCCTCCCCGCCACCCCCGCGCGACCGCGCCGGCTCATCGACGCTGGGACGCCAAAGGCGGCCCAGAAGGCCGGTGCCCCGGGACGCACGTCCTCGCGCCCAGCGGCAGCGGCAGCGGCAGCGGCAGCGGTCAGCCCCGTCCGGCGAGATGGGCCTCCCACTCCCGGCGAAAGCGCTCGAGACCGCCGATCACCGCCATCGGCGCGGCGCGTCCGATCTCGCACAACGAGGTCCGACGGATGTGGTGGCACAGCCTGGTCAGGGACTCGAGGTCGCCCGGCTCGCCGGTTCCGCTCGACACCCGATCGATGAGGTTGAGCAGAACGCGGGTGCCGATCCGGCAGGGCGGACAGGTGCCGCAGGACTGCTCGGCGCAGACGGCGACCAGGTAGCGCGCCAGCCGCACGACGCAGTCGTCCTCGGCGAGGACCACTAGGCCGCCGCTGCCCAGGCTCGCGCCGGCCTCGCGAAGCACGTCGTGGTCGATGGCGGTCTCGAGGTCGTCGGGGCCGAGGGTCAGGCCCCCGGGCCCGCCGAGGTGGACGGCACGCAGCCGATCCCGGCCGTCGGAGCCCGCGATCTCCTCCACCACCCGCGCCACCGGTGTGCCCAGGGGGACCTCCACCAGCCCCGGCCGTGCCACCGCCCCGGACACCGCCACCACCTTGGTGAGCCTCCCCGGCCCCGGCCCGTCGTCCCGCTGACCGAAGACGAGGGGCACGTTGGCGAGGGTCTCGAGGGTGTTGATCAGGGTCGGCCGACCCCACAGCCCGCGAACGGCCGGAAACGGCGGTCGCGGACGGGCCGCGGCGCGCCGACCCTGGAGGAGGTTGATCAGAGCGGTCTCCTCGCCGCCGGTGCACGCCCCGGCCGACTCGACGATCTCGATCTCGAACTCGAAGGTGGAGCCGAGCACGGCGGGGCCCACGAAGCCGCGGCGCCGGGCCTGAGCGACGGCGCGCCGCGCCCGCGCCACCGCCAGGGCATGCTCCGAGCGCAGGAACAGGCGGCCCTGTCGGGCGCCGACGGCAAAGCCGGCGATCGCGAGCCCCTCGATGACGGCGTGGGGGTCGCCCTCGACCAGGGTCCGGTCCACGGTCAGACCGGGGTCGCCACTGTCGCCGTTGCCGACCACGAAACGGCCGTCGCCCGGCGTGTCGGCCACCAGCGCCCACTTGAGACCCACCGGGAAGCCCGGTCCGCCGAGCTCGCGCAGTCCGGAGCGTTTGACGGCCTCCACCACCTGCGCCGGGTCGAGCCCGGCGACCACCCGCTGCAGGCCGTGGTAGGCGCCGAGGCTGATGGCGTGGTCCAGGTCCTCGGGGTCGACGACGCCGCATCGCCCCAGGACCCGGCGGTCCTGGCCCGCGAAAAAGGGGTTGTCGGCCCGGCCGCGGAAATGCGAGCCGGTCGCCGGATCCGCCTCGAGGAGGCGCGGCACGGGCTCGCCGCCGAGCAGCGTCCGCTCGACGATCTCGACGGCGTCATCGGGCGACACCCCGCAGTACAGGAGGTCGAGGTCCGGAAACTCCACCAGCGGCCCCCGGCTGCACCAGCCGTGGCAGCCGCTGGTCCCGGCGCTCGGCGCCACCGGGGGCTCGTCGCCCGCCGTGTCGGCGGCCTCCCGGAGCGCCTCCAGGACCTCGAGGGCTCCCCGGCCGACGCAGCCGCTGCCGCAGCACACCCGGGCCCGGAATGGCCCCTCCCGAACCGCCGCCCTCGGGGTCGACCGCGCCGCCGGCGGCCTCACCCCGGCTCCTCGTCGACGCCGGCAGGGCCGAGCCACCGGCGCACCGCCTCCTCGACGTCGTCCAGCTCGGCACGACCGTGCACACGCTCGTGGACCCGGACCACCGGCGCCAGCCCGCACAGGCCTAGGCAGCTCTCCCCGACGACCTCGGCCCTGGCTTCGGAGCCGAGTGCCGACCGGGCCCTCACGGCGCCGGCGAGGCCGTCGAGCAGCCGGTCGCCGCCGCGCAGGTGGCAGTCGGTCCCGGTGCAGACCTCGACCTTGAGGCGGCCGCGCCGCTCGGCGCTCAGCCGGGGGTAGAAGCTCACCAGCGAGGCGACCTGGACCGGCGACACCCCATAGCGGTCGGCCACCAGCTCCTGGATCCGCCACGACACCCTGTCGAAGGTGCGCTGCAGGCCCAGCAACACCGTCAGCAGGCCCTCCCGGCCCGCCGGGGCGTTCGCCACCAGCTCGTTGAAGAGCTCGATCACCGCCGGGTCGAGAGCCGCCGCGCCGTCCGCTCCCTCGGCCCCGTAGAACCCGACCTCGTCGGTGCCGGCGGCCGTCCGATCGTCGTCGACCATGGTCACGCCTTCCTCACCTTCACCGACAGCACGTCACCGATCCGGTCGTACAGGGTCGCGGCGCCGGTGCGGCTGCCCATCCAGGCGACCCCGACGGTTCCCCGGCGGACCGAACGGTCGAGCCGTGCCCGCAGCAGGACCTCGCCGCGGCCCCCGGACACCTCCACCACCTCGCCCCGCACCACGCCCAGAGCCAGAGCGTCGGCGGGGTTGAGTCGGGCCGCGACCACCGGCGACAGCTCCTGCAGCAGGGCGCTGTGGGCGCTCAGGGAGCCGGAGTGGAAGAGCTGCGGCGCGGCGTCGAGGAGGAAGCCGGAGGCGACCTGCGCCGCTCTCGGCCGGCTCGCGGGCTGCAGCCGGCGGGGTCGCGGCCTCGGCCAGCGCCAGCCGACGACCCGGTCGAGCTCGTCGCGCAGGTCGGCGCCCCGGGGCAGCCTCGCGCCCATCCGCCGCGCCAGCTCCGCCAGGACCTCGCTGTCGCCCCAGACGCCCGGCGGCGGCGCCAGGGCGCGACGGAGCGTGCGCCGGACCCCGTCGGCACCCACCACCGTCCCCTCCCGCTCGCTCAGGATCGCCACCGGCAGGACGATGTTCGCCCGCGCCGCGGAGCTGGTCAGGAACGGGTCGACCACCACCGAGAAGCCCGCGGTCTCGATCGCCGGTCTCGGGTCCTCGCCGCCCGGCAGCAGGTTGACCGGGTCGACCCCCACCAGGAGCAGCGCGGCCGCGGCCCCGGGACCCGCCGCGACCCACTCCGACAGGGTCCAACCGGGCGTCGACACGGTCGGCCGGCCGGTGAGCTCCTCCATCTCGCCTGCTCGCTCCAGCCCCCGGTGCCCGGGCAGCAGGCGGGGGTGGAGGCCGACATCGACCAGCCCCTGCACGTTGGCGCGCCCGCCGAGCACCAAGAGGCCCGCGCCGGCGCCGAGCACGGCGGTCAGGGTCGCCGCGGCGCGGGCGGCGTCGACCTCGTCGCCGGGCACCCCACTGCCGGTCGCCATTACCACCATGGGCCGCCGGGCCGTCGCCAGCCGGGCGGTCAGGGCCTCGATCCGGCGGGCGCGGACCCCGGTGGCGTGGGCCACGGCCTCGGCCGAGAAGTGGCGCAGGCTCCGGCGCCACTCGTCGTGACCGGGCAGAGACGCCAGCCCGCGGCCGAGGCCGGGATCGAGCTGCAGCAGCCCCGCGGTCAGGCCGAACAGCAGATCGTGCTCCGACCCCGGCGCCAGGTGGACGACCTCGGCGGCGTGGCGGTGGAGGCCGCTGCTGACCGGATGCGCCACCACCACGGGCACGTTCCGCTGCACCGCCGCCTGGACCAGCTCGGTCTTGACCAGGGGGTGGCTGCGGGTGGGATCGGCGCCGATGACCAGCACCAGGTCGGCCTGCCGGAGATCCTCGAAGCCGGCGCTCGAAGCCGGCCGGTCGAAGACCTCGCCGACCCCGTCGACCAGCGCCGACACCCCGCCCACCGGCGCCGTGCCCACGTCCGGGCTGTGCAGCACCTCCCGGGCCAGGGCCTGGAGCAGGTAGCCGTCCTCGCAGCTCAGGCGGCCGCCGCCCGAGACCACGACCCGGCCGCGACCCGACGCCCGCCGCAGGCCGTCCGCCGCCGTCGCGAGCGCCTCCTCCCAGCTCGCCTCCACCAGCACGCCGTCCTTGCGGATCAGCGGAGAGGTGAGCCGGTCCGGGCTGCTCACCACGTCGAGGCCGAGCCATCCCTTGACGCAGAGCTTGCCGCGGTTGTGGTTGCCCGAGGTCCTCGAGGCGACCCGCTGCAGACGGCCCCCGCGGTGCTCCACCGCGAGCTCGCAGCCGCAGGCGCAGAACGAGCAGGTGGTGGTCACCCGCGTGCGCTGCCACGCCGGAACCGGGTCGGCGTACGGTCGGGCGACCAGAGCGCCCACCGGGCAGGCGTTGACGCACTGACCGCAGAACTCGCAGTCCAGGGGACGGTCGAGGAAGGTGCCGACCCGGGTGTCGAGACCGCGGCCGAGAAGGGCGATGGCCGCTACCCCCTGGACCTCCTCGCAGAGCCGCACGCAGCGCCCGCACACCACGCACCTGCCCGGGTCGCGGATGATGACCGGCGACGCCTCGTCCCGGGGTGCCGGCGTCGGCTCGAAGGGCAGGCGTTCCTGGGGTAGCCCGAACTCGTGAACCAGGTCCTGGAGCCGACAGTCGGAGTTGCGCCCGCACACGGGGCAATCCATGCGGTGGTTGAGCAGGAGCAGCTGCAGCTGCTGGCGGCGGGCCTCGATCACCACCTCGCTGTCGGTGGCGATGACCATGCCCTCCTGGATCACGGTGGAGCAGGCGGGGACGAGCCCGCCGGGCCCGTCGAGTCGCTCCACCAGGCACATCCGGCAGCCGCCGTAGGGGGTCAGCCGGTCGTCGTGGCACAGGGTGGGAACCCGGATCCCCAGCTCCCGCAGCACGTGGATCAGCAGCCGCTGACCGGGGCTGTGGGCGCGCTGGCCGTTGACGGTGAGGGCGACGGGCGACGGCTGCACGGCGGCCTCAATCCGGCGACGGCGGCGGCATCCGCCGCAGCATCCACTTGGCCCGAAGCCGATTGGCGAGGCGCAGCACGGCCCCCGAGTCCGGAACCCGTGCCCGGTCGACGGCGTCCGGGTCCATGAGCAGGTCCAGAAGGTGCAGGGAGTTGCAGCCGACACCCCGGAGCGCACCCCGGCAGCCGGTGCAGTAGGTCAGCATCGGCAGCTCGGACTCCCCGGCCGCCCGCTTCGCGATCTCGACGAAGAGCTCCGGATCGACCAGCTCGACCTTGCCCCCGAAGCCGCAGCACCGGGTCCGCTCGTGGGAGTACTCGGTCTCCACCACCTCGGCGCCGCTGGTCCGCACCAGGGACCGGACGGCGGCATGGACCTCGGGGTCGTGACGACCGCGGCAGGGATCGTGGACCGCGAGCTGGAGCCCTTCCAGGCGATGGGTGGGGTCCCAGGTCTCGGCCAGGAGCTCCCACACCGAGCCCACCGGGACGTCGGGCAGCCGCTCGCGCAGGGTCGACCGGCACTGCGGGCAGGCGACCAGCAGCTCCTCGGCCCCCAAGCCCTCCATGGCCCGCAACACCCGCAACCTCGCCTCGTCGGCCGCTTCCTCGAGTCCGAGGATCTCCGCCGGCGCGCCGCAGCAGTGCATGAGGACGCCGATCTTCGGGTCCTGGCGGAGCAGGTGGGCGTACAGCCGGCAGGTCTTCCGGGGTGCGGTGGCCGGCAGCTCGCAGCCAGTGAAGAAGAGCCGTCGTGCCCGCCGGCGGCCCGGTGCCGCCATCGCCAGGGTGAAGGTTCCCGAAACGCTCGATCGCAGCTCGCGCCGCACACCGCGGTGCTGGGGCAGGGGCGCCAGCCCCCGCTCCACCGCCTCGTAGCGCGCCGCCAGCATGAGCTCGCCGGTGTCGAGATCGACCGGGCAGAGGGTGGCGCAGAGCCCGCAGACGTTGCACGAGTAAACGGTCTCCAGGTTGTCCTCGATCCCGGCGAGCACCCGGCGGGCGAGGTCGCGGGGCGAGCTGCAGTGGCGGGCCAGGAACTCGCAGTCGCGGACGCAGCGGTCGCAGCTGCAGTCCAGGCAACGCTCGCCCTCGCCCCGCACCTCGCGCTCGGTCATCGGCGGCGGCGCCGGCTCGAGCAGCACCGGCCTTCGCTGCCGGCGACGGCACTCGGCGTCGTCGATTCCCAGCTCCCACAGCAGCGGTGGCAACCGGTCGTCGGCACGGCCGTCCCGCAGGTCCCGACCGTCGAGAAAGTTCAGCGCCGAGGAGGCCATCCTCCGCCCGAAGGCCATGGCGTCGATCACCGAGGTCGGCCCGCTGACCGCGTCGCCGCCGGCGAAGACCCCGGGGATGCCAGTCTCGCAGGTGATCGCGTCGGCGTGGACGGTGTCCCGGACGGTGGCCTCGAGCCCCGAAGGGCCGTCGGCGAGCCAGCGCTGCCCGCCCATGAAGCCGGGCGCGAGCAGCACCACGTCGTGGCCGGAGCTCAGCTCGGCAATGGTCGGGGCCCGGCCGACCTCGACCCCGGTGCGGACGGCGATTCCCAGCGCCACGACGATGCTCAGGTCGCGCTCCCGCACCTCCTCGGGCAGCCGCCACTCCGGCATCCGGGTGGTCAGGCAGCCGCCGATCCGTCGGTCCCGCTCGTAGATCGTCACCTCGACGCCCGCCCGCCGCAGGTCGTGGGCCGCGAGCAGCCCCGCTGGGCCGGAGCCGACCACCGCCGCCTTCTGACGACGGGCCGGCGCACAGCTCAGGATGTGCTCGGGGGGGCCCTCCTCGGCCTCGGCCAGGAACCGTTTGATGTCACGGATCCTGATCGCCCGGTCGAGCTCGAGACGCTTGCACGACAGCTCGCAGGGGTGGCTGCAGACGTAGCCGAGGATGCCCGGGAAGGGCAGGCGCTCGCGGACGGTGTGCAGGGCCTCGCGGAAGCGTCCGGCTCGGGCGAGCTGGACGTACAGGTGCGCGTCCACCCGAAGCGGGCAGCGGGCCTCGCAGTTGGCGGGGCCCTCGCCCCGGCAGCGCTCGAGGACGCGCTCGGCGAGCTCGACGGTGCGGCGGCGCTTGACATCGCCCGCGACCCGCACCGGTCGAGGCCGAGCGACCCTCGGGGCCTCGCCCTCGTCACCGGCGCGTAACATGCTCCGCCCCGTTCGCGTTACCGGGTCGCCGCGGAAACGCCACCGTCCGCCCGCCCGGAGCCGGGCGGGATCGGTCTGCCGCGGGTTGCCGCCGCTGGGCCGGCCGCACCACTGCCGGGGGCAGACAGCGCCCGCTCGGCCCACGGCTGCGGCCCGGCGGCCGGAACCCGGAGGCCGTCGAGCGGCCGGCGCCGGCAAGCGGTCGTCGGCTCGAGATCACGCCAGGCACACCTCACCTCTCGGGGGGGTGTGCTGCAAGTTGTGTGCCGATCGGGCTTTGCCGGGGCTGGACCCGGGATCACGGCTCCTTGCCGGCCGCCAGCCGGGACACCAGGTCGGGGAACCAGTCGGGTTCAGGGGTCTGGATCATCCAGCCGTTGACGAAGTAGGTGGGGGTGGCCAGCACACCGACCCGGTGCCCGAGGGCGAGCTGGGCGTGGACCGCCTGCAGCGAGCGGTCGCGGAGGTAGCAGGCCCGGAATGCGTCCTCGTCGAGACCCTGACCGGCGACGAAGTCCAGCGACGTCGGGGTCACCAGCGAGACTGCCATGTCCCGTTGCAGGTCGTAAAAGAGGGTCTTGAAGTCGACGAGCTGCTTCGGGTCCTGCTCGGCAACGCACCACGACGCCGAGGAAGCCCGGAAAGCCCACGGATGGATCGAGGTGAGGGGGAAGCTCACCATCCCGTGCCGAACCACGCCATGGTGGCTCTCGAGCACACCCTCGATCAGGGGCCACCGACTCTTGCAGGCCGGGCACTCGAGGTCGGAGAACTCGACGATGTCGACGACGGCGTCGTCGCCGCCGCGATCCCAGGTCACCACCTCGCTGGCGGCGAAGAGCTGGCGCCGCAGGGCCACGGGATCACCCTCCAGGGGCATGCCGCCCCCCATGACCAGCAGGTTGCCGTCCGAGGTCATGGCCACCGGCTTGGGGTACTCGCCGTAGCCTGTGTCCACGATCAGCTGAAACGGGATCACAGCCCCCGACCGCGTCCCCTCGGGCAGGTCCCAGCTCACCCGGACCCTCATGTCCATGTTGCGCAGCAGGACCTCGGGCAGAAAGCCCTCCACGAAGGGCCGCAGCGCCCGCGCCGCCGCCCCCGACTGCTCGAACGGCAGCTGGCCGACGCTGCCCAGGTAGGCGAGGCCGGTGACCTCGTCAATGACGACCGTCGGCTGCCCCGACAGGATGTTGCTCGCACAGTCCCGCTCCACGGTGACGACCCGGTACGAACCGGACGGGGTGTGGCGGCGCTCGTCCGAGAGCACCCGGTAGGACGAGTCCGGGTACCAGGCGATGGACCGTTCCACGAAGCGCAGGACCGCCGGGTCCTGCTCGACCGGCGGATCCTCGGTCGCCGCCGCGCCGACCCACGCCGCCGCCAGCAGCCCTGCCATCAGTCCCAGAACGGTGTCCCTGACCTTCATCCGGCCTCCATCTCTCCACGAACCAACCACCGCAGGCCGCAGCCGATTCCGGCCGCGGCCCCGCGGTGGCCTGCGGTGGTCGAATCAGTCCCCGTCTTCGCTGCTGGCACCGGGCAGCAGCGCCAGCTTCTCGCGCAGCTGCACCTCGATGGCCTGGGCCGCGTCGGGGTGTTCCTTGAGATAGAGCCGCGCCGCCTCCCGACCCTGACCGATCCGTTCCTCGCCCACCGAGTACCAGGAGCCGGACTTCTGCACCAGCCGGTGCTCGACCCCCAGGTCGAGGAGCTCGCCGGTCCACGAGATGCCCTCGCCGTACAGGATGTCGAACTCGGCGATCTTGAACGGCGCCGCCACCTTGTTCTTGGCGACCTTGGCCTTGGTGCGGTTGCCGATCACCTGGTCGCCCTGCTTGATGGAGGCGATCCGGCGGATGTCGACGCGCACCGACGCGTAGAACTTGAGCGCGCGGCCGCCGCTGGTGGTCTCGGGGCTGCCGAACATGACCCCGATCTTCTCCCGGATCTGGTTGATGAAGACCAGGCAGGTGTTGGACTTGGAGACGATGCCCGCGAGCTTGCGCAGGGCCTGGGACATGAGCCGGGCCTGGAGCCCGACCGAGGCGTCGCCCATGTCGCCCTCGAGCTCGGTCCGCGGCACCAGGGCCGCCACCGAGTCGACCACGATGACGTCCACCGAGCCCGAGCGGATCAGGGTCTCGGCGATCTCCAGGGCCTGCTCGCCGAAGTCCGGCTGGGAGATCAGCAGCTCGTCGAGATTGACCCCGAGGCCGCCCGCGTACTCCGGGTCGAGGGCGTGCTCGGCGTCGATGAACGCGGCCAGGCCGCCGGCCTTCTGGGCGTTGGCGATGATGTGCAGCGCGAGGGTGGTCTTGCCGGACGACTCGGGTCCGTAGACCTCGACCACCCGGCCCTTGGGCACGCCGCCGACGCCGAGGGCCGCGTCGAGGGCGATCGAGCCGGTGGGGATGACGTTGACCCGGATCTTCGGCCGCTCGCCGAGCCGCATGACCGCGCCCTTGCCGAACTGGCGCTCGATCTGGCCGATCGCCGTCTCCAGGGCCTTGAGCTTGTCGGCTTTGTTGGAACTCATGAGGGACTCCTTCTGCAGGGATGCAGCGTGGGGGGACGGGCCCATCCTAGGGGGCGGCGGAGCGATCGTCAAGCTCGCCTGCGAGGGAGCGACGGACCACCTCCTGGAGGTCGTACTCGAGGACCACCTCCGAGATCTGGACCTGGTGGCGCGCGGCTTCGAAGCTCGCCGCGCAGGCCGCGGCGGGGACGCTCCGCAGGGTCGCCAGCTCGATGCACTCGCCGTCCGAGAGGGACGGCCCCCGATGGAGGTAGAGGTGGGTCGCATCCCGGAAGCACCGGTACTCGCCCACCACCGGTCCGGGTCCCGGCTCGCCGAGCAGGTTGCGGCCCAGCCACGGGTACGGCGCCGGGTCGATCCCGAGCAGGGCGGCCAGGGTGGGCGCCACGTCGACGTGGCCGGCCGGGACCTCGAGGGGCCCGCCGGGCCCTGGCAGATCCGGCACCCGGATCACCAGCGGCACCCGCTGGCTGAGATACCAGCCCCGGGCGTCCGGGCTGCGGCCGACGGCGGCGGCGATCTCGGGGCTCCACTCGAAGCCGGCGTCGTGGTCTCCCCACAGCGCCACCACCGTGCGCTCGAGCAGGCCGGCGCCGTCGAGGGCGGCCACCAGGGCCTCGAGGGCGCCGTCGAGGTAGCGCATGGTGTGGAGGAAGTTGCCGAAGGGCGTGCCCTGCCAGTCGCCCACGTCGAGCTCCTCGAGGTGCTCCGGGAAGCCCTCGAAGGGGTGGTGGAGGGACAGGGTCAGCAAGTAGGCGGCCCAGGGCTCGGGCAGCTCGGCGAGGCGGCGGGCCATCTCGGTCAGGAAGGCACGGTCGTTGAGGCCCCAACCGATGGTCGCCCCCGGCCCGAAGGCGTCGGCGAAGAGGCTGTGCCGGTAGCCGTAGGCGGGGTGGGTCAGCCGGCGGTTCCAGAACGAGCCGTCGAAAGGCACCGCGGAAAGGGTCTCGTAGCCGTGCTCGGCGAGAACCTGGGCCAGGCCGGTGAAGTCGTTGCCCGGGTACAGGAAGGCGGCCGCCCCCCGGTCGGGCGGCAGCAGCGACACCTGGGTGGCGAGCTCGGCGTCGGACGACCGCCCCTCCTCGGTCTGGTCGGTGACGTTGGCGAACCAGTGGCTGCCGCCGGCGAGGCCGTTGAGGAAGGGCGTGACCTCCTCGCCGCCGACGCGATAGCCGATCACGAAGGCCTGCAGGGACTCGACCTGGATCATGACCAGGTTGCGGCCGGCCGCGGCGCCGAAGGCCGGGCCCGATCCGGCGCGCAGGGGAGCCCGCTCGGCGAAGGCGCGGACCACCCCCCGGACCTTGTCGCCGTCGAGCTCGCCGCGGGCGACGGTCCGGAGGGCCGTGCGCCCGAGGTCGAGGGCGTGGAGGTTCAGGACCCCGACCCGGCGCGCCAGCTCGGTGGCGTGGAAGACCTGGCGCAGGGATGCCTCGGCTCGCCCGACCCCGACCGCGCCGACCAGCCCTCCCGCCAGCGCCACCGCGGCCAGCCCCGCCGCCGGCACACGCCTCGAGCCCACCGACCGCCCCCGCCGGCCCACCGCCGCCACCAGCAGCAGCGCGGCCGGCAGGTCGGCCCAGAACCAGAGGTCGCGGAGCTCGAGGAGCGAGGCGATGCTCGAGCCCACCTGGCCGGCCTGCCCGAGGGAGCGCAGGGCCGCCGCCGAACCGAGGTCACCGAAGAAGCGCAGGTGGAGGAGATCGGCGTAGAGCACCGCGGTCGCCGCCAGGGCTCCCGTCCAGGCCAGCCAGGGCCGGACCCGGACCGGCAGCGCGAGCAGCACGAGACCGACCACGGCCGCGCCGGCCGCGGCCAGCGCCCAGCCGGGGACGGCGAGCCCGGGACCGGCGGCGCCGAGCACCCAGGCCTGCTTGAAGGTCAGGGCGGCGACGAACCAGAGCACGTCGGCGGCCGCCCACAGGCTCGGCCGGGACGGTTGTCGACCGCGCCACCGGAGCCCCAGCGCGGCAACCGCGGCGCCGAGGGTCAGCACGACGACGACCGACGGCGGGGCGAGGGCCGCCGGCAGCACCAGCACCGCCACCGGCGGCTCCGGGTCGCCATCGCGCTCGCTGAACCAGCACACCCCCTCCTCGACCATGTCCCACTGGAGCCAGAAGCGACCGGCACCCTCGGGAGCGGCGACCGCGGCCTCGAGGGCGATGGCGGCCCCGGGGGGAACCGGCCGGTCGATGGCGGTCCGGCGGCCCTCCCAGACCTCGACCCCGCCGTCGCCGTCGAGCCAGTGCGCCGCCACCGACACCGAGCCGTCACCCGGCCAGGTGGCGGTGCCGTCGTTGCGGAGGACCATCCGGGCCTGTCGCTGGCCACCGGCGACGAGGAGCCGCGGCGTGTCGACCTCGAGGAAGCTGAAGCCGTGGCTCGCCCGCACCCGGACCGGGAGCGGGGCCGGGGGCGTCGGGTCGGCCTCCGACAGCCACCGCACCCCCTCCTGGACCACGTCCCACTGCAGCAGGTAGTCGCCGGCCCGGTCCGGCGCCCGCACGAGGGCGTCGACCACCCGACCGTCACCGGGGCCCACGGGGTCGGCGAGCTCGGTACGCACCCCGTCAAAGATCACCACCTCGCCGCCGGGCGCGAGCCAGTGGTACGACAGGGCATAGCCCGCCTCCGCCGCCCAGGCCTGCCGGCCGCGGTTGTGGATCTCCACCGGCACCACCACCTCGGCCGCGGTCTCGAGGACTCCGGGAACGCCGCGCGACCGGACCTCGAGGTCATGCTCCGCGGCTCCCGAAGCAGCCGCAGCCACGAGCCAGAACATCGCCACCAGAGGGATCGGGGTTCGGGACACCGACGTGCGCCCGACGCGGCCGCTACGACCCGCCTCGCGCGGTCGCGCCGACGGGGAAGCGCTCGCCGTCGCGGCGGACGATGGCGGTGGTGGAGGGTACGCGACGTCCCATGGGAACCTCCCCGAACCGGCGGAGTCTATCACGGGGCTCCGCGCCGCCGTGGCGGCGGCTCGGCTACTCCTCGGGATCGCCGGTGAAGCGGTAGCCGACCCCGCGCACGGTGTGGAAGTGGCGGGGGTGCCGGGGATCGTCCTCGAAGTGCTTGCGCAGGCGGTGGACGAAGGTGTCGAGGGTCCTGGTCGCGGTGTCGAAGGTGTAGCCCCAGACGGTCTCCAGCAGCTCGCCGCGGGTCAGCACCCGGCCGTCGTTTTCTGCGAAGAAGCGGATCAGCATGACCTCGCGTTCGGTCAGGGAGACCTCGCCGCCGCGGGTGCTGGCGCGCATGGTCGCGAGGTCGACGTGCCAGACTCCGACGGCCACCTCCGGACCGGTGCGCAGGGGCGACCTGGACCACGCCGCCCGGCGCAGGATCCCCCGTACCCGCAGCACCAGCTCCTCGACCAGGAACGGCTTGGTCAGGTCGTCGTCGGCGCCCAGCCTCAGGCCGAGGATGCGGTCCGCGTCGCTGCCCCGGGCGGTCAGGAACAGGATCGGAATGGTGTGGCCGGCGGCTCGCAGGCGGCGGCAGACCTCGAGCCCGTCCAGCCCCGGAAGCATGATGTCGAGGACCACCATGTCGGGGGCCGGCCCGCTCCCGTTCAGCGCCGCGAGGGCCTCCTCACCGGTCCCGACGCTCGCGGTCTCGAAGCCCTCGAGCTCCAGGTTGCGGCACAGGCCGTCCGCGAGGTGCCGGTCGTCGTCCACGACCAGCAGCCGCACCGGGCTCGAAACGGGCTCCGCCAGCTCCATGATGACGCTTCGATTGTAACGTCCCCGACGCCGCCGCTGCCAGCGGGGGCTCCGCTCAGGTGCCGCAGTCCGGCCGCTCGATACCGTGGTCCTTGCACTTCCGCCAGAGGGTCACCCGGGACACCCCGAGGCGGTCGGCGGCCTCCTGCATGCGCCAGTTGCAGCGCTGAAGGACCTCGGTGAGGAGGCGCTCCTCGAGGGCCGCCAGGGGCCGCTCGGTGCGCAGCAGCTCGTCGACCAGCTGGCAGTCATAGCCGTTGGCGGGCACGTGCTCCTCCTCGATCCGCTCGCCGGCGGCGGCGACGGCGGCAACCAGGGCCCGCTCCATGGCCTGGAAGCCCCCGTCCCAGGCGAGGCGGCACAGCCGCTGCACCGCCCCCGACGACAGGCTGGCCCCCGGCGACAGCTGCCGGGCCCAAGCCGCAGCCATCAGGGCGAGGTCGTCGCACAGGTCCCGGGCGGTGGGAAGCTCCACGACCTCGGCCGCGAGCCAGCGCGCGATCTCGGGGTCGAGGTGCGGGACCCCGACCACCACCTGCCAGCCATCCGGGGGCGATGCCGAGGTCAGGCTCGCAAGGCCGTCGCCGTGGCCGTACATCGTCCCGGGGGGCCACACCGGGGCGTGGTCCCAGCCGCCGCCCCAGATCTCGAACAGCTCCTCGGGCAGCCCCGAGAAGCGGTGGACGACCCGCGCCACGTCGAGGCAGATCGGCGGCTCGCCCACCAGCACCAGGTGGCGGCGGTCGCGACCGTGGCGGGCGAGGCGGCTCTTCACCGCCTGGACGGCCGCGGCCGAGCCGCGCAGGAAAAAGCCGAGGTCGGGCTCGGTCGGGCGCAGGATCTCCACCGCGCCGATGAACTCGCCGTCCTCGTCCCTGAGGGGAATCACGGTCACCTTGAGGGGGACCTCGCGCCCGTCCTGGGCACGGTACACGGTGGCGAAGTCGTCGACCCGTTCGGCGTTGTGCTCGAGGGCGAAGGTCAGCGGGCAGGCGTCCTCGCAGTCGACGCCACGGGTGGTCAGCTTGCAGCGGTTGCCCACCACCTGGTTCTCGTCGTAGCCGAGCAGGTGGCGCGCCCGGTCGTTGACGAAGCGCAGGATCCGACGGTGGTCGAGAACCAGCACCGCGTCGCCGACGCGGGCCAGAACCTCGGGCCAGCTGGCACCCAGCACCCGATCCAGGTCTCGTCTTCGATTCACGCCACGAGTAACACCGGTGGCGGGGACGATATTCGCCGGCCCGGCACGGCGTCAGCGCTCGATCTCGAGGCCCTCCTCCACGGCCGGCTCGGCCTGGCTGAAGTACATGGCGGTGTGGGCGATGGGCAGGAACATGACGTGGCGCTGGCCGCGGATCTCCACCTCCAGGTGGTAGTAGCCCTGCGGCGAGACCGCCAGCAGGGTGGCCGCGGTGCCCTTGGCATCGATCAGCGGACAGTAGACCGAGACCTTGCCCGGAATCTCCATGAACGCTCCTTTCGTCCTCGCGTCCTATCCTACCGCGTCAGGCGCCGTCGTCCTGGCCGTCGCGGCTCCTGACCTCGCCGTACTCCTTGAGCTTGCGCTGCAGGGTCCGCAGGCCGATGCCGAGCAGGGAGGCGGCCCGCGCCCGGTGGCCGTCGGTGAAGTCGAGGGTGCGCAGGATCGCCTCCCGCTCGATATCGGCGATGGGCCGTGGCTGCCACGGCTCGCCGGCAGCCGGCGCCGGACTCGCTGACGGCCGCCGGTACTCGGCCGGCAGGTCCTCGAGGGTGATCTCGTCGCCCTCGGCGAACAGCACCAGCGTCTCCACCAGGTTGCGCAGCTCCCGGACGTTGCCCGGCCAGCTGTGCCGCTTCAAGGTCGCCAGGACCGCGGGGTGGACGCCCCTGACCTGACGGCCGAGCTCGTCGTTGAAGTGGTTGAGGAAGTGCTGGACGAAGAGCGGGATGTCCTCGCTGCGGTGGCGCAGCGCCGGCAGGCTCAGGGTCACCACCTTGAGCCGGTAGTAAAGGTCCTGGCGGAACCGCCCGTCCTGGACCCACTCCGCGAGGTCGCGGTTGGTGGCGGCCACGAGGCGGAAGTCCACCGGCAGATGGCTGGTGCCGCCGACCCGGGTCACCACCCGCTCCTCGAGCACCCGCAGCAGCTTGACCTGGAGATCCGGTGACAGCTCGGAGATCTCGTCGAGGAAGAGGGTGCCCGACGACGCCGACTCGATGAGCCCGATCCGGCGCTGGTGGGCGCCGGTGAAGGCGCCCTTCTCGTGTCCGAACAGCTCCGACTCGAGGATCTCGCCCGGGATCGCCCCGCAGTTGACCGCGATGAAGGGACCCTGGCGCCGGTCCGAGCGCTGGTGGAGGGCGTTGGCGACGAGCTCCTTGCCGGTGCCCGACTCGCCGACGACGAGCACGGTGGACCGGGTCGGCGCCACCACCCTGAGACGCTCGAGGACCTTCTCCATGGCCGGTGAGTGGCCGACGATCCCCTCGAAGCCGAAGCTCCGGTCGAGCCGCTCCCGCAGGCGGCGGTTCTCGGTGCTCAGGGCCCGCCGCTCGAGGTGGAGCTGGACCCGCTGGCGCAGCTCCTGGACCTTGACCGGCTTGGTGAGGTAGTCGTCGGCGCCCTCCTGGAGGGCCGCCACCGCATCCTCGACGTCGCCGAAGGCGGTGACCAGCAGGAAGGGCAGATTGGGCCAGTCGGCCCGCACCTGCCGCAGCAGCTGGTATCCGTCCATGCCCGGCATCCGCACGTCGGACACCACCGCGTCGGCCTGATCTCCGGCCCGCAGGCACTCCAGGGCCTCGCCGGCCTCGGCGAAGGGCCGGACCTCGTAGCCGACCCGCTCCAGGGTCCTCGCCATGGCCTCGCGGGAGCCGTCGTCGTCGTCGACCAGGAAGATCACCTCGGCCACAGGGTCTCGCCTCCCCTCTCCTCCAGCAGTGCCTCGAGGCCCGCCTCGTCGAGGACCTCGACATCCAGCGCCGCCGCCCTGTCGAGCTTGCTGCCCGCCTCGGCGCCGGCGAGCAGGTGACTGGTGGCCCGGGACACCGAGCCGGTGACCTTGGCGCCGAGGGCCTCGAGGCGCTCACGCACCTCCCGCCGGGAGCGGCTCAGGGTGCCGGTGATGACGAAGGTGGTCCCTGCCAGCGGTGCGCCGCCGGTGGTCGCCGACGCCTCCTCGACGGGGTCGATGCCGCGCTCGCGGAGACGGTCGAGCAGCGCTCGGTTCCGCGGGTCGCCGAACCACGACTCGATGGCCGCCGACAGGGCGGGGCCGATCCCCTCGATCTCCTCGAGCCGCTCGCGGCCTGCGCCGGCCAGGGCCTCGAGGCTCGGGAAGCGGCGGGCCAGCTGGCGCGCCGCGCGCTCGCCGACGCCGGGGATGCCGAGGGCGAAGAGCAGGCGGTGCAGCGGCCGCGAACGGGCCGCCTCGAGCTCGGCCAGGAGATTGGCCGCCGAGATCTCGCCCCAACCCGGCAGCTCGGCGAGGGGCTCGGCCTCCAGGTCCCACAGGGAGGCCTCGTCGGTCACCAGTCCGGCCGCGGTGAGCTGCTCGAGGCTCCGGCTGCCCAGCCCCTCGATCTCCATCGCGCCGCGGGCGGTGAAGTGCCGAAGCCGGGCCGCCAACACCGCCGGACACTTCGGGTTCGGGCAGCGCAGGGCGACCTCGCCCGGCACCCGCACCACCTCCGTGGCGCACGACGGGCAGCGGCTCGGGGCCGACAGCGGCTCGGTCCCCTCGGGCCGCTCCGAGGTGACGACGCCGACCACCTTGGGGATCACCTCGCCGCCCTTGGTCACCCAGACGGTGTCGCCGATGCGCAGGTCGAGGCGGGTGACCTCGTCGAAGTTGTGCAGGGTGGCCCGCGACACGGTGGAGCCCGACAGGACCACCGGCTCGAGCTCGGCCACCGGCGTCAGAACCCCGGTCCGGCCGACCTGGACGACCACGTCCCGGACCACCGTGGTGCGGCCCTCGGGTGGGAACTTGTAGGCCACGGCCCAGCGCACCGCCCGCGCGGTGGCGCCCAACGCCGCACGCTCGGCGGCGGCGTCGAGCTTGACCACGATGCCGTCGATGTCGAAGTCGAGCCCGCTGCGGCGGTCCTGCCAGCGGTCGATGAAGGCCTCCACGGCCGCGAGGTCCGGACAGCGCTCGACATCGGGGTTCACCGGCATCCCGAGACCCGCCAGCCACTCGAGGTCGGCGACGTGGCTGCCCGGCTGGCGGCCGCTCGCTCTCGCGACCTGATAGCACCAGAGGGACAGCCTTCGGCGCGCCGCCTCACGGCTGTCGAGGAGCCGGATCGAACCGGCGGTGGCGTTGCGGGGGTTCGCGAACTCGGGCTCGCCGGCTGAGCGGCGGGCCCGGTTGAGGTCGTCGAAGACCGATCGCGCCATGTAGACCTCGCCCCGCACCTCGAGGGTCCGAGGGGCCCCCTCGAGCTCGAGGGGCAGCCGTCGGATGGTGCGGGCGTTGGCGGTGACGTCGTCGCCCACCAGCCCGTCACCACGGGTCACCGCCCGCGCCAGCCGGCCGTCCTCGTAGATCAGCGAGATCGAGACCCCGTCGATCTTGAGCTCGGCCGCCAGGTCGCCGGGGTCGCGGCCGAGCTCCCGGGCGACCCGGCCGTGCCACGCCCGCAGCTCGTCCTTGGAGTAGCTGTTGTCCAGGGACAGCATGGGCTGGACGTGGGCCACCTCCTCGAGCCCGGTCAGGGGCCGCCCCCCGACCCGCCGGGTCGGCGAGCTCGGGTCGGCGAGCTCGGGGTGCGCCTCCTCGAGGCGGCGCAGCTCGGCGAACAGCTGGTCGTACTCGAAGTCCGAGATCTCGGGCGCCGCCTCCACGTAGTAGAGTCGGTCGTGGCGGTTGATCAGCCGGCGCAGCTCGGCGATCCGACCGGCAGCGTCCGATCCGGTCACTTGCGACTCCTGCGGCGCGGCCGGCGCCGGCGCCTCGGCCCCGGCGGGCGCTCGTCCTCGAGGGCGCGCTCGCCCTCCCGGCGCAGCCGCTGCACGGCGCGGGCCCAGCCGCCACGGGCGTCGCCGCCCACCAGCCCGACCTCGGCGGCGAGGCCGTGGAGGCCGAAGGCGACCTCGAAGGACTCGTTGCGGGCGAGCTTGAGGACCTGGCGGCCGCGGTCCGGAGGCCGCAGCATCTTGGTGATGGTGAACAGACCCTGGGCCAGGAGGTGGAGGGTGTGGTTGGACAGCCTCAGGCCGACCGCGGCCGGCTCCAGCATGTCGCCGAGTCGGCGCAGCATCTCCACGTTGTCGAGCCTGCTCCCGCCCTTGGTGACGTCGGCGTACTCGTCGAAGAAGCGGTGCAGGAAGAAGGCCCCGATCAACGTCGCTTCGGGCAGCGTTTCGCCCCGCGCCACCGACTCGTCCACCAGCGCCAGCACCCTCGCGTCCAGCTTCTCGTCGCCGGCGACCCCAGGGAAGGCGCGCTCGAAGAGACCGCCCCGCCGCCAGGCTCGGTAGATGGCCGACGCGTTGCCCGAGCGCAGGGTCTCGAAGAGCTCGTAGCTGAGTCGGGCCGGCGAGGCCTCGGCGATCTCGTCCCGGCATCGTCCGATGGCGTCGCGGGTGGCGGCCTCGACCTCGAAGCCGAGGCGGGCGCTGTACTCGAGTGCGCGCAGCATGCGGACCGGGTCCTCCCGGAAGCGGCTCTCCGGTTCGCCGATGGTCCGGATAAGCCGCGATGCGAGGTCGTCGAGCCCGCCCACGTAGTCGATGACCGTGAAGTCGGCGATGTTGTAGAACAGCCCATTGACCGTGAAGTCGCGCCGCTGGGCGTCCTCGGCCGGGGTCCCGTAGAGCCCCGCGTCGGTGCGTCCGGGAGCCGGCCTCGTCCGGTCGGGCTCGGCGTCGGCCTCGGCGGCCTCGGCCTCGGCCTCCTCCCAGTCGTCCGGGCCCTCGGGCGCTTCGGGGCTGGCACGGAAGGTGGCGACCTCCACGACCTCGCCGCCGAAGATGACGTGCACCAGGCGGAATCGGCGGCCGATGATGCGCGAGTTCCGGAACAGGCGTCGGACCTCGCCGGGACGGGCGTTGGTCGCGACGTCGAAGTCCTTGGGCCGCTCACCGAGGAGGAGGTCCCGGACGCTGCCGCCCACCAGGTACGCGGTGTAGCCCGAGCGGTGGAGACGGTACAGCACCTTGATCGCGGACGGCGAGATCCCGTTCCGCGACAGCGTGTGGTCGGGTCGGGCGACGACCCGAGGCTCGGGGGTCTGGCTCTCTACCTGCGCCACGTTGACTCGCACACCTGTGTCAGCTGTGTCAGCAAATGAAGACCTCGTGATCGGCGCGGCGGTCCGGCGGCCGCCGGAGGGCCGTGCCCTCTTCGGGTATCACGGTCTTCCGCCGGCGGCGGCCGCGCCGTCGTCGGCCCGATCCTAGCAAACCACGCCGGCCGGGAATCCCCGGCCGGCGTCGCGAACGACTCGAGTGGTGCGCGTCGGTCAGCGGGTCGTGGCCACGGCCGGCCCGGAGGTCGGCAGCGGGTTGTCGACCACGAAGCGGCGCTCGCCGATGAAGGTGCGGCCGCCCCACCGGTCCTCGGTCCAGATCACCAGGACGTGCTCGCCATCGGCGAGGTTTGCCGCGTCGGTGTCGAACGCGTAGCGGAAGCCGGCCTCCGAGGTCAGGTACGAGGGCAGCCAGGGGTAGCGCGCCCTCACCTCGGGGGTCGGGATGAAGCGCTCGTCGACCACGTCGATGAAAACGCCGTCCACCCAGACCTCGACCTCGTCCACCAGGTCCATGTCGATGGACCAGCCGGTGATCTCGACGACTCCGGTCACCCGCTCCATCTCCTCGGGCGTGTAGATGTCGCCGAAGGAGGGCCGGTCCGGGTCGTCGTCGCAGTCGAAGATCACGGGGATCTGGGCGATGTCGGCGACGTTGTTCTCGAGATCGCCGGCGCGGATCTTGAGGTAGTGCAGGCCCTGGCTGAAGCCTTTGCGGATCACCAGGTCCGAGACGTCCATCACGAACGCGAAACCGCAGTCCTTGGCGTTGGGCACGTCGGTGAAGAGCTGCAGCAGGTCCATCCGCTCGTGGCCGTAGTAGTTGACGTCGGTCTGGAACCAGATGTGCCAGAAGCTCGGGAAGCTGGTGTCGGCGAGGATGACGCCGTCGAGCAGCAGCTGGATATAGCCGACTCCGCCGTTGTCGGTTCGCGAGCCGACGTCGAGGGCCCAGCCGGTGATGAGCTCGGTGACCTGCGGGTCCTCGAATGGCGGGCTCGACCAGCCGCCCGGGTCGGAGCAGCCTTTGGCGTACATGATGTGGTTGGCGATCGGGTAGTCGATGCCTCCGAAGGGCGGCAGGTTGTAGCTCACGTTGAGGGTCTGGACATAGCGGGTGCCGATGATCCGGGATACGTTCTCGTCGTCCACCAGCCGCACCGCGAGGACGTGGATGCCGTTGGCCCACTGGGTGGTGTTGAGCATCTTGACGAAGCCGGAGCGCTCGGCGTCCGGGTGGGACGGGAAGCGGTGGAGGATGTCGGGACGGTGGATGCCGGTGACAGCGTTGCCGACCGACACCCCGTCCACCAGGATTTCGATGAAGCGGATCCCCGAGTCGTCCAGGGCCCAGCCGGTGACCGGGAAGACCCCGTTCATGGGCTGCTTCTCACCCGGCAGCTCGAGGGCCCCGAAAGGCGCCTGGTTGAGGTCGTTGTCGACGGTGACGCTTCGCTGGCCGAGGTCCTCGACGGTGCCGTCGGCGAAGGACACCCGCAGGAACAGGGTGTGGACGCCGTCCGACAGGGAGGACGAGTCGAAGGAGGTCTCGAAACCGGGCCTCGAGAACGGCGTGCTGGCGTACCACGGGTAGGCCTGGAGCACGTCGTAGCGCGGCCGGTTGAGATCCGCGGTGGCGACGTAGCCGTCGTCCACGTAGAGCTCGATCCGCGTCACCTGGGCATCGCTCCAGTCGCAGCCCTGCCAGTTCCAGTAGGGCCCGCAGCTCTGACCGTCATCGAGGACGTAGCCGGTGACCGCCACGAGCCCGAAAACGGTGGCGCCATCCTCGGGGGTATCGAGACGGAAAATCGGCGCCGCTTCGGCGCTCGCCGCGAGCAACACCGTCACCAGGAACAGAGCCACAACGATGTTTTTGTGACGCATCGGCTGTCCTCCTCGAGTCGCGGATCCAGACACGAACGCAAATCTAACCTGTTTGATGATATACCACATGCACAAACACGGTCAACGAATTTTGTGATGGACGGCACGTCCACTGTCGGTTTTCTGAGCATTTCGCGCCGCGATTTTTCCCGCCAAAGCGATGCCGAGAAACGCCGCCAATTAGGCATCGGGTTTCGAGGGCTCCCCGCTCGCCAATTCCCGCACGTGAATGCGCGCGCAATTCGCGAGGGCTTGGAGGTCGTATCCGCCCTCGAGAATCGACAGCACCCGCCCCCCCGACCAACGCTCGGCGGCGGACCTCACCGCCGCCGTCAACCGGCCGAAGCCCGCCTCCGACAGGAGCATGCCGCCCACCGGGTCGGCGGCGTGACCGCTGAAGCCCGCCGACACCACGATGGCGGCCGGGCGCAGGCGGGAGGCCACCTCGTCGAGGGCGAGCTCGAAGGCGGTGCAGAAGGTGCTGTCGTCCGCCTTCGCCGCCAGCGGCACGTTGCGGGTCGTGCCGGCGGCGAGCCCGTCGCCGACCTCGTCGGCGCCCCCCGTCCCGGGGAAGCCCGGGTAGGCATGGACCGAGACGTAGCCGACCTCGGGCCGGTCCAGGAAGTGGTCCTGGGTGCCGTTGCCGTGATGGGCGTCGAAGTCGGCAATGACAACCGGCTCCCCCCAAGCCGACACCACCACCTCGGCGGCCAGGGCCACCGAGTTGAAGAAACAGTAGCCCCGGGCCCGCGACCGCTCGGCGTGGTGCGACGGCGGCCGCAGCACCAGAAAGGCCCGCTCGAGCCGCCGGTTCACCAGGTCGAGAGCGCCCTGGAGGGCGAGGCCGGCGGCGGCGACCGCGGCATCGAAGGTGCCCGCCGAGACCCGGCAGTCCTGGTTGTCGACGAAGCCGTGTCCCCGCGCCGATGCCGCCCGCACCCGCTCGATGTAGTCGCCGTCGTGGATCCACCGCAACATGCCGAGGGTGTCGCTGTCCGGCGGCAGCGGTGCCGCCCGGTCCACCACCCAGCCGGCGGCGTCCGAGGACAGGGCGTCGAGGATGACCTCGAGCCGGCGCCGGGACTCCGGGTGGCCCAGCCCCGGGTCGTGCTCGAGACACCTGGGATGGGAACGGACGTGAACCGCGCCGGACACTGTCGACCACCACCCTCCCGGCGCCCCTCACCGCCGTCGCCGGCTGTTGTGAACGCCGCACCACCATACTACCCTGGGGACCGTGCCCGGGAGCCGTCAGACCCTCCGCATCGTCGTGTCGCTGGTCCTCATGGTGGCCCTGCTCGCCGTGTTCCTGTGGAACGTCGACCTCGAGCGGACCCTCGACGGCCTGCGCGGGGCCGACCCGTGGCTGGTCGCCCTCGCCGCCGTCCTGGCCCTGGCTTCGTACTGGGCGCGGGCGCTGCGCTGGATCCTGATCCTGCGGCCGGTGGCCCGGGTGCGCCACTCGAGCGCGCTGCTCGCGACCGCGGTGGGCTACGCCGCCATGGCCCTGCTGCCGGCCCGCATGGGCGACATCATCCGCCCGGTCATCCTGGCCAAGCGCGACCGGTTTCCGGTCTCCGCCGGTCTCGCCTCGATCCTCACGGAGCGGGTCTTCGACCTGTGGACGGTGGTGCTCTTCTTTCTGGTCTTCCTGATCTGGCCTCCGTCCATGGCCGAGCTCGACGCGTCGGCCGCCGGCAACCTCCGGCTGCTGCGGGTGTCCGGCTTTGCGGTCGGGGTCGGCCTCGTGGCCGGCACCGTGGTGCTGCTCGGCCTGTTCCGCTTCCAGGACCGCTTCGTGGACCTGGTCACCCGGCCCCTGGCCCGCCTCAAGCCGAGCTGGCGCGGGCCCGTGGCCAACTTCCTCGGGCACTTTCTGGACGGGCTTCGGGTGCTCCAGCGGCCCCGCGACCTGCTCGTCACCATGACCTCTTCCTTCGTCCTGTGGTACGTCATCTTCTGGCAGGTCAGGGTGACCCTGCTCGCCTTCGACCTCGACCTGCCGCTGCGGGCCGCCTTCCTGATCGTGACCCTGGCGGTCATCGGGCTCGCCATCCCCACCCCCGGGGGGGTCGGCGGCTTCCACAAGGCGACCCAGGTCGGCCTGACCACCTTCTTCGGCGTCGAGCTCAACCTGGCCACCGCCGTCGCCATCGTCTACCACGCCATCTGCTTCGTCCCGATCGCGATCATCGGCCTGCTCTGCCTGCCCCTGCTCGGGATGCGCGTCACCGAGGTCCGCGACATGGCCTCCGAGGAGGCGGCCTCATGATCTGTCCCTTCTGCGGCCACCCGTCGAGCCGGGTCGTCGACTCCCGCGAGGCCCGGGACGGCGCCGAGACCCGGCGTCGCCGGGAGTGCAGCTCCTGCGGCCGCCGCTTCACCACCTACGAGCGGGTGGACGAGCTCCCGGCGACGGTGGTCAAGCGCGACGGCCGCCGCGAGAGCTTCGACCGCGAGAAGCTCCTCAACGGCCTGCTCCGGGCCTGCGAGAAGCGACCGGTGCCCCGCCGCGACCTGGTCGTCCTGGTGGACGCGGTCGAATCCGCCATCGCCTCCTGCGAGGTTCGGGAGATGTCGAGCCAGGAGATCGGCAACATGGTCATCGACCGGCTGCGCGACCTCGACCAGGTCGCCTACGTGCGCTTCGCCAGCGTCTACCGCCGTTTCGAGGACGTCAACCAGTTCATGGAGGAGCTCAAGAGCCTCCTCCTGACCCGGGACTCATGACCGCCGATCGCGACGGCGGCCACGGGTGGTCGGGCGAGGGCGGGATCGAGGTCGGCGACGTCGTGCACATCGCCGACGAGCTCCCGGTGCTGCCCCTGCGCGACGCCGTCCTCTTCCCGTACTCGATCCTGCCCCTGTCGGTGGCGCGGGACCTCTCCGCGGCCGCCCTCGAGGAGGCCCTCGCCGCCGACCGGATGGTGCTGCTGCTCGCCCAGCGCGACGGTCGCATCGACAGCCCCGGCCCCGACGATCTCCACACCACCGGCTGCGTGGGCACCCTGATGCGCGTCGTCAAGCTGCCCGACGGTAGCCAGCGGGTCCTGGTCCAGGGCCTGGCGAGGGCCCGGGTCGACTACTTCACCGCCAGCGAGCCCGGCTTCGCGGCCCGCATCCGGCTCCTTCCGGAGCCTCGAGCCGCCCTGCCAGCCCTCGAGCTCGAGGCCTCGATGCGGACCATTCGCCAGAAGCTCGACCAGGTCCAGGCCATGGGCAAGGGCATCTCGCCGGAGATCATGGTGATCGCCGCCGACCTCGACGACCCGGTCCGGCTCGCCGACCTGGTGGCGGCGAACCTCGGCCTGGCGGTGGACGACGCCCAGCAGCTGCTCGAGCTCGACGCCCTGGAGTCCCGGCTCGAGCGGGTCCACGAGCTGCTCGAGCGCGAGGTCGCCCTGCTCGAGGTCCAGGAGCGGATCTCGGCCAGGGTGCGGGGCGAGATGGACCGGGGCCAGCGCGAGTACATCCTTCGCCAGCAGCTCAAGACCATCCAGAGCGAGCTAGGGGAGATCGACGACGTGGAGCGCGAGGTCGCGGAGTACCGCGAGCGCGCCGACCGGGCCGGCCTTCCCGAGGCCGCCCGCGCCGAGCTCGACACCCAGCTTCGCCGGCTCGCCACCATGCACCCGGACTCGGCCGAGAGCTCGGTGGTCCGGACCTGGCTCGACTGGATGACCTCGCTGCCGTGGCGCACCCTCACCGAGGACAGCCTCGACATCACGGCGGCGCGGCGGATCCTAGACGAGGACCACTACGACCTCGAACGGGTCAAGGAGCGGATCGTCGAGTTCCTGGCGGTGCGCAAGCTGCAGCCGGAAAGCCGGGGGCCGATCCTGTGTTTCGTCGGCCCGCCGGGGGTCGGCAAGACCTCGCTCGGCCGCTCCATCGCCCGCGCCCTCGGCCGGAGCTTCGTCCGCACCTCGCTGGGCGGGGTCCGGGACGAGGCCGAGATCCGCGGCCACCGACGGACCTACGTCGGCGCCATGCCGGGCCGGGTCGTCCAGAGCCTGCAGCAGGCCGGGAGCCTCAACCCGGTGTTCATGCTCGACGAGGTCGACAAGGTCGGCGCCGACTTCCGGGGCGACCCGTCGTCGGCCCTGCTCGAGGTCCTCGACCCGGAGCAGAACCACGCCTTCCGCGACCACTACCTGGGGGTCGACCTCGACCTGTCCCGGGTGCTGTTCATCACCACCGCCAACGTCACCGACACCATCCAGCCGGCTTTCCTCGACCGCATGGAGGTGATCCGGCTTCCGGGCTACAGCGAGCACGAGAAGGTCGAGATCGGCCGCCGCCACCTGGTGCCGCGGCAGCTCGAAAACAACGGCGTCGCCGGGACCGGGCTGCGCTTCACTCCGGAGGCCCTGCACGAGCTGGTTGCGGGCTACACCCGGGAGGCCGGGGTTCGCAACCTGGAGCGCAGGATCGGCGCCGTCTGCCGCAAGGTCGCGGTGCTCGTCGCCGAGGGCCGGCGGCACCCGCGGCGCGTCTCCCCGGCGGTGGTGGCCCGGCTCCTGGGCCCGAGGCCCCACCTCGCCGACGACCGCCTCGCCGAGGACCGGGTCGGGGTCGCGACCGGGCTCGCCACCACCGCCGCCGGCGGCGACGTCCTGCTGGTCGAGGCCGCCGCCTCGGCCTCGACCCGGGGCGAGCTCCGGCTCACCGGGTCCCTGGGCGAGGTGATGAAAGAGTCGGCCAGCGCCGCCGTCACCTTCGCGCGCGCCAACGGCGACCGCTTCGGCATCCCCGGCGGCTGGTTCGACGGCCACGAGCTCCACCTCCACGTCCCCGCGGGCGGGATCCCGAAGGACGGCCCCTCGGCCGGGATCACCCTGCTCACCGCCATCGTCTCGGTCGCCACCGGGCGCCCGGTCCGCTACGACCTGGCCATGACCGGCGAGCTCACCCTGCGCGGCGACGTGCTCCCGGTGGGGGGCGTCAAGGAGAAGGTGCTCGCGGCGCTGCGCGCGGGGATCCAGCGCGTCGTCCTGCCGGCGGCCAACGAGCGTGACCTCGACGAGCTGCCGCCAAAATCCCGGCGTCGACTCAGGGTCCACGCCGTCGCCCGCGCCGACGAGGTGCTGGAGCTGGCGTTGAGGGAGCGGTAGGCGGGCCTTCGGCTACTGCCGGTCGGCGAAGAACTCGATGGTCGTCGCGAGCCCGTCCTCGAGGGCGACCGTGGGCTCCCAATCGAGGATGGTGCGGGCCAGCGAGATGTCGGGCTGGCGGACCTTGGGGTCGTTGACCGGCAGGTCGCGGAAGACCAGCTCCGAGGCCGAGCCGGTGAGCCGGATGATCTCGTGGGCGAACTGGAGGACCGTCATCTCCGACGGGTTGCCGATGTTGACCGGCTCCACGTGGTCCGAGTTGAGGAGCCGCCAGATGCCCTCGATGAGGTCGTCCACGTAGCAGAAGGAGCGGGTCTGGGAGCCGTCGCCGAAGACCGTCAACGGCTCGCCGGCCAGGGCCTGGCAGATGAAGGCCGGCACCACCCGGCCGTCGCCGGCCCGCATCCGGGGCCCGTAGGTGTTGAAGATCCTGACGATCCGGGTGTCGAGACCGTGGTGGCGGTGGTAGGCCATGGTGATGGCCTCGGCGAAGCGCTTGGCCTCGTCGTAGACCCCCCGCGGTCCCACCGGGTTGACGTTGCCCCAGTAGCTCTCCGGCTGGGGGTGGACCAGGGGGTCGCCGTAGCACTCCGAGGTCGAGGCGAGGAGGAAGCGCGCGTTCTTCGACTTGGCCAGCCCGAGGGCCTTGTGGGTGCCCAGGGAGCCGACCTTGAGGGTCTGGATCGGGAGCTTGAGGTAGTCGATGGGCGACGCCGGCGACGCGAAGTGCAGCACGACGTCGAGCCGCCCCGGCACGTGGATGAAGTTCGTGACGTCGTGGTCGACGAAGATGAATCCGTCCCGCCCGAACAGGTGCTCGATGTTGGCGAGGCTGCCGGTGATGAGGTTGTCCATGCAGACCACCTCGAAGCCCTCGGCGAGCAGCCGATCGCACAGGTGCGAGCCCAGAAACCCCGCCCCACCGGTCACCAACGCTCGCTGTCTGTCAGGCATGCGGTCCTCCGGGGGGCGACGGTAGCACAATTCCCACGACGAGGCCCGCGCGGTCGCGCGGGCCTCGTCGTGGGAATCAGCTTGGCTCCGCAGGAGGGATTTGAACCCCCAACCTAGTGGTTAACAGCCACCCGCTCTACCATTGAGCTACTGCGGAGCACGGTGGCAAGAGCGTATTGTAGCCCTCGGCGGGTGATTGTCAACCGACCGCCGAGGCCCTAAGGAGCGTGAAGCCGAGGCGCTCCACCGGGGCGCGACGCAGCACCGCCCGGAGCTCGTCGGCGGACCCGAAGGAGGTCGAGGGGAGCATCCGTCCCTCGCACTGCAGACGTACCCGGTCGCCCTCCATGGGCCAGGGGTCGAGGCGCCAGTGCGTCGGGTCGAGGGCGGTGACCCGGACCGCCTCGATGCCGCCGTCGCTGGTGGGCGCCACGACCTCGAAGTCCGAGCCCAGGCAGGCGCACAGGTAGACCGAGATCTTGTCGGCCAGGGACAGCAGATCGGCGTTGGACCGCAGGCGCGTTCCCTCCAGACAGCCCTGGTAGCGGGCGTCGGCGGCCAGTGACTCCCGCCAGGCCGAGGTGCGGCGTTCCATCTCGGCACGGAAGCTCTCGACGAGGCGGGCCGACGCGGTCTGCCCACGCTCGAGCAGGTCGGCGCTCTTGACCTCGGCCATCTCGGCGAAGTGCCCGGCGACCAGGAACGCCGCGTAGCGGCTGTGCATCGCCGCCCGGTCGACGCTCCTCCGCCAGATCTCGAGATGGTCCTCCACCGGCATCCGGTCGAAGGTGCGGGGCCGGCCGCGGTCGTCGATCCCGGGGGCTGCGTCGTACTCGGTCCAGCCCGAGTCGTGGAGCATCACCGCGGCGAGCACCTCGGCCCGCGGCAGCGGGCGGTTGAAGCGGCGGTTGCCCCAGTGCTCGGCGAGCTGCCAGGCGAACCAAGCGTGCGACACCTGCGAGATCGCCAGGGTCCTGCCGGCGTCGTCTTCCCGGTAGAGGAACATCCCGTGATTCTACCTCGTCTTCGCCCACTTCCGCGTCCGTGTCCGATGTCAGCGGCAGCGAACCGCGCCTCCGGAACGCGCGGGCAGTGCGCCTCCCCCGGGACGTGCCAGGTTCGGCATTGTGCCGGCTCCACCCTCCCGAGCAGAGCGCGCTCCGCACAATGCCGCACCTGGCAATCCACGGGAAGCGCGCTCCGGAGCATCCGCTCCCGCAACGGGGGAGGCCGCCGCTCGCCACGACGGCGCGGTCGCAGCCCTCCCCGCCACCTTCGCGCGACCGCGCCGGCTCATCGACGCTGGGACGCCAAAGGCGGCCCAGAAGGCCGGTGCTCCGGGACGCACGGCCACGCGCCCAGCGGCAGCGGCAGCGGCAGGGTCAGCGGCAGCGATCAGCGCGCCTCCGGGAGGCGCGGGTGGGGCGCCTCCACCGGGACGTGCCGGGTACGCCATTGTGCCGGCATCCTTCGCCTCGAGACAGCGCGGGCCCGGTGCCTGGCTCTCCTTTCGTCCGACGAAAGGGTGCCTGGCACCGCTCCCATCGCGTCTCGGGAAGCTCCCTTTCCGGCAACGAGGCAGGCCGCCGCTCGATGAGACGGCGCGGTCGCAGCTTTCCCCGTCTCCTCCGCGCGACCGCGCCGGCTCATCGACGCTGGGACGCCAAAGGCGGCCCAGAAGGCCGGTGCCCCGGGACGCACGGCCTCGCCCCCAGCACCTGCTAGACTCCCCGGCCGGAGCGACCGTGACCCGACCCTTCGAGAAACCGCAACGAACCGACCTGGAGGCCATGATCCGGCTCGCGGTGCCGGTGGTGATCGTGCAGGTCGGGATGATGCTCTTCGGGGTCGTCGACACCATGGTGGTGGGCCGGCTGTCGTCCCAGGCCCTGGCGGCGGTGGCCCTGGGCCACATCGCGGTCATCACGGTGTCGTCGTTCGGGGTCGGCGTCCTGCTCGGCCTCGACCCGCTCCTCAACCAGGCGCTTGGGGCGCGCGACCAAACCTCCTTCCGCCGTTCGGTGCAGCGCGGCTTCGCGATCTCCGCCGCGCTCATGATCCCCAGCGCGGTGATTCTGGTGCCGATCGGGCCGATCCTGTCCCTGCTCGGCCAGCCGCCCGAGATCGTGCCCCTGGCGGCGGCCTATGCCCACATCTCGATCCCCGGCCTGCTGCCCTTCTACTGCTGGGTCGTGCTGCGCCTCACCCTCCAGGCCATGGGCCGGCTGCGCCCGATCGTCGCAACCGTCATCGCCGTCAACGTCTTCAACCTCGTGGCCGACTGGGTGCTCGTGTTCGGCGCCGGTCCGATCCCCCAGCTCGGCCCCCTGGGCTCGGCCTGGGCAACGACCATCGCCCGCACCCTGCTGTTCGTCATCCTGCTGGTGGTCGACCGCTGGGACCTGTGGCCGCTGCTGCGCTTCGACCGCGAGGCCTTTCGGTTGCAGCCTCTGCTGCGCACCCTGAGACTCGGCGTCCCCATCGGCTTCCAGCTGCAGCTCGAGATCGTCGCCTTCACGGTGATCGCCCTGCTCATGGGCGGCATGGGAACCACGGTCATGGCCGCCCACCAGGTCGCCATCAACCTGGCTTCGCTGACCTTCATGGTGCCCCTCGGGGTCGCCCAGGCGACCGCGGTGCGGGTCGGCAACGCCATCGGCTCCGGCAACAGCGACGGAGCGCGCCGCGCAGCGTCCTCCGGCCTGCTGCTGGGGGCGGGCTTCATGGCCCTGACCGCCGTGCTCTTCATCGGCCTGCCGGGCGGCCTCGCCCGGGCCTACACCTCGGTCGACGAGGTTCGCTTTCTGGCGGCAACACTCATCCCGATCGCCGGCTTCTTCCAGGTCTTCGACGGGCTGCAGGTGGTGTCGGCGGGCGTGCTCCGCGGCGCCGGGGACACCCGCGCGCCGTTGCTGATCAACCTGGTCGGCTTCTGGCTGATCGGCCTGCCGGCCAGCCTGCTGCTCGGCTTCACCTTCGGCCTCGGCCCCCAGGGCCTGTGGTGGGGGCTCGTGGTCGGCCTCGGCGCGGTGGGCTTCATCCTCCTCGGCCGGGTCAGCGCCCGCCTGCGCGGCCCTATCGAACGCGTCGCGCTCGACTGAAGAATTCTCAATTCTTAATTCTTAATTCTTAATTCTCAATTCTCAATTCTCAATTCTCAATTCTCAATTCTCAATTCTCAATTCTTAATTCTTAATTATCGGACAATCTACGATTGTATTGAGATGACAATTAAAAATTAAGAATTCAAAATTGAGAATTACTTCGCGTCGATTCGCGCGACGCCGAGCCTGTCCAGTCTGGCTTCGAGCGCTGCGACGTCGGTGCTGACGAGCTCGTCGAGCCGGGCTTCGAGGTCGTCGACCTCGGTGGAGACCTCGGCGAAGCGGGCCACCGTGCCTTCGGTCGGCAGCCCCACCGCGGAGTCGACCACCCCGAGCAGGTGGACGAGCTCGTTGTCGAGCTGGGGCGGGAAGTTCAGAACGTCCTGGCTCGAGATGAGGCGGGTCTGGCGGAGGCGGCCCTCGACGGCGTCGAGGGCTTCGGTGATCTGCTCGGCGAGGGTCGCCGCGGTCTCGTCGTCGGTGCGCTCCGCCCAGGCCGAGACCCGCTCGCGCAGGCCCTGCGCGCGGGCGACCAGCCGGTGCGAGCGCGTGAGCTCGCTCCAGATTCCGCGGGCGAGCTCGGAGCGGGTCTCAGCGGCCTCCGGGTCGAAGGGGATGCGCGGGTCGGGCGCCACCTCGAAGCCCACCGTCTCGCTCCACTCCCCCACCGTCAGGCGCGCCCGGTAGCGGCCGGGCGGCACCCGGGGGCCCGCAGCCGACCCCCAGACCACCGCCTCGTCAACCAGCTCGGCGTCCGCGAGGCGGAGGTTCCAGACCCAGCGGTTCGCCCCCGGCTCGGCGTCGAGGAGGGCGGGCTCGGCGAGCTCGGGGAAGAGCTTGCGCCAGATGCTCGGGGCGCGCTTCTCGGGGGTCGAGCTGGACATGGTGCGCAGCACCTCACCGGAGGCGTCCAGAATCTCGAGCACGACCTCCTCGGCGTCCTCGTCGTCGACGCCCTCGGGAAGCAGGTAGTGGATGATGGCGCCGTAGGGCGGGTTGTCGCCGCCCGACGAGCCCCACCCGCCGCCGCCGTCAGCCCAGCGCACCGCGGCGCGCGGCTCGAAGAGGTGGCGGCCCACGGCTTCGACCTCGGGGGTCATCTGGCGCAGGGGGCTGAGGTCGTCGAGGATCCAGAACGACCGCCCCTGGGTCGCGACCACCAGATCGCCGCGCTTGACGGCGAGGTCGGTGATCGGCGTGACCGGCAGGTCGAGCTGCAGGGGCTGCCAGCTCGCCCCGTCGTCGAGGGAGACGTAGAGCCCGAACTCGGTGCCCGCGTAGAGCAGCCCTCGCCGCTCCGGGTCCTCGCGCACCACCCGCACCCAGTGGTCGGCGGGGATGCCGTTGCCGCCGTCGGCCAGCGACACCCAGGTGGCGCCGAGGTCGTCGGTGCGGAAGACGTACGGGCGGGGGTCCCCCGTCCGGTAGCGGTGGACGGCGAGGAAGGCCCGGCCCTCGTCGTGGGCCGACAGCTCGATGGCGTTGACGGTGCCCCACTCCGGCATCCCGGAAGGGGTGATGTTCTCCCAGGTGGCGCCGTTGTCCCGGGACAGGTGGACGAGGCCGTCGTCGCTGCCCGCCCACAGCAGGCCGGCACGGTGCGGCGACTCCTCGAAGGCGAAGATGGTGCCGAAGACCTCGACGCCGGTGTTGTCCCGGGTGATCGGTCCGCCCGCGAAGCCCTGCTTCGACTCGTCGTCGCGGGTCAGGTCGGGGCTCGCGACCTCCCAGGTGAGGCCCTGGTCGCGGCTGCGGTGGACCACGTTCGAGCAGTGGTAGAGCACGCCCGGGTCGTGGGGCGAGATCCGCACCGGCGCGTTCCACTGGAAGCGGTAGCGCAGGTCGGCGGGCTGCTGGCCCACCGCCAGCTCGGGCCACGGCATGATCTCCTGGGCGTGGCCGAGCTCGCGGTCGTAGCGGCTCAGGGAGCCGCCGTAGCAGCCGCCGTAGGTGATGTCGGGGTCCCGCGGGTCCACCGCCACGGTGGCGGACTCGCAGCCCGCCGGGGCGTACCAGTGCTCCCGCTCGATGCCGCCGCCGGCGGTTCGGCTCGGAATGGCCACGGCCGTGTTGTCCTGCTGGCCGCTGTACAGCCAGTAGGGTTGCTGATCGTCCACCGTCACCCGGTAGAGCTCGGCGGTCGGCTGGTTGGACTGGGGCGACCACGAGCGGCCGCCGTCGAAGCTGACGTTGGCGCCGCCGTCGTTGCCCTCGATCATGTTCGCCGGGTCGTCGGGGTTGATCCACAGCGCGTGGCTGTCGCCGTGGGGAGTGCGAATGGGTCGGAAGTTCGCGCCGCCGTCGTCGGAGCGCCACATGGCGACGTTGAGCGCGTACACGGTGTTGGCATCGGCCGGGTCGGCCTCGATGTGGGTGTAGTACCAGGCGCGCTGGCGAAGCTCCCGGTTGGCGTTGACCAGGCGGAAGCTCGCGCCGCCGTTGTCGGAGCGGAAGAGCCCGCCTTCCTCGTGCTCGACCAGGGCCCACACCCGCTTCGGGAAGGCGCCGGAGACCGCGACCGCGATCCTGCCCAGGTCGCCCTCGGGCAGCCCCTGGTGGAGGCGCCGCCAGGTGTTGCCGCCGTCCGTGGTCTTGAACAGGCCGCTTCCGGGCCCGCCCGACTCCATGTCCCAGGGCGAGCGCCGCGCCTGCCAGGTGGCGGCGTAGAGCACCCGCGGGTTGCTCGGGTCCATGGCGAGGTCGACGGCGCCGGCGTCCTCGGAAACGAACAGGACCTTCGCCCAGCTCAGGCCGCCGTCGATGGTCCGGAAGACCCCCCTCTCGGGGCTGGGCGCGAAGATGTTGCCGAGAACCGCGACGTAGACGATGTCCGGGTCGCTCGGGTGGATGGCGATGTCGCCGATCTGGCCGGCCTCGGCGAGGCCCGCGTGGCGCCAGCTGTCGCCGGCGTCGGTCGACCGGTAGACCCCGTCACCGGGGGAGATGTTGCCGCGCGGGCAGGCAGAGCCCATGCCGACCCAGACCACGTTGGAATCCGAAGGCGCCACCGCGACCGCACCGACGGAGGCGCTGCCGAAGACGTCACCGGCCCGCCGCTCCACTTTCGGGGCCGGCGGCAGCCCGCCCACGGGGGGCCGCACCACCCCCGCCTCGGCGAGCTCCGGGTCGACCTGGCCCATCACCCGGGGCCGGTCTTCGGGCTCGAGCTCGCGGACCACGTCCGAGACGTTGCGCCAGCTCAGGCCGGCATCGGTGGTCTTCCAGACGCCGCCCCCGGTGGAGCCCATGTAGTAGGCCATGGGGTCTCCGATCACACCGGTCACCGCCGTCACGCGCCCCCCCCGGAACGGCCCCACCAGCCGGAACGACATGGAGTCCAGGAGCTCCTCCGGCACCTCGGCGGCAGCGACCGGGATCACAGGAACGAGCAACGCGACGAGTGCGAGCGTCACCAGGGATCGGCGCATGGCGGCCCTCCTTGCACGGGCGTCCACAATAGCAGTGACCGTGACAGTGGGCTGTCGCCCACCCCGCTGCGGTCGTCGACCTTTCCCTCTCCCTCTCCTTCTCCCACTCCCTTGCGATACCGGATTCGTCGGGAAAGGGGAACGGAGAGGGCCGGGCTGTCGGCCGGACGTCTGCCGCTGCTTGCTGGCGCTGAGTCATCTCGTCACTGTCACTGCCACTGCCACTGTCCCTGACCGCCCCCCGACCGCCGGCACGGCCACCCCCCGGGGCCTCGCCTCGCTTGCGCTTCGGCGGGGACTGCCGTAGAGTCGGGCCTGCGGCGCCGATTGCCGGCAACGGCGACCGTGAGCGCGAGAAACGACCGACGAGCGACGGACTTGATCCATGGGACAGGTACCAGAAACCGAGCACTCCCCCCTGCTGCTGGTCGGCAACGGCCGGCTGGCCCGTCACCTCGGCCGCTACCTCGGCCTCGAGGGCGTGCCGTTTTCGACGTGGCGCCGCGGCACCGTCGTCCCCTTCGAGGAGGTCCGCGACCGCGCTGAGCGGGTCGCGCTGCTGATCTCCGACGACGCCATCGAGGGCTTCCTCGAGCGCCACCGCGACGGCGACCGCCGGCTCTGGATCCACTGCTCGGGGAGCCTGTCGACGTCGTCGGCCGAGGGCGCGCACCCCCTGATGGCCTTCGGCCCCGAGCCCTACGACCTCCACACCTACCGGCGGGTGCCCTTCGTGTGCGAGCGCGGACGGCGGCCATTCGGCGAGCTGTTCCCTGGCCTCGGCAACCCGAGCTTCGCCGTCGACCCCGCCGACAGGGCCCTCTACCACGCGCTGTGCGTGCTCGCCGGCAACGGCACGACCCTCCTGTGGCGCAGGGCCTTCGCCGGCTTCGAGCGCCTCGGCCTGCCGCGCGAGGCCCTGCTGCCGTACCTCGAGAGGGTGGCCGCGAACCTCGCCGCCTCCGACGACCCGCTCACGGGGCCCCTCGCCCGCGGCGACCGGCGGACCATCGAGCGCAACCTGGACGCCCTCTGCGGCGACCCCTACCGGGCGGTCTACCGGGCCCTCGCCGACGCCCACCTGGAGACGCCATGAACACCCCGGCCGACATCCTCGCCGCCGCCGCCGCCGGCCGCCGCATCACCATGGTGACCTGCTACGACAGCTGGAGCGCGCGCATCATCGCCGCCACCGACATCGACCTGATCCTGGTCGGCGACAGCGTCGCCATGGTCGTGCACGGCCACACCACGACCATCCCCGCCGACCTCGACATGATGTGCCTGCACACCGCCGCCGTCCGCCGGGGCGCTCCGGAGGGGCGGATCATCGCCGACATGCCCTTCCTCGCCCACCGCAAGGGCCTGGCCGAGACCGTGACCGCCGTCGAACGGCTGGTCCGGGCCGGCGCCCAGGCGGTGAAGCTCGAGGGCGCCGACGGCAACATCGAGACCATCCGCCACGTGGTCGAGTCGGGGGTCGGGGTCATGGGCCACCTCGGGCTGACGCCCCAGTCGATCCACAAGCTCGGAGGCTTCCGGGTCCAGGCCCGCGACCACGCCGCCGCGGCCAAGCTCCTCGAGGACGCCCTCGCCCTCCAGGAGGCGGGCTGCTTCGCCCTGGTGCTGGAGTGCGTGCCGTCCACCCTGGCCCGTGAGGTCACCGAGGCCCTCCACATCCCGACCATCGGCATCGGCGCCGGGCCCCACACCTCGGGCCAGGTGCTCGTGCTCCAGGACCTGCTCGGCGTGGACCCGAGCTTCCGCCCACGATTCGTGCGCACCTACCTCGACGGCCACTCCCTGATCAGGGAGGCCCTCGAGGCCTACGACCGGGACGTCAAGGCCGGCGCCTTCCCGAGCGACGAGGAGAGCTTCTCATGAGGCTGGTCACCGATCTCGGGGAGTGGCGCCGGGTGCGGACCGGCCTGGTCGGCAGCGTCGGCATCGTGCCTACCATGGGTGCCCTCCACGACGGCCACCTGTCGCTCATCGACCGCAGCCGGCGGGAAACCGACCGTACCGTGGTCACCATCTTCGTCAACGCACCACAGTTCGACGACCGGGGCGACCTCGAGGCCTACCCGCGCGACCTCGAGCGGGACTGCGAGGCCGCCGGGCGGGCCGGCGCGGACCTGGTGCTGGCGCCGTCGCACGAGGCCATGTACCCCGACGACTACCGCTACCGGGTCACCGAGGCAAAGCTCAGCGGGATCATGGAGGGAGCGCACCGGCCCAACCACTTCGACGGCATGCTGACGGTGGTCCTCAAGCTGCTCAACCTGGTCCGGCCCGACCGCGCCTACTTCGGCGAGAAGGACTACCAGCAGCTCGAGCTGGTGAGAGGGATGGTCGAGGCCTTCCTGCTGCCTGTGGACGTGGTCCCCTGCCCCACCGTCCGCGCGCCGGACGGCCTAGCCCTGAGCTCGCGCAACGCCCGGCTGTCGCGGTCTGCCCGGAGCCTCGCCGCCGACTTCCCGCGCCTGCTCGCCTCGTCGAACGACGCCGAGTCCGCACGCCGGCGTCTCGAGGCCGTCGGCTTCGAGGTCGACTACGTCGAGGACCACGGCGGCCGCCGCTTCGGTGCCGTCCACCTCGAGGGCATCCGCCTCATCGACAACCTGCCCCTGGGAGGCAACTGAATGCAGATCACCGTCCTCAAGTCCAAGATCCACCGCGCCACGGTGACCGACGCCAACCTCGCCTACGAGGGCTCCATCACCGTCGACCGCGAGCTGTGCCGCGCCGCCGGCATCCACGAGTTCGAGCGGGTCGAGGTCTACAGCTGCACCACCGGCGCCCGCTTCGCCACCTACGTCATCCTCGGCGGTGAGGGCGAGATCTGCGTCAACGGCGCCGCCGCCCGGCTCGTCCAGCCCGGCGACGTCGTCATCATCGCCTGCTACGGGATCGTCGACGAGACCGAGGGCGCCGGCCACCGGCCCACCATCGTCCTCGTCGACCACCGCAACGCCGTCATCCCGAGCTGACACCCCGGACCCCGCGGCACACCACCGCGACTTGACGAACTCCCCCCTGACGGTGCCAGGTACGGCAACTTGACAAACTCCCCGCGCCGCCTGTTGCCGCTGCGTCCATGCTCAGTTTGTCAAGTCGCCGTACCTGGCACGCTGTGGAAGAGTTTGTCAAGTGGAGGGGGGTCATCTGGTATTCTCGCGTCCATGAACGCGACCACCCGCAACCGCCTGATTCTCGGCGCGGCCCTCGTCGTCGCTGCGGCCGTCGTCGGTTACAACATGTTCTTCGCCCTGACCCCGCCCCGCCACGCGGACCACGACCACGCCATCGCCAAGCTCAACGCCGGCGGCTTCCTGTGGCTCGAGGCCGCCGACGGCGACCGCCGCAACCTCGTGGGCCGGCCGGGCAAGGTCCTGGTGCTGCACTGGTTCGACCCGCAGCGGCCGGACCTCGGCGAGCAGCGGGCGGCGGCCGACTTCGCCGTCCGGACGGCGGACGACGAGGACGTCGAGGTCCTGCTCATCGCCCAGGCGCCGTCGTGGGAGGTCGTCAGGGAGGCGGCCCGCGCGGCCGAGCTCCCAGAGGCGTTCCTCTACCTCGACGAGAACGCCAGGACCGGCGACCTGTGCGGGGTGCGTCGGATCCCCGAGACCCTGGTCTTCGACCCGGAGGGCTTCCTGGCCTGGCAGGCCCGCGGGCCGGTGAGCTGGGCCGGGCCCACGATCCGGGCCCAGATCGAGCGCGCCAAGCAGGGCGTGGACGAGATCCACTGAAATTCTGAGCGGCGGGCGGTCGGACCGCCCGCCGCTCAGAATTTCTCTCGAGGAGAGCAGGACCATCGCAGGAAGATCACGATCGGCTCGGAGGCCCTGCCAGGGCCGCAGGTTCTTGCCGCGGTCGAGGACGTCACGGTGATCCCGCAGCGGCTGATCGACCGGGTGGCGACGCCGGACGGCCAGGAGCTCGTGCTGTACCAGCGCGACGGGGTGTTCACGATCCGGGTCGGCGGCCTCGAGCTCATGTCGAGCCGCGCCCACGGCTCGGAGGAGGTTCTGGCCACCTCGGTGCTGGCCGAGGTCCGGAGCCGCCGGCCGACGGTGCTGGTGGGCGGCCTCGGCATGGGCTTCACCCTGCGGGCGGTGCTCGACGCGATGCCCATGGACGGACGGGTCATGGTGGCCGAGCTGCTGCCCGATGTCGTGCGCTGGAATCGCGACCACCTCGGCCACCTCGCCGGCCACCCCCTGGACGACCCCAGGGTCCTACTGGTCGAAACCGACGTCGCCGAGATCATGGCGGCGCGGACGCGGACCTTCGACGCCATCCTCCTCGACGTGGACAACGGCCCGTCGGCGCTGACCGACCGGCGCAATGCCGGCCTCTACACGGCTCGGGGGCTGGCCGCCGTCCGACGAAGCCTCAAGCCGGCGGGCATCCTCGGGGTCTGGTCGGCCGAGCCCGACGCCCCCTTCGAGCGCGCCCTGCGCCGGGCCGGCTTCTCGGTGCAGGTCCGCTCGGTCCACGCGCGCCGGGCCGCCAAGGGGCCCCGGCACACGATCTTCGTGGCCCGGACGGCGACACGAGGCGGACCGCCTCGTCGCTGACCGCGAGAGGAGACCCGGTCACAGGTGGTCGGCGACGATCCGGAGGCCGATCGCGAGGAGGAGGAGGCCGCCGACAACCTCGACCTTGGGGCCGAGGGCCGTGCCGGCTCGGCCGCCGATGGCGATACCGACGAGGGACAGGGTCGCGGTCACGACGCCGATGACCACGCTCGGCTGCCATATGTCGATCCCCACCATGGCGAGGCTGACCCCGACCGCGAGGGCGTCGATGCTGGTGGCGACGCTGACCGCCACCAGCGTCCAGCCCCGCGACGGGTCCGACGGCAAGGACTCCTCGGTCTGACTGCGCAGTCCCGACCGGATCATCCGGCCGCCGACGAAGGCGAGCAGGAAAAAGGCGACCCAGTGGTCGAAGCTGCCCACCAGGTGGGCGGTCCGAGAACCGCCGTACCAGCCGATCACCGGCATCATGAACTGGAACAGGCCTAGGTGGAAGGCCAACCGGATCGCCGGCCGGGGCCGCCGGAGCATACCCCCGGCGCCGCCAGCCAGGGACACGGCGAAGGCGTCCATGGCCAGCCCGACCGCCACGGCGATCATCTCGACGAGGGTCAACGAGAGCCCATGAGCCGGGTCAGGCGCTCGGCGAGGTCGGCCAGGAGGAAAGGCTTCTCGAGGAACTCCACGCGCCCTCCCCGGACCAGCTCACGGATCGAGTCGTCGGCGGTGAAGCCGGAGACCAGGAGCACCCTCGCCTCGGGGTTGACCTCGCGGATCGCCTCCAGAGCCTCGCGCCCGGTCATGTCGGGCAGCACCAGGTCGAGGACCACCAGGTCGACGTCGCGCCAGCGCTCGGCGTAGTCCGCTGCCGCCCGGGCTCCGCGATCGTGCGCCTCGACGGTGAATCCCAGGGCTTCGAGGAGGTCGCAGATCGCCGTACGGACCCCTTCGTCGTCGTCCACGACCAGGGCTCGCCCGACCCCCGGGGCGAGGATCTCGGCCAGGGTGTCGACCTTGGGGGTCGCCTCGCGGCGGGACACGGGCAGGCGGATGGAAACCTCGGTCCCCGCACCCGGCCGGCTCTCGATCCCGATCCGGCCGCCGTGGCCGGTCACCGTCCCGTAGGCCGCGGCAAGCCCCATCCCGGTGCCCTTGCCCGGTGCCTTGGTGGTGAAGAACGGCTCGAAGGCCCGTTGGCGGACCGCCGGGTCCATGCCGAGGCCGTTGTCGACCACCGTCACCTCGAGCCACTGCGCCGGGCCGGGGGCATCGGAGAGCTCCTTCGGCAGGTTGCGCGTCGAGAACACGATTTCGCCGCCCTCCGGCAGGGCGTCGCGAGCGTTGAGCGCGAGGTTGAGCATCACGTTCTGGAGCTGGGTCCGGTCCCCCTCGATCACCGCCGTGTCGGCCTCGTAGAGCCGCTTGAGCCGGATCCGCCGGTCGATGCCGTGGACCAGGATCTCGACCACCTCGTTGATCACGTCGTGCAGGTCCACCGGCGTGACCTCGTACGAGCCCTTGCGCGCGAAGGCCAGGAGCTTGGCGGTGAGGTCCGCGGCGTTGCGCGCCGGGCCGAGGATCTTGCGGGCGTGGTCGGCCGACGCGTCCGGGCTCGCGAGGCCCCGTGCGAGAAGGTCGGCGTGGGCCATGATCGGCGCCAGCTGGTTGTTGAAGTCGTGGGCGATGCCGCCGGCGAGCTGGCCGATGGCCCGCAGCTTGTCGGCCTGGCGGAGCTCGAGCTCGAGCTCGGCCCGCTCGCGCTCGATCTCCGTGCGCCTGGTGACGTCGCGAAGCAGCCCCTGCACCCCGGCGAGGGCCCCCGAGGCACCGCGGACGATGGTGGGCGTCACCTCGCCCCAGAAGGTGGTTCCGTCGCGGCGGACGAGCTCGAACTCCAGTGGCGGGATCTCGACCTCCCCCTCCGCGGCCAGCGCCACGTAGTGCCGGAAGGCCTCCACGGCCCGGGTCAAGCTGTCGGACGTCGTCACGTCGCCCAGGTCGAGCGCGAGCATCTCCGCCGGGGTGTAGCCCAGGAGCCTCTCCACTGACGGGCTGACGTAGGTGATCCGGAGCTTCATGTCGAGGGTGAACAGGACGTCGTTCATGTTGTCGGCGAGGATGCGGTAGCGTTCCTCGCTCGAGCGAAGCTCCTCGGCCTGCCGAGACACCGCACGCAGGCTCGACGACAGCCGCTCCTGGAGCGCGCCGCCAACCACCAGGATGACGGCGGTGTAGGCCGCGAAGCCGGCGATCTGGGTCGCCCAGGTCTGGGGCTGCAGCAGGTAGGGGTCGGTGACCCGAAGGCCCGTGAGCCGTCCCGTGCACACGGCCCAACCGATGGCACTGATGACCGCAACGCTCGCGACCAGAAACAGAAAGCCGACCCTCCGGCTGAAGAGCACGCCGAGCATCATGCTGCAGGTGGTGAGGCCGACGAAGCTCACGGTTCCGAGCCCGAGGGTCAGGAAGCTCGCCAGAGCAGCGCCGGCGACCAGGGCCACGAGAATGGACACCACCAGACCCACCGGCAGTCGCTTGCGAAGCAGCAGCAGCGCCACCATGAGGCTGAAGAAGCCGAGATCGGTGAGGACATTCGCGTGCCAGCCCTGGGAGGTGACCCTGACGAGCCCGACCACGGCCGATGCTCCACCGACCGTCAGGACGACGACCGCGAGCCGATCCAGGAGGTCGCTCAGGGCGGCCCGCGTTTCGAGGCGTGGATCGATCTCTAAACCCGTCATCTCGGTGCGTCGGTTGTGAAGCCCACGGAAAAGCGGCGCGCCCGCTCGCGCCCGGTCGGACCCGTCGAGTTTATCATCGGCCCTGCGGCCTCCGCGGACAATGCTACGATCTTCCCCGATGAAGACGGCCGCCGCCTCCGTACCCCCCAACGATGCGCCGCGATGCCCCGATGTCAGCGCCGAGACGACCCTGGTCTCGGTGGGCGAGCTGCGCGCCGCCGGCGACTCCGACACCTGCCTGCGCCCCCTCGGCCTGTGCGAGCTCGGCGGCTCGTGCGAGAGCTGCTGGTACCGCCCCGACCACCCGCGGTTCTCGAAGACCGGCTGATCCCGGAATCGACAGCCGCCCCCGAGATCGGGTAGGATGGCCACCGCAGCAGGACTGATTCCTGTTCCTGCGAGGAGGACCACCGACATGCCGCTGCTCCGACCCGAGACCGAGCGCAACTCTTCCGGGCGCCCGCTGCCCCCGTACCGGACCCTCGGCTGACCGCTCTACGGCCACCGCAACACCTGGTGCCGCATGCTCTGCACTCCGATCGACGGCCGGGGCGACTGCGGCCGGCCCGCCCCCCACGCCATGGTCGGCCGCACCCAGGCCGCCATTGCCGCCTTCAAGGAGTCGAGACGCTGACCCGAGCGCGTCCGAACCGGGGCCTGGTCGTCTCCTGCGTCCACGCTCCTGCTCTGCTAGGGTAGAGGCTGGAGGTCGCAGTGGGACGAAAAACCGGCTCGTACAAGTTCGAGAAGCGCCAGAAGGAACTCAAGAAGCAGAAGAAGCGCGTCGAAAAGATGGAGCGGCGCCAAAGCAAGGAGAACGGCGACGACGAGCCCTCCCCCACCGAGCTCCAGGATCTCCCCAGCCCGGCTTCTGAGGGATGATCCGCGCCCACCACACCGAGCCGGTCTGATTCGGCTCCCCCACGAGATGTCCGGAAACGACTCTCCAGGGCGGAATTGACAACGCTCAGACTGAGTTATAACCTCGCGCCGCCTCGAGATCCGAGTGTGTCGGATCGCGGTCCGGGGCGATCCATCAACAGCACGCACCGCACGACTCGAGGCCGAAGCACACCGCGGCTCCGGGCGGGCGTGAAGCTCGGGAAAGCACGACCATGATCAGCGACATCTCGAAGATCCGCAACATCGGGATCTCGGCCCACATCGACTCGGGCAAGACCACGCTCACCGAGCGGATCCTGTTCTACACCCAGAGGATTCACGCCATCCACGACGTCAAGGGCAAGGACGGCGTCGGGGCGACCATGGACCACATGGAGCTCGAGCGGGAGCGCGGCATCACCATCACCTCGGCCGCCACCTACGTGATGTGGAAAAACCACCACGTCAACATCATCGACACCCCCGGCCACGTCGACTTCACGATCGAGGTCGAGCGCTCCCTGCAGGTGCTCGACGGCGCGGTGCTGGTGCTGTGCGCGGTGGCCGGGGTCCAGTCACAGTCGATCACCGTCGACCGCCAGATGAAGCGCTACAAGGTGCCGCGCGTCGCCTTCGTGAACAAGTGCGACCGCTCCGGCGCCAACCCGGTCCGGGTCACCCACGCCCTGCGCGACAAGCTCGGCCACAACGCCGTGCTGCTGCAGATGCCCATCGGGCTGGAAGCCGACTTCCGGGGCGTGATCGACCTGGTGGAGATGAAGGCCCTGACCTTCCGCGGCGACAACGGTGAGAGGGTCGAGGTCGCCGAGATTCCTGACGAGCTCCGGGCCGAGGCCGAGGAGCGCCGGGCCGAGCTCCTTGACGCGGCGAGCATGTTCTCCGACGAGCTCATGGAGGCCGCCCTCGAGGACCGGGCAACGCCCGAGCTGATCCACGACGCGGTGCGCAAAGGCGTGCTCGCCCTCGAGCTGACCCCGGTGCTCATCGGCTCGGCCTACAAGAACAAGGGCGTGCAGCCCTTGCTGGACGCAGTCACCCGCTACCTGCCGAGCCCGGCCGACGTGCCCATCACCGCCCTCGACCTCGACCGTGACGGCGCCACTGTCGAGCTCGCGGCCGACCCGGAGGCCCAGACCGTGGCCTACGCCTTCAAGCTCGACGAGGGGCGCTACGGCCAGCTCACCTTCCTGCGCCTGTACCAGGGCACCCTGGCCAAGGGCGACTCGGTTGTCCAGACCCGCACCGAACGCAAGATCAAGATCGGCCGGGTGGTGCGGATGCACGCCGACAAGATGGAGGACATCGAGTCCGCCGCCGCCGGCGACATCGTCGGCCTGTTCGGGATCGACTGCAACACCGGCGACACCTTCGTCGGTCGCGGCCCGCGCCTCACCATGACCACCATGTACGTCCCCGACCCGGTGATCTCGCTGTCGGTGACCCCGGTCGACTCCAAGGCTCAGGACAACATGTCCAAGGCCCTGTCCCGCTTCGCCAAGGAGGACCCGACCTTCCGGGTCAGCCTCGACCCGGAGAGCAACGAGACCATCATCTCGGGCATGGGCGAGCTCCACCTGGACGTCTACGTCGAGCGGATGCGCCGCGAGTACTCGGCCCAGGTGGAGACCGGCGCCCCCCAGGTCGCCTACCGCGAGGCCATCACCCGCCGCGCCGACTTCGACTACCTGCACAAGAAGCAGACCGGCGGCTCCGGCCAGTATGCCAAGGTGGTGGGCTACATCGAGCCGTCGGAGACCGGCGACTACCAGTTCGTCGACGAGATCCGCGGCGGCCGCATCCCCACCGAGTACATCCCCGCCTGCAACCGCGGCTTCCGCACCGCCCTCGACAAGGGCAGCCTGATCGGCTTCCCCATCGTCGGCATCAAGGCGGTGCTCACCGACGGCAACTCCCACTCGGTCGACTCCTCGGACATGGCCTTCATGATCGCGTCCCGGTCAGCCTTCCGGGAGGCCTACCGCAAGGCGGGCCCCCAGATCCTCGAGCCCGTGATGCGGGTCTCGGTGGAGGGCCCGGGCGAGTTCCAGGGCGCCATCTTCAAGTCCCTCATGCAGCGTCGGGGGACCGTCCTCGGCTCCACCGAGGACGCCGGCTTCGCCCGGGTCGACGCCGACGTGCCCCTGGCCGAGATGTTCGGCTACTCCACCGACCTGCGCTCGGCGACCCAGGGCAAGGCCGAGTTCACCATGGAGTTCTCCAAGTACGCCCCGGCGCCCAAGGACGTCGCCGAGGAGCTGCTCAAGAAGTACAAGAGCAAGGCCGTCGTCGAGGAGGAGTCATGACCGAGCTGATGATCTCCCTGCGTCGTTCCCCGCGCACCCTGCTGGCCCGCGACGGCCACCCCGGCCCGGGGCCCGGCCGCCTCGCCCTGGTGATGGCGCGCGCCGGCGTCGGCAAGACCGCGTTTCTGACCGCCATCGGTGTCGATGCCCTGCTCGCGGGCCAGAGGGTCCTCCACGTCTCCATCGAGCGCTCCATCGACAAGGTCCGCGAGTGGTACGACGAGAGCCTGGTGGAGATGCTGAGGATCCACAAGAAGCTCGAGCACCTGAGCGCCCTCCAGCTGCTCATGGAGCGCAACCGCCACATCCACACCTTCGTCGGCCAGAGCTTCTCGGTGGAGCGCGTCCGGCAGACCGTCGCCCTGCTGCACGACGCCATGGAGTTCGTGCCCGGGGTCATCATCCTCGACCGGATGGAGTACACCGAGCTCGACGTGCCGGCCATCACCGAGCTCAAGGCCCTGGCCGGCGAGATCGGCGCCGAGCTCTGGATGGCCTGCCGCACCCACCGCCACGAGCCCCCGGCGCCCGGCCACCTGCCGCCGCCGGCCGACACCTTCGAGGACGAGGTCGACCTGGCCTTCGGCCTCGTCCCCAGCGACGCCAAGATCCGGCTCCACGTCCTCAAGGACCGCCAGGAGATGGTCGCCAAGGACCTCAACATCGTCCTCGACCCGCAGAGCATGCTGCTCGTCGCCGGCCTCGCCGCGAAGAAGTAGCCCGCAGGGCTCGCTCCTTGTAGGGCTCGCCTTCGACCTCGCCTCGGGCGGCGCCAGCCTCGAGGGCGACAGCTTCGACGTCGTCCGCTCCGTCGGGCTCCCCTGCCCGCCCACCGCCGACACCGTCTTCACCGACGGCTTCGAGTCGGGGAATCTCTCCGGCTGGTCGGGCTCGACACCGTAGCCGAGCGCCCGCCGCGACCCCACGTCCTCCGAAGGAGCGGCCGCTCCTCCGTTCTTTTTTCGGACGGGAATCGCGAAGCGAGAACCGTCCGAAAAAAGCAACGAGAACCGCAGCCGCCCCTCTCGCGCCCCCTACTTGACCCCCGCCCGCTCCAGCAGCGCGCGCTTGGCCGGGTCGTCGGTGAACCACTCGGCGTACTGCACGGCCTCCTCGGGCGCCACCGTGTAGCCGGCGGCGAGGAAGGCCTCGGCGGCGGCGGCGTTGGTGGCCACGGCGAGGCCGAAGGGGCGCATGCCGGTGGTGTTGGCCGCCCGCGGGTCGGCGCCGGCCTCGAGCAGCCGGCCGATGAGGCCGCCGTCGCAGGAGGAGACGGCGCGGTGCAGGACCTGGTTGCCGAGCTCGTCGACGGCGTTGGGGTCGGCGCCGGCCGCGAGCAGGGCGGCGACGATCCGGAGCGTCGACTCGGGGGTCGGCTGGCCCCACGGGCATCCGAACATGACCACCGAGTGGAGCGGCGGCATGCCGGTGGTGCCGGCGTCGGCGGCCGACATGCCGGCCGCGAGGTAGCGCTCGACGGCGTCGGCGTCGCCCTCGACCATGGCCCGGTAGAAGCCGTCCTGGTCGTAGCTGCGCCCCTGCTGGCGGAGCCAGGCCTGGGCGGCGGCGTCGCCGGCGCCGGACGGCGCCGCCGCGGCCGGCGGGGTCACCGCCACCCCGCGCCGGATGTCGTCGATGGCCGACCTGGCGGCCGCGGCCACCAGCTCGTCGGGGTCCTCCGACAGGCGCTCGAGCAGGGGCAGGGCGGGCTCGGCGGCGCGGCCGAGGGGCCAGAAGCCCCGGGTGGCGACGATCCGCACCCACTCCGGGTAGTCGCCGCCGGCGATCCGGGACAGCTCGCGGACCGCAACCTCGGGCTCGAGGGCGAGCCTGGTGTAGGCGTCCATGGCGTCGCGACGGAGGTCGTCGTCGGCGCCCGCGTCGTCGACCACCGCCAGCAGGGCCGGGCCCGCGGCTCCCGCGACCTCGGCCTTGACGGCGCGGTCGAAGGGCTCGCTCGCGTCGCCGATGGCGCCGAGGGCGCGGACCGCGGAGGCGCGAAGGTCCTCGTCGCCGGAGCTCGAGGCGATCCGAGCGATGGCGGGGACCCCGGCGCCGGCATGGCCGCCGGCGGCGCCGAAGGCCATCAGCGCGCGCCAGCGGACGTCGCGCTCGGCATCGCCGAGGAGGCCGAGCACCTGCGCCGGCCAGCCGGCGCCGCCCTCGGGCCGCTTCGCCCGCAGCTCGAGGGCGGACGCCACGGCCTCACGGAGCTCGGAGTCCGGGTCGCGGGACAGGCGCACGAGGGCCTCGACCCAGCCCTCCGGCTCGGGCTCGAAGGGCGCCAGCGCGGCCACCAGTGCGGCGCGCGGCATCCCCGGCTCGGCGAGGGCCGCCATGAGGGGCGGCACGACCCCGGGGCTGCCGGTCGCCGCCAGGGGCGCGAGGACGGCGACGCCGCTGAAGCGGTCGCCGGGGTCGGCGTGGCGGACCTCGTCCGGGGTCGCGTGGATCGCCGCCACCAGCGGCGCCGCGAGCTCGGCGGCATCGACGCTGCCGATGAGGTCCCGGACGGCGAGGGCGCGGTCGAACCAGTCGCCCTCCGTCACCACCGACCGGCGCGCCGGCACCAGCTCGGCAGGGTCGACTCCGACCGCCTCGAGGGCCCCGGCGGCGCGGACCCGGACCGCGGGGGACGGGTCGGCGAGGGCCGAGCGGAGCGCCTCCGACGCCGGGGCGGCCGCCTCGCCGAGCTCCCACAGCGAGCTCGCGGCGTTCCGGCGCACGGTGGCGTCGCCGTCCGCGAGGGCGGCCGCGAGCGGCGGCACGACCCGGTCCGGCACCTCGTCGAATCGGCCGAGCTCGGACGCCGCCTCCCGGCGCTTGTCGACGTTGCGGCTCGTGATGTCGTCGATCGCCGAGGCGAGGGCGTTGGCTCGCATCTTGGACAGCGTCCGCTCGGCGCGGTCGCTCTGCGCCACGGCCGGGGCCGCAACCGCGGCCGCGAGCAGGGCGGCGAGCCCGACGCCCGTCACCGACCGCGTCCAGCGATCCAGGTCGAACATGTTGAACATGCCCATAGTCGTCCTCCTCGTGCCCGTCGAGCCGGTCATTCAACCGGGCCCTGGTCGGGCGCCGCCGCGGCTCCGGCGCCGGCCGCCGGCGGCGCCAGGTGCTCCGGCCACTCGCCGACCTCGGCCTGGTCGAGCCACATCCGCCAGCTGCCGTCGACGCGATGCATGATCGCTTCGCCGTGGGCCGCACCGCCCCACGACGACTCGCCGACCACGAGCACCCGCGCCCAGTCGCCGTCGTGGGAGCCGCCAACGAAACGCGCCTTCTGGGGGTAGAAGGACTCGGCGTAGATCTGGGCGACGTTGAGGTCCTCTGCGGCCGCCTGGTCGGCGCGCTCCTGGTCCTCGGGCATCAGGTGCGGACGCAGCGCCTCCGGATCCCAGTCGTCGAGGGCCCGCAGGTAGGCGAGGTAGGCCTTGCCCGGCTCGCCGCCGTCGGCCGGCAGGGGCTCGCCCCAGACAGTGGGTGCGACGGGCACGTCGAAGCTGACCTCGAAAACGAGCTCGTCGTCCTTGTGGGACAGCGAGCCGGCGATCCGGTCGCCGACCCGCTTGACCGACGACTTCGTGTCGCTGGAGAAGCAGAAGCCGCAGCCGGTGCCGGGACCGAAGGAGTAGCTCATGCCGACATAGCCGCCAGCGTCGTCGAAGTGGAGGAAGACCACCGCCGTCTGGTCGTCCGAGAACGAGCGGACGATCCAGCCCTGGCGGTCCCACAGGCGGTTCATGCCCTCGGTGACGAACTCGGCGTTGGAGATCGCGACCCGGACCCCCGGACGGTCGTCCGAGCCGACCCGCGCCGGGTAGGCGTAGGCGCCCGCGATGGCGAACTCGACGCCGTCGCCCTGCCAGCGCCCGGTCGCCTGAACCGGGGGCTCGGCGGCGCGGACGGCCGCCGCGGCCAGAACGAGCACCGCTGCCATCGAACCCGTGAAACGAAGACCGCGCATGGAATCCTCCCCGTCATCGGCCCCTCGGGGCCGCGCTTCGTGTGTTTCGGACTCACCTCGCCGTCGCCGGGCCGAGCACCCGGGTCGACCGGCCGACCACTCCGCCGGCTCGTCACCGGCTGACTGTCTCCTCGAGCGACACCACTCTGCGGGCCCCGCCGCTGCCTGTTTGCGGGATTGAGACTCAATTATGTTTGACGGCTCCGACCCTGTCAAGAGGGCAGCCGCAGGGGGTCTCCGGCTTCCGACGGCATGACACCGCGCCGTGTCACCCCGAGCGAGCCCGTCCGACGGGCGAGTCGAGGGGTCCCCTTCCGGTGAGGTGGCCGTTGGATCCGAGACGTCCACCTGGCTTCGGGGGATCCCTCGACTTCGCGGCCGCTGCGGCCGCATCGCTCGGGATGACAGTACAACGGTCGCCCCTTGTCATTCCGTGGGCAGACGCAGCCCGGGGCGTGACGATCCTCAGGACTCCGTGAGGGCGGGCCGCCGCGCTCAGTGTGAACACGAGGGTCGGCGCCCGCCCACAGTGAGATGGGAGCAGCGAGATTCGGAGGAGCGACCGCTCCTCCGTCCTTTTCCCGGCCGGACATCGCGCAGAGAGAGCCGGCAGGGAAAAGCTGCGAAAACCGACCGGTTGACACCGGTCGATTTTGAGAATAGGCTCGTTTCGTGCCCAGGACCAGAAGCCCCCGCCGGGTCGGCGGCGCCCCCCCCTTCGAGGCCTTCAAGCCCCTCGGCCGGCCCGCACGCGAGCTCGAGATCGTCACCCTGGGTCGGGACGAGCTCGAGGCCCTGCGCCTCGCCGACCTGGAGGGCCTGTACCAGGAGACCGCCGCCGAGCGCATGGGCGTCTCCAGGGCGACCTTCGGCCGCATCCTGACCAGCGGGCGCAGGGCGGTTGCGGACGCCCTGGTCGGCGGCAAGGTGCTGGTCATCGGCGAGGCGCCGGTGACCCCGGGCTCCGGCGAGCCCTTCCCGTGCCCGGTGCACGACGGCGGCCGGCGGCGCGGCCTCGGCTGCTCGTGCAACGAGGATGAGGGGTCGGAGACGCAGCGGGGGTCGAACCACGCCCCGGCGGACGAAGCAGAACCAAACCACAAGGGCTCGGCCTCGCCGAAGCCCCCGAAGGAGAGAGCATGAAGGTTGCAGTGACGGCAGAGCGAGCGGACTGGGACGCCCCGGTCGACCCGCGCTTCGGGCGCGCCATGGCCTTCGTCATCGTCGACACCGAGAGCCGGACGCTGGAGATGATCGACAACGCCGCCGGCCGCGACGCCGTCCAGGGCGCCGGCATCCAGGCGGCGACGGCGATCTGCCGGGCCGGCGCGAAGGCACTCCTCACCGGCCACTGCGGGCCGAAGGCCTTCTCCGCCCTGGCGGCCGGCGGGGTGACCGTCTACACCGGGGTCACCGGAACCGTCGCCGAGGCCGTCGACCGCCTCGAGCGGGGCGAGCTCGCAGCCGCCGCAGCGAGCGACGTCGCCGGCCACTGGGCATGATCGTCGCCGTCGCCTCGGGCAAGGGCGGCACCGGCAAGACCACCGTTGCCACCTCCCTCGCGCTGGCCGCCGGCCGCGAGGTCCGGCTGCTGGACTGCGACGTGGAGGAGCCGAACTGCCACCTCTTCCTCGAGACCGGGCCCGCAACGGTTGAAACCGTCGGCCTGCCGGTCCCGGTGGTCGACCCCGAGCTCTGCAACGCCTGCGGCATCTGCGGGGACGTCTGCCAGTTCAACGCGATCGCGGTCCTGCCCGAGGGCGCGATGGTCTTCCCGACCCTGTGCCACGGCTGCGGCGCCTGCACGTGGCTGTGCCCGGAGGGGGCGATCCGGGAGGAGACCCGACCCCTCGGCGAGGTCTCGACCGCCCGGGTCGGGTCGGTGGAGCTGCTGACCGGCCGGCTGACGGTGGGCGAGGCGCTGGCGCCGCCGGTGGTGCGCGAGGTCCGCCGGCGCGGCGACGGAGCAGGGCTGGTGATCGTCGATGCCCCGCCCGGCACGAGCTGCCCGGTCATGGCCTCCCTGCGCGGCGCCGACGTCGTCCTCCTGGTGACCGAGCCGACACCCTTCGGGCTCCACGACCTGACGCTGGCGGTCGAGGTGGTGCGGCGGCTCGGCATCCCCTTCGGCGTGGTCGTGAACCGCGCCGGCTGCGGCGACGACCGGGTCCAGGACTACTGCCGGGACGAGGGCATCCCGATCCTGCTCGAGATCCCCCAGGACCGGCGAATCGCCGAGGCCTACGCCCGCGGCCGGCCGCTGGTCGAGGCCTTCCCCGAGTGGCGCGGACCCTTCGCCGGGCTGCTCGAAGCGCTGGCGCGGCTCGCCCGGAACGGCGACCAAGCACCGGCGGGAAACGTCCGCGTGGGAGGCGCCCCGTGATCGAGCTGGTGGTCGCGAGCGGCAAGGGCGGCACCGGCAAGACCAGCGTGCTCGCGTCGCTGGCCGTCCTCGCCGAGCGCGCGGTTGTGGCCGACTGCGACGTGGACGCGGCCGACCTCCACCTGCTCCTGGAGCCGGTGGTCGGACGGCGGACGCCGTTCTACGCCGGCCACGAGGCGGTGGTGATCCCGGGCGCCTGCACCGGCTGCGCGGTCTGCGTCGAGCCGTGCCGGGCGGGCGCGATCACCCTCGCCGACGGCCGGGCGGTCGTCGACCCCTTGCTGTGCGAGGGCTGCGGGCTGTGCGTGCACCTGTGCGAGGAGAAGGCCGTCGCCTTCGAGCCACGGCTCAACGGCGAGTGGTACGTCTCCGACACCCGGGTCGGGCCCATGGTCCACGCCCGCCTCGAGCCGGGGGGCGAGAGCTCGGGCAAGCTCGTGACCCTGGTGCGCAGCGAGGCCCGCCGGCTGGCCGCCGAGCGCGGCCTCGGCATGGTGCTGGTCGACGGCCCGCCCGGCGTGGGCTGCCCGGTGATCGCCACCATGGGCGGCGCGAGCCGGCTGCTCGCGGTAGCCGAGCCGACGACGTCCGGGGTCCACGACCTCGAACGCCTCCTCGAGCTCGCCGCCCACTTCGAGGTCCCGGCGGTGGTGGTGGTCAACAAGTGGGACCTGTACCCGGACCTGACCAGGGCCATCGAGGAGCTCGCCGAGCGCCGGGGCGCTGCTGTGCTCGGGCGCATCCCCTACGACCTGGCCGTGACCACCGCCCAGCTCGCCGGCCGCACCGCCGTCGAGATGGGGGGCGCCGGGGCCGAGGCGATGGTCCGGATCTTCGAGCGCCTGCGGCCCATGCTCGACGCCGGCCGCCGGCAGCTGCCCCAGACCCGCGGCGCCAGCGCGCCACCGTAGCCGCTCGGGTCGCGGTGCGCCGAGCGCACCAGCCGCGGACGTGGCCACAATTCGTCGGACGAATTGCGGCGGCGCGCCGGACGCGCCGACCAGCCCGCGGGCGCACACGAGTTCCGGCTCGGACGCGACGGCGTCCTCGACCGGTGGGAGGGTGTAAAACCCTCCCCTACGGCTGGTTACCGGACTCGCCCTGTGGTTGCCGAATTGGCCTCATGGGGCGGGGTTGATACCCGTCGTCACGAGCCCTGCGGCATCGACAGCGCCAGACCCGGATCCGGAAACTGTTCACTGCGACTGTCACTGTCACTGTCACTGAAACCCACATCGTCGCCGACGGTGAAGCCGACGTCTTTCTCAGAAGCCGCTGACTCGAAGGGCGCCTCCCAGCCGAGAGGCTGATTCGGCAAGGGGCGGGAAGCCCCTGCCGTCCTTTTCCCGGGCGAGAGCGGCGAAGCCGGATCCGGCCGGGAAAAGCGGCCTTCAGGCCGGTGGGAAGTCGCGCAGCACCCGTGCCACGACCCGGGCGACCCGCTCGTCGGAGGGGTTGGGCCGGGTGAAGGCGCCGTCGGCGACACCCCGCCAGACGAGCTGGCGATTCGTGCCGTCGAGGACGTCGACCACCAGGGTGCCCTCGGTGTAGGTGCGGGAGCTGGTCCAGCCGCCGCCCCAGCCACCCCAGCCGCCCCAACCGCCCCAACCACCCCAGCCCCAGCCCCAGCCGCCGAAGGGGTAGGCCCAGCCGGTGTGGACCATCACCACCCGTGGCCGCAGGACCAGCGCGTAGGTCACCATGAGGTCGGCCTCGCCCACCTCGGCCTTGCCGAAGCCCTTGGCGGCCAAGGCCTGGTCGACGGCGCGGTGGATCCGGCCGGCGACGATGGCGTTGGCCCGGCTCGGCGGCTCGCCCTTGTGGGGCGAGGGCGCGAGCTCGAACCAGGCGTAGGTGCCGGCTCCGCTGAAGTCGTGCCGGGTGTCCCAGTCGACCACGTAGCGACCGGTGGCGCACGACCCCAGGACCACCAGCAGAGCTCCCATGACCAGGAATCGAATCGGTCGTCGCATGGCTCGTCGCTCCTTTTTCGGGCTCGCGGGCACCGTCGGATGTCACTCGCGGCCGCGCAGTGCTCTCTCATGTTGCAAGTTCGATGCCGAACCGGCCGCCCGTGCCGCGCCCGAAAGTGGGACCGAAACGACCCCCACGAGGGGCAGCAGCGTCCATTCCCGGGGACAGCGGGGGCACGGAAGCGTCGAGCCTCTCGACGACGCAGCTGAAATCGGTAGCGGGTCACATCCTCGCCCCTCACGGATCCGGTATATGTGGGCCGTGATGATGAGAACACACCGCGTTTCAGAAACGCGAGCCGCCTCGGGGCGCCCCCGGTGTACGACTGTGGACTCCCCGCAGTACGGTCGGGTCAGGAGAACCCAGCTCGGCAGCGAGCTTTCTTGACGAGATAGTGGCTTGGGCCGCCGCCACTGACCGGCGCGGCGCCCGCGAGCGTCGAGCTCGCTCGGTGAGACGGCCCGAACACGGAACCGACGCGCGTTCGAGGACGAAACGCGAGAACCGACAAAGGAGTGAAGAACAATGAGCACCCGTTTGAGCATCGGCACCGCCATCCTGGCGATCATGGTTGCACCAGCAGCGATGGCCCAGTTGATCGGTTTCCCGTCGTGTACCGGACAACCCGTGATCACCGGCGATCAGACGGGGACCGTGGAGGTCGGCGCCTACGCCACCTTCGTCCCCTATAACGACACCATCGACACCACGGCCGGAGACGGGTGCGTCGGGGTCCAGGGGCTGCCCGACACCGTGGTCTGCTTCGAGCCCGCCAACCCGTGCACCGTCACCGTCCGCTTCGTCACGCCGGCCGGAACGAGCTCGGGCCTCAACCTCCTGTCGGGCTGCGACACGATGCCGGCGTCGTGCCTCGACGGCGCCGAGAGCGACGGTGGCCAGCTGGGCTTCGACGCCGCGATCGACGCCAGCCTGCACTGCTTCGTCGGCAGCGCCGACGGCGCGCCCGTCGGAGCCAGGTTCGAGTTCGACAACCTGGCGGCCTGCGGCACGCTGGCCGGCGGCGGCGGCGGCGGCGGCGGTGGTGGTGGGACGGTGGAGCACAGGTACTACATTCCCGCAGCGGCGAGGGCGTCGGGCTTCGGTACCTCGTTCTTCGTCACCGACGTCGAGATCCACAATGCAGACAACGACGAGGCCGCCTTCAGGCTCCTCTGGCTGCCCCGCGACACCAACAACGCCTCGCCGGACGAGTCGATCGAGTTCGTCCTCGGTCCCGGGGCGTCGATCCGGTTCAAGGACGTGCTCGCCGAGGTCTTCAACGTCGGCGCCGGCGTCAACGCCGTCGGCGCCCTCGCGGTGGTCTCAGACACCAGCGATCTGCTGCTCATGAGCCGCACCTTCAACGTCAGCGACGAGGGCACCTTCGGGCAATCCATCGTCGGCATCGACGAGGACGACCTGATCCAGGCCGGCGAGCGCCGGCGGGTCCTGTTCATGACCGAGAACGACGACTTCCGGTCGAACCTCGGCCTCCTCAACGGCACCGACGCACCGATCACCGTCAAGTGGCGGCGGTTCAGATCCAACGGGTCGCCGATCAACATCGGCGAGACCCAGCTGCCGCCTTGGGGCAACACCCAGTTGAACCGGGTCTTCGACGACCAGGCCCCGATCGAGGCCGCCTACGTGATCGTGTGGACCGACACGGTCGGCGGCGCCTTTGCGGTCTACGGCTCGGTGCTCGACGAGAGCACCTCGGACCCGACCACCGTACCGGGCCAGTAGCCGCTCCGCCTTGAACGGGCAGGCGCTTCGGCGGTCCGCTTGACATTTACACCTCATTTATGCCACGCTGGTCTCCGACAGGAAAAGGAGACCGCCATGGCCCAGCTCACCGTGCTCGACCGCCAGCCGGCACCGCCCCCCGTCGCCCCCGAGAGCTTGACCCGAGAGCGCCGTTGCCGGTCCGCCGCCGATCGCGCCGCCTGTCGGGACGTGCTGCGTCAGCTCGACGCCTGGTGCCGCAGCCACGACGCGCCGTCGGGACTCAACTCGTGGATCGCCGAGGAGGCGCTCCGGCGCGCGTGACCACGGCCGTCGGCCGCGGTCACACCGCGCGGTCAGATCGCGTCGAGCACGCGCTGGATCCGTTCGCGGACGTCGCGGGCAATGGGTGAGACCTCGGGGTTGTCGACGAGCTCGAAGGCAGCGGTGGGGTTCATGGCGGCGACCCGGCTGCCGCCGCCCTCGCGCTCGCTGACGCAGACGTTGCAGGGCAGGAGCACCCCGATGTCGGTCTCGGCCGACAGCGCCCGGTGGGCCAGGGGCGGGTTGCAGGCTCCGAGGATCAGGTAGCGCCTGAAGTCGACGTCGAGCTTCTTCTTGAGGGTCGCCTTGACATCGATCTCGGTGAGGACCCCGAAGCCCTCGTCGGCGAGCAGCTCGGTCACCCGCGCCACCGCCGCGTCGTAGTCCAGGTCGGGCAGCTCGCGAATCATGGCATAGGTGCTTTCGGACATGGCGGGCCTCCTCGATGGTGGACAACCGAGTGCGCGCCGGGGGTGTTCCGGCGACGTGGGGACAGCGGCAGCAACTCGTCGGACGAATTGCGGCGGCGAGTCGGCCGCGCCGACCGGCCCGGGGGCGCACATGAGTCGATCCAGATCCCGGACGGATCGGGGTCCGGGTCCGGGTCCGGCCGTGGCTGCAGGCGCGAATCCGGGGCCGACTTTAAGCAGCGACCTCCAGGTCGGGGACGGGATCATCGAGCGGCGGCATGATGCCGATCTGAAGGCCGGCGCATCCTCACGACCAGCCAACGCCCGACAGGTGCAGCTTGGTTGCCCGTGTCCAGTGGAACAACCTGCGCTGCCGTCCGTATCAACCGAGGAGCCGGGCCTTGACAAACCGAAATCTAGTGCTAAATTATTAGCATGATGCTAAATTTTTAGCATCACCGGATCGCGACCAAGGAGTCCCACGATGGCCGGCGACACACCCCAGCTCAGCCGCCGAGAGCGACAGATCATGGAGGTGATCTACCCCCGTGGCCGCGCCACCGCGGCCGAGGTCCGTGAAAGCCTCCCCGACCCGCCGTCGTACTCGGCGGTGCGCGCCATGCTGCGGATCCTCGAGGAGAAGGGCCACCTGAGCCACTCCAGCGACGGGCCGCGGTACGTCTACCGACCGACCGTACCCCGCGAGGAGGCCCGCGAGTCGGCGCTGCGGCGGGTCGTGAACACCTTCTTCGGCGGCTCCCCCGAGAACGCGGTCGCCGCTCTGCTCGAGCTCGACGACGATCGCCTCGACGAGGACGCCCTCGCCCGGATCGCCCGGCGGATCGCCGAGGCGAGGAAGGACGGTCGGTGATGAGCACCGTGGCCGGTGTCGTCCTCGGCTGCCTGAAGGCCTGTCTCCTCCTCGCGGCCGCCTTCGGCGTCACGCTCGCCATGCGTCGGCGGCCCGCACGGCTGCGAGCCGCGGTGTTGGCGACCGCCCTGATCGGCGCCGTGCTCGTCCCCTTCGTCGCGGCCGTCGTGCCGGCGGTTTCGATTCCGTTGCCGGCCGCTCTCGCCGAGCTCGCTACTCAGACCGGTGGCTCGTCGTCGGCCTCGCCGCCCGCGCGGAAACTCACCGATCCTGCCCATTCGCCGGCGGCATCCCCGGCCCCGGTCCTCGAGGTCCGAATCCCCGTCGCCGCTCCCTGGTGGTCCGCCGTCGACCTCGAGCTCGTGGGTATCCTCTTCTGGCTCGGGGCAGTGCTGATTCTCGCCGCTTACCACGGGGTCGGTCTGTCGCGGATGACCCGGGTCGTCGGGCGGGCCCGACCGGTGCTCGACCGGGGTTGGCGCGACCTGCTCGCCGCCGCCCGCCGTGAGGTCGGGTGCCGCCGGCGGGTCCGCCTGGTCGTCAGCCCGGAGGTCGACGTGCCCGCCGTCTTCGGTCTGCTGCGGCCGGTGGTGATCCTGCCCAGCCACGCCGACACCTGGCTCGAGGACCGCCGCACCGCGGTGCTCCGGCACGAGCTCGTCCACGTCGTCCGGTACGACTGGCCCGTGCGACTCGCCGCCCGGCTCGCCGCCGCCGTCTACTGGTTCAACCCCCTCGCCTGGTGGGCGGTTCGCCGGCTCGACCTGGAGCAGGAGCTCGCCTGCGACGAGGAGGTCCTGTCCATGGGGTCCCGGGCCTCGACCTACGCCTGCCACCTGCTGGGCATAGCGCGCGCCGCCGTGCCGCGCCCGGCCGTCGCTTCCGCCGGCCTCTCCATGGCCCGGCGCTCGCACCTGGAGGAACGCATCATGACCATCCTGAATCGCGACCACCACCGTCGGGTCGGCCTCCGGCTGATCCTCCCCGCCGTCATCGTCACCGCCGCTCTCGTCCCGGCCATCGCGGCCGTGCAGCCGACCGCCGCCGAGCGCACCGCCAGCCCGGAGCTGCGATCAGCCGTCGCCGACATGCGGGAGGCCGAGGCGCGGCTCGAACCTCAGCTCGAGAAGATCGGGGAGATCGACATCGAGATGGCCCCGATCGTCGAGGAGATCGAGGCCATGGAGGCCGAGATCGACCACGAGGCCATCGTACGCCTCCAGGCCCAGATGAAGCCCTTCCTCGAGCAGATCGAACGGATCGAAGTGGACATGGCGCCGTTTCGGGAGCGCATGGAGGCGATGCAGGAGCGGCTCGAGTCCATGACCTTCCACATCGACGACGGCACGCTCGAGGAGATCAAGCGGCAGATCCACGAGCAGACGGAGAACCTCCATCTCGAGCTCGAGTCCGTCCACGTCGACATGAGCCCCTACCGGGAGCAGCTCGAGAGGATCCACGAGCAGCTCGGGCCGCTGCACGAGCGGATTGCCCGGCTGACCGAGGAGCAGACCGCCCGCATCCACGAGCGGATGGAGCGCAGCCACGAGGTCATGGCCCGGCAGCACGAGCGCATGGAGCGACTCCAAGCCGAGCTCGAGCCACTTCACCGGAAGATGGAGCGCCTCGGCGATCGGCTGCAGGAGGCTCTGAAGGGCGACGTCGCAGCCGTGCTGCGGTCCCACCTCGGATCGGTGACCGGCCCCGACGCTCCTTTCGCCGAGGCCGCCGCCCGGTTGCTCGAGGAGGCCTCGATCCGCCTTCACGACGACCTGCTCGAGGTGAACGTCTCGCGCCGCGAGGCTCGGGAGATCCTCGACGACCGGTTCTCCCCGGTGCGGATCGGCACCGAGGAGGCCTTCGACGCAGCGCTCGAGTCAGCCGTCGACGAGCTCGCGGACCTCGAGATCCGGGTGGAGTGAGAGCACACGGTGCCAGGTACCGCGACTTGACAAACTCGGCAGTGATGCTGCACTCACAGGGTTCGTGGCGAGTTTGTCAAGTCGCCGTACCTGGCACGCTCCGGGTGAGTTCGTCAAGTTGGGGACGGTGGCGCCGCGTGCTACGAGAAGGTCCGGCATCACACCGGGACGCATCCGGGCCGTGCATAATGTCGCGGTGCAGACGAGCTACCCGCTGCGGGCGATTCTCTGGGACTTCGACGGCACGATGGCCGACACGAGCCTGCGCAACCTCAGCGTCAACCGCAGGATCGTCGAGGAGATGACCGGCCGTACGTGGCAGGAGGTCTCGGCCCTGAGCTCGGTGGAGGCGTACCACGCCGCCTGGAACCGGGTCAGCAACTGGCAGGAGCTCTACGTCTCGGCCCTCGGCCTGACCCGCGAGCAGTGCGCCCAGGCGGCCTCGCGCTGGGCCCCGTACCAGCTCAACGACCCGACCCCGGTGCCGCTTTTCGACGGCGTCGCGCCGACCCTCGAGCACTTCAAGGACCTCGCCCAGGCGGTGGTGTCCCAGAACGACCGGGCGATCATCGCCCAGGCTCTCAGGGCGGCCCGGGTCGACCGCTACTTCGCGGTCATCATCGGCTACGCCGAGGTGCCCATGCACCGCCAGAAGCCGGCCCCGGACGGTCTGCTGCGCGCGATCGACGATATCGGGGTCACCGAGCCCGCCACCGTGCTCTTCGTCGGCGACCACGAGGCCGACATCCTGTGCGCGGCCAACGCCAACCGAGACCTGGTCGCCCTCGGACGCGAGCTCCGGGTGCTGTCGGTGGCGGCCCACTTCGGGGATGGAAGCGACGGCGCGGGCTGGAAGGTCGTGCCGAACCACCGGATCGAGCACCCGGCCGAGCTGGTCGGGATCGTCGACAGCCTCCGGGAAGGCGCGGGATGAGGGTCCGACCGTGACGGCGGGTGGAAGACCCGCCCCTCCGAGAGTACGGGCCACAGCACGGTGAAACCGGCTCGAGCTCGAGTGCCACCGTGACGGCGAGTGGATCGAACCCCCCAAGAAGGTCAGAGTCGCGAGGGCGCGGGCGACTGTGACACCCACCGCCACGAGCGCCCATGAGGGAGCTGGGTGCAACCGGCTCAGGGGGCGATCCCGCCCCGCGCCTGGGGGCAGCCCCGAATCCCGCCGCTCCGCCAAGGGCGGCAAGCTGAGCTCTGCGGTGTACAATCACATGTGCCTGATCCGAAAGTATTTAGGAACTAGTCTCAGTCTCGCCGAAGGAGGCTTCCATGGCGAAGAAGAATCCCCAGACCCCGAAGCCCGAAGGCGGCGTCACTCGCCGCGGTTTCATCGGCTCCGTCGGAGCCGGTGCGGTCGCGGCCGCCACCGGCGCCGCCCGGCCCGGTGAGACAGCGCCCGAGATCACCGATCCCGATGCTATGGTCCGGGTCACGCTCAAGATCAACGGCCGGACCCACCGTCTCCTGGTGGAGCCGCGCTGGAACCTGCTCTTCGTGCTCCGGGAGCGGCTCGGGCTCACCGGCACCAAGGTCGGGTGCGAGCGCGGCGAGTGCGGTGCCTGCACGGTACTCATCGACGGCCGGCCGCGGTACGCGTGCATGACCCTCGCCGTGGAGGCCGAGGGGGCCGAGATCACCACTCTGGAGGGCCTGATGGACGGCGAGAAGCTGGGGCCGACCCAACAGGCATTCGTCGACGAGGACGCCTTCCAGTGCGGCTACTGCACGCCGGGCCAGATCGTCTCGGCGGAGGGCCTGCTGCGGAGCAACCCGTCGCCGTCCCTCGATCAGATCCGCACCGGCATGGCGGGCAACCTCTGCCGATGCGCCGCCTATGTCCACATCTTCAAGGCCGTCGACCGCGCCGCCGCGGCCAAGAAGGGGGGCTCGAGATGAGCGACGAGACCTATTACATCGAGGGTCCGGTGCCGGAGACTCCCGAGCCCGGCGAGTATCCGAGCTCCTGGAAGACGACCGAGATCGTCGGCACCCGCCGGCCGCGGGTCGACGCCTACGAGCGTGTGAGCGGCGCCGCCCGCTACCCGTCTGACATCGTGCTGCCCGACATGCTCTACGGCGCGATCCTGCGCTGTCCGCACGCCCACGCCCGCGTCACCTCGCTCGACGTGGAGGCCGCCCGGAAGATGCCCGGCGTCGCGGCGGTGCTCACCGACACCGACCCGGAAGCGCAGCTCAGCTGGCCCTGGGGCCAGGGTGAGAGCTCGCCGATCTTCGTCCGGGAGTGCCTCTTCGAGGGCGAGGTGGTGGCCGCGGTTGCGGCCGAGACTCCCCACCAGGCAAGCGACGCCCTCAAGGCGATCCAAGTCGAGTATGAGGTCCTGCCCCACGTCTCCGATCACCAGGCCGCCCTGGCCGAGGGCGCACCGAAGGCCCGTGAGGGGGGCAATCGCCAAGGAGAGGTCGAGACCTACAGCCGCGGCGACGTCGAGGCCGGCTTCGAGGCCGCGGACGTCGTCCTGGAGGAGGAGTATGCCACCCCCTACGAGGTCCACAACCCCATGGAGCTGCACGGGGCCGTGGCCCGCTGGGACGGCAACCGGCTCACGGTGTGGGAGTCGCTGCAGGGTGTCTTCTCGTCCCAGGCCCGGCTGGCCTCGGTGCTCGGTCTGCCCCTGGCCAACGTCACGGTCAGCAACCCCTACATGGGCGGAGGCTTCGGGTCCAAGCTCAACACCTCCAAGCACACCGTGGTCGCGGCACTACTGGCCAAACGGACGGCTCGCCCAGTCAAGCTCTTCCTCAGCCGCGAGGAGGAGCAGCTGGCCACCGGCAACCGCCCCGGCGTCACGATAAGGCTCAAAGCGGGCGTCACCAAGGACGGCAGGCTGACCGCGCTGGAGTTCCACGGCGTGACCTCGGGCGGCGCCTACCCCGGCGGCGGCGCCGGGCTCAACGACTGGCAGATCCGCGACCTCTACGCCTGCGACAACGTCCGCTGCAGCAACGAGTGGGCGTTCATCAACGCCGGCCCGTCGCGCCCGTTCCGAGCCCCCGGCCACCCCCAGGGCTCGTGGGCCCTCGAGCAGATGATGGACGCACTCGCCCGGGCCATCGACATGGACCCGGTCGAGCTCCGGCTCGCCAACATCACCACCGTCAGCCAGGCCCGCGGCAACCAGCCCTACACCTCGACCGGCCTGCGCGAGTGCCTCGTCGAGGGGGCAAACGCTTTCGGCTGGGACGAGGCGAAGAAGAAGACACCCGACTCGGGCCACCTCAAACGGGGTGTCGGGGTCGCCGCCTGCTCCTGGATCGCCGGCGGCGGCGGGCCGCCGTCCACCGTCATCGTGAAGATGTTCTCGGACGGCTCCGTCAACCTCAACATGGGGGCATCCGACATCGGCACCGGCACCAAGACCTGGGCCGCGATGATCGTCGCCGAGGAGCTCGACGTCCCGCCGGACGAGATCCAGATCGAGAATGCCGACACCTCGACGACCCAGTACGCGACCCCGTCGGGGGGCTCCAAGACAGTGCCCACCGAGAGCCCGGCGGTCCGGGAGGCGGCCTACCGCGTCCGGCAGCAGTTGGTGGGGCTCGCGGCCGACCAGCTCGGCGTCGAGCCCGAGACCTTGACCATCGGCGACGGCCGGGTGTTCAAGGAGGACGAACCCGACAACGGGCTCGCCTTCGACGAGATCGAGGGCCTGCGCCGTCGCGGGGTCGTGGTCGGCATCGGCTACCGCGGCGCCAACCCCGAGGGCAAAGTGGTCAACCCCTTCGCCGCTCAGTTCTGCGAGGTCGAGGTCAACACCCGCACCGGCGAGGTCCGTGTGGTTCGCTTCCTCGGCGCCCACGACTCCGGGCGGGTGCTCAACCGGCTCACCTACGACAACCAGGTTTTCGGCGGCATCGCCATGGGCATCGGCTTCGCCATGACGGAGGAACGGATCCTCGATGCCGGTCAGACCGGTAAGATGGTCAACATCAGCCTGCACGACTACAAGATGCCCACCGCCATGGACGTGCCGGCCGACATGACCTCGGTCGCCATCGACCTCGAGGACACCGAGGCCAACGCCACCTCGGCCAAAGGCCTCGGCGAGCCGGTCACCATTCCCACCGCACCCGCCATCGCCAACGCGGTCTACGACGCCACCGGTGTGCGGGTGACCCGCACCCCCCTCAACCCGGTCCAGACGGCGGCGCTCTTCGCCGCGAAGCGGGAGGCCTGAGATGCTCCCCAAGTTCAGCTACTCTCGACCCGACAGCCTGCGCCAGGTCCTGTCCGTCCTCGAGGACAGAGACGCCGTTATCCACGGCGGCGGGACCGACCTCGTCGGCTGCCTCCACGACGGCGTGTTCGCCGCCGACGAGGTGGTGTCCCTCGGAGGGCTCGCCGACCTGCGGGGGATCGCACCGACCTCCGACGGCGGCCTGACGATCGGCGCCATGACCACCATCGCCGAGGTCGCCGCACACCCGATCATCCGCGAGCGCTTCGCCGCCCTCGCCGACGCCGCCTCGGTGGTGGCAAGCCCTCAGCTCCGCAACCAGGGAACCCTCGGCGGCAACCTGTGCCAGAAGCCGCGCTGCTGGTACTACCGGGGCGAGTTCGACTGCCTGCGCAAGGGCGGCGAGAAGTGCTTCGCCTACGAGGGCGAAAACCAGTTCCACTGCATCCTCGGCGGCGACATATGCTACATCGTCCACCCGTCCGACCCGGCCCCGGCCCTGGCCGCCCTGGGGGCGGTGTGCCGGGTCTCCGGGCCGTCGGCGAGCCGCTCGGTGGCGGTGGACAAGCTCCACATGCCGCCCTCGGAGGACCCCCAACGGGAGACCGTGCTCGAATCGGACGAGGTCATCACCGAGATCGTGCTGCCGGCCCCGGCGGCCGGCCTGCGCTCGTCGTACCGCAAGGTGCGCGCGCGCGCCAGCTGGGACTTCGCCCTGGCGGGGATCGCCCTGGCTCTGGTCTTCGACGGCGACACGGTGAAGTCGGCCCGTGTTTTCCTGTCGGGTGCCGCCCCGGTGCCGTGGCGCTCCGCCGGGGTGGAGGACGCCGTCACCGGCACAGCTCTCAACGACGACACCATCGCCGCGGCGGCCGCAGCCTCGGTCGAGGGCGCCGAGCCGCTGGCCAAGAACGGCTACAAGGTCGACCTCTTCAAGGGCCTGGTCACCGACCAGCTGGAGGCGATCCGGGGCTGACCCGAGGCCGCAGGGCGGCGACCGTCAGCGGGGGTGGACCGTGCGGAAGCCGGCGAAGGCGTAGGGGTAGCGGTCCTGGAACCAGTTGCGGAAGCTGCGCCGAACGAGCGGCGCCGGCGTCGCCCACGACGCGCCGAGCATGACGAAGTGCCGGTCGTCGAAGAAGTCCGCCGAGTAGCCGGGGTAGCTCGGCACGGTCACCTCGAAGCCGGGAAAGCCCGCGAAGGGGCTCGAGGTCCACTCCCAGAGGTTGCCCACGGTGTCCAGGAGCCCCCACGCCGACTCGCCCGCGGGGTGATCGGCCACCGGCGTCGGCGCCCAGTTGGCGAAGTCGAAGTTGCCGTGGATGCCCGGGCGGGGCCCGTCGTCGCCCCAGGGGTGGCGCCGCGGCCCTTCGGGAGACCCGTACATGGCGCGGTGGAGCTCGGCCTCGGTGGGCAGCCGGACGCCGCGCCAGTGGCAGAAGGCCCGGGCCTCGGCCAGGCTCACCGCCACCGGCCACGCGCGCACCCGCTCGAGCTCCAGGGTGTCGAAGAGGGTCCGGGTGCGCCAGGCGCCGTCGTCCCGACGCCACCGCGGCGGGTGCTCGAGACCGACCCGCTGCCGCCAGCGCCAGTCGCCGTCGAGCCACAGCTCGGCCCGGCGGTAGCCGCCGGCCTCGATGAAATCGAGCCACGCGCCGACGGTGACCGGGGTGCGGTCGATGCGGAAGCCGTCCACGGCGACGCGGTGCTCGGGGAACTCGTTGTCCCAGCCGAAGTCCACGGCGTCGAAGTCGGCGCCGAGCACGACCTCGCCGCCGTCGACCGCCACCGTCTCGGCCTGGACCTCGCCGCCGAATCGGTAGGGCGCGAGGTCGTCGGGCCGCCTCAGGACCCCGGGCTCGAGCTGGAGTAACATGTACTGCAGGGTCTCCTGGTGCATGAGCTCGTGCTCGAGGGCAACGTTGAGGATCCGCCCCCGGGCGGCGAGGGGATTCTCGCCCGCCCGTGCCGCTACCGCCTCGACCGCCTCCAGGAGCCGCTCCCTGGCTCGGTCGCGGTAGGCCAGGACCTCGTCGATCAAAGGCCACTCGACCGAGGCGTCGTGGCGGTCGGCATCCACGGGGTCGATGCCCCGCTCGAAGAGCTCGTCGAACTCGGGGTGGAGGGCGCCCCACCCGAGCAGGCCGCGGCCGACCTGGTTCCAGGCGAAGGCCGGCAGGTGGCCGACGTAGAACAGGATCGGGTGGCGCAGCTCGATGGGCTGGTCCAGCCAGTGCTCCCTCGGCACCAGGTCGAAGATGCGGTCCGATCGCTGCCAGGCGTCTCGGAACCGTCGGCGGAAGGTGTCGATCGCTTCGCGGGTCATCGGCTCTCCTCGAGACATGGCGATGCCGACCCTACCGTGACCGTGCCCGAGCCGTAAACCGGGGAGACCCCGAACAGAGGCCTCGCCCTCCGAGACCTCAGTTCGGGGCGCCGCGCCCGGGTGCGGTCCACGATTCTTCGGGCCGTCCGGCTCAGGCCTCGCGTCCGCCGTCCCCGGGCTTCGTTCCGGAGCGCTCCTCGAGCTTGGCCTCCGCCTCCTCGATCCGCTCCTGCTCGACCAGCTTGCGGAACCAGTTGGGGTGGTGGTGCTTGGCCCACTCCCGGGTCACCGAGCCGTCCACCAGCACCCGCCAGGTGCCGGGGTTGGCGACGGTGCCGAGGTAGGCGTGGGCGACGACACCGGCGATCAGGAAGAAGCCCAGGAGGTTGTGGATCGTGGAGGTGACGCAGATCGTCGGCAGCGAGAACGCGCCCTTGAAGACCAGCACGAGCCCGGTGACGCCCATGAGCACGCCGAGGATGCTCGACAGCCAGTAGAACATCTTCTGACCGGCGTTGAAGCGGCCCGCGGGGACCTCGCCCTTGTGGCCCAGGTAGCCGCCCATCTTGCGCACCCAGTCCTTGTCGTACGACTCGAAGGTGGCGTCCCGGAACCACAGCACCGCGCCGAGCACGGTCGTGGCGATGAAGACGATGCCCATCCAGACGTGGAAGTTGTGGAGGGTGGCGGCGGAGCCGAAGAGCAGCTGCTGCCAGAGGTGGAGGTTGAACGCCAGGATCAGGCCCGTCACCGCGAGGAACACGAAGGAGATGAGCCGGAACAGGTGGACGCCGCGCTCGAACAGGGTGAAGCGCTCGACCTCCTCGGAGTAGGGGTCGAAGGTGATGCGCTTGGGCCCGTAGCTGTGGTAGTGGACGACGATCAGGAACACCACCAGCATGATCATCGGCCCGATGTACGGGCTGACGATCTGCTGGTGGATGGAGTTGACGCGGAAGGCGAACAGGTTGCAGCCGAAGAAACGGCCGTTGGAGATGGTGACCGGGCTGCCGTCGGGGCCGTGCAGGTCCACCATCTGCTGACCCCTGAACATGTGGGCCTCGGCGACGTGGCAGTCCTCACAGCCATTGACGCCGAGGGTCATCCGGGTCGGGGCGGTGTTGTGGTTGATGGAGAACTCGACCTCGGAGCCGCCCTCCAGCGGCGTGCCGGCCAGGGGGCTGGTCACCAGCTCGCCGTTCTCGTCCAGCTCGTAGGCGGTCTCGGACTTGATGAAGACCGGCTGGATCCGCTCGAAGCGCCGGTTTCCCTGGAGCGACGCGGCGAAGGCCTTCAGCCCCGCCACGATCTCCTCGGGGCGGTTGACCTCCAGCCGGCCGTCCTCGTTGTCGTCGGTGACCGCCTCGGCGAAGCCCTTCCAGCCGGCCTCGTGCTCGCGCAGGAAGAGCGGGTGGACGAGCCCGTCGGCGTCCCGGTTGGCCCAGTAGACCGCGAGGAAGCGGTTGATCGGGTAGACGTTCCCGTCCTCCCGGCGGACGTAGTCGGGATTCCAGAGACCGACCTCGCCGGCCTCCTCGGCCTCGGGCGGACGGGGGTAGAACTCGAGGCTGCCCCTGACCACCTCGAGGCCGTTGGCGGCGGCGCGGTTGAGCTGCGGGATGTGGCAGCTCTCGCAGGTGATCCGGGCGAGGTGGCTGGGCCGGATCGAGACGTGCTCGGGCACCGGGGCGCCGAGGTAGCCCTGCATGTGGCACTCCTCGCACGACTTGTTGCTGCCGTCGAGCTCGGGGGCGAGGGTGAACGCCGGCTCGGTGCCCTTGGCGATCTGGTGGTCGAGGCCGGCCGGGTGGCAGGCCGTGCAGCTGATGCCCTGCTGGTTGTGGATGTCCGGGTTGAAGATGTCGTTCCAGGAGAAGCCGCGCTTCTTGACGTCCGACCGGCCGTGGCAGTACTCGCAGTTCTCGTCCGGCGGCGGCCACGACATTTCGAGGGTGATGGTGCCGTCGGCGTTGAACAGGCGCTTCTCGTACAGCACCTCCGGCTCCTGGTCCCGCCGCACCGCTCCCTCGACGATGCCGATGCGCGAGCCCGCGACCACGGCCCACTTGTAGTTGCCGTTCTTCAGCTGGTCGACCCGGCTCTCGAAGTCGTAGCCCTCGAGGTGGCAGATCAGGCAGTCGGCCTCGACGACACCGCTGCGGTCCCACTTGCTCCGGTGGTAGTCGCCGTCGAGGGTCTCGGCGAGCTCCGGCTCGCCGGCGAGGCGCTCGTCGTAGCGCTCGCCGTCACGGTCGAACTCGAGGCCGCCGCCGCCCGGGTGGCAGGCGCCGCACGGCGGCTCGCCCCGGCCCGGCGACGAGAAGCCGACGAAGTCGTAGACCGTCAGGTCGATCTCGTCGGGATGCTCGTTCGACTTCTTGGCCAGCTGCCGGAAGGCGAAGGGGTACCAGCGGCCCATCAGTCCGTTGGACAGACTCCACGGCCGACCCGCCTCGACGCCGTAGTCATCCGACACCACGTCCCACCCCATCTGGAAGTGGTAGCCCTGGGTGATGACGTCGTAGTCGTGGCACATGCCGCAGGTCTGCTTGATCGAGAACGGCGCACTGGCGTTCTCATCGGTGATGGGATCGATGGTGTCACCGTTGGCGTCGAGCAGGTAGATCGGCGGGTGCTGGGCCGCGGCCGTCCCGGCCACGAGCAGCACCAGTGCGGCGCCGGCGACGATCGACCAGCGGGATCTCCCGACGAGAGACGTGAACATCATGACCCGATCTCCTTCCTCCGGGGCCGGTCCGTCGCGACCGGCATCGCCTCATGAGTGTACAAGAACCAACGAAAATAGGAACTACTTGCATCCATGTTCAATATATCTAGTCTCAACATCATAACCGGAATCGCGCGGACGTCAATCGACCTCCGGGCAGAGACCATCTGCAGGCTCCAAGTTGATTTCGCGCTCCCACTTGCGTACAAGGTGGCTATGACGTCTCCCGGCTCCGATCGTCGCGACGAGCTCGTCGCCCTGATGCGCGAGCGGATCCTGGTGCTCGACGGCGCCATGGGAACCATGCTCCAGAGCCGCGACCTCGACGCGGCCGACTTCGGCGGGCCCGAGCTCGAGGGCTGCAACGAGCACCTCGTCGTGAGCCGGCCGGACGTGGTGCTCGACGTGCACCGGGCCTACCTGGCGGCCGGCGCCGAAATCATCGAGACCGACACCTTCGGCGGCACGCCGGTGGTGCTCGCCGAGTACGGCCTCGCCGAGCGGGCGCGCGAGCTCAACCGGCGCGCCGCCGAGATCGCGGTCGAAGCGGCCCGAGAGGCGTCCTCGTCGACGAGGCCGAGATTCGTCGCCGGCTCGGTGGGCCCCACCACCAAGGCGATCAGCGTCACCGGTGGGATCACCTTCGACGAGCTGGTGGCCGGCTTCGCCGAGCAGGCGGCGGGGCTGCTGGAGGGCGGCGTCGACCTCTTCGCCGTCGAGACCTGCCAGGACACCCGCAACACCAAGGCGGCGCTCATCGCCATCGGCGACGTGTGCCGGGCGGCCGGGGTCGAGCGGCCGGTGATCGTCTCGGGCACCATCGAGCTCAACGGCACCATGCTCGGCGGCCAGACCGCCGAGGCCTTCGTCGCCTCCATCGAGCACGCCGGGCCCCTGGCGGTGGGCCTGAACTGCGCCACCGGCCCCGAGTTCATGACCGACCACCTGCGCTCGGTGCACGAGATGACCGCCGCCGCGGTCTCCTGCTACCCGAATGCCGGCCTGCCCGACGAGGACGGCCGCTACCCCGAGACCCCGGACACTCTGGCCGCCAAGCTCCAGCGATTCGCCGACGCCGGCTGGCTCAATCTGGTGGGCGGCTGCTGCGGCACCACCGAGCGCCACATCGCCGCCATCGCCGCCATGGTCGAGGGCAAGCGGCCGCGGCCGCTCCCGGTGCGGCGCTCGACCCGGGTCTTCTTCTCGGGCGTCGACCTGGTGGAGTCGACCCCCGAGAACCGCCCGCTGCTCGTCGGCGAGCGCACCAACGTGCTCGGCTCGAGGAAGTTCCGCCGGCTGGTCGCCGGCGAGCGCTGGGACGAGGCGGCCGAGATCGCCCGCGCCCAGGTCGCCGGCGGCGCCCAGATCGTCGACGTCTGCCTGACCACCACCGACCGCGACGAGCTCGCCGACATCCGCGCCTTCTACGAGCGCCTCGTGCGCTCCGTCAAGGCGCCGCTCATGATCGACGCCACCGACCCCGAGGCGGTGGAGCTCGCCCTCACCTACTGCCAGGGCCGGGCGATCGTGAACTCCATCAACCTGGAGGACGGCGAGGCGCGCTTCCAGGCGATCTGCCCCCTGCTCCGCCGCTATGGGGCTGCGGCCGTCGTCGGCACCATCGACGAGCACCCCGAGGACGCCCAGGCCTTCACCCGCGAGCGCAAGCTCGAGGTCGCGCTGCGCAGCCACGAGCTGTTGACCGGGACCTACGGCCTGGCCGACCACGACCTGGTCTTCGACCCGCTGGTCTTCCCGGCGGCGAGCGGCGACGCCGGCTACATAGGCAGCGCGGTGGAGACCATCGAGGGCCTGCGGCTCATCAAGCAGGCCCTGCCCCACTGCCGGACCGTGCTCGGCATCTCCAACGTCAGCTTCGGCCTGCCCCCCGCGGCCCGGGAGGTCGTCAACTCGGTCTTCCTCTACCACTGCACCAAGGCCGGCCTCGACCTCGCCATCGTCAACAGCCAGGGCCTCGAGCGCTTCGCCTCGATCCCCGACGACGTCCGCCGGGACGCCGAGGCGCTGCTGTTCAATCATCCCGAGGGTGCCAGGTCAGACGATTCAGACGATTTCGCCGATGTGAAATCGTCTGAATCGTCTGACCTGGCACCCATCCCGCTCGATTGGAGGCGACAAACAGCCGAGCAGCGCGAGGCGATCAACCGCGCCAACATCGCCCGCCTCACTGAACGCTTCCGGGACGTCAAGCACGCGCCCCGGGGCACCACCGAGGAGCTCTGCCTCGATGAGCGCCTCGCCCGCTTCATCATCGAAGGCACCCGCGAAGGGCTCACGGCCGACCTCGACCTCAAGCTCGCCGAGGGCGCCGCCCCCCTCGACATCATCAACGGCCCCCTGATGGCCGGTATGACCGAGGTCGGGCGGCTGTTCAACGCCAACCAGCTGATCGTCGCCGAGGTCCTGCAGTCCGCCGAGTCCATGAAGGCCGCGGTCTCCCACCTCGAGGCCCACATGGACGAAGCCGACACGGCGAGCCGCGGCCTGGTCGTGCTCGCCACCGTCAAGGGCGACGTCCACGACATCGGCAAGAACCTGGTCGAGATCCTGCTCGCCAACAACGGCTTCGAGGTCGTCGACCTGGGCATCAAGGTGCCGCCCGAGCGGCTGGTGGCCGCCTGCCGGGAGCACCGGCCCGACGCGGTCGGGCTGTCGGGCCTGCTCGTCAAGTCGGCCCACCAGATGGTGGTGACAGCCGAGGACCTGCGAGCCGCCGGCATCGAGGTCCCGGTCCTGGTCGGCGGCGCGGCGCTGTCCGCCGGCTTCACCCGGTCGCGCATCGCCCCGGCCTACGGCGGCCCGGTGATCTACTGCGCCGACGCCATGCGGGGGCTCGAGGTGATGCAGGGGCTGACCGACCCCGATCGGCGGCAGTCGTTGATCGACGGTCTCGGCGGTGCCAGGTCAGACGATCTTGACGATTCCGCTCAAGCCGAATCGTCAAGATCGTCTGACCCGGCACCGTCACGCTCCTCCCGGGTCCGCGTCGACCTCCCCCTCCCCTCCCCGCCCAACCTCGACCGTCACGTCACCGGCCGGGTCGACGACCTGCGGGACGTCTGGTCGTACCTCAACCCGCAGATGCTCTACGGCAAGCACCTCGGGCTTCGGGGCAGCTTCGAGCGCCTGCTCGCCGAGGCCGATCCCACGCTCGGCAAGGTGGTCGAGGTGGTGAGCGAGCTCCAGGCCGAGGCCGAGGCGTGGATGCGGGTCGCCGAGGTCTGGCGCTTCCTCGAGGCCGAGGCCGAGGGCAACACCGTCCACCTCTTCGAGCCCGGCGCCTCGTCGCCGGTGGCGGACCTCGAGTTCCCGCGCCAGCCCAAGGACGACGGGCTGTGCCTCGCCGACTATGTGCTGCCGCCGGCCGACGGCCGCCGCGACACGGTGGCCCTGTTCGTGGTCGGGGCCGGCGAGGGCGTGCGGGAGCGGGCCGCCGTCGAACGCGCCAACGGCGAGTACCTGCGCAGCCACGCGCTGCAGTCCCTCGCCGTGGAGACCGCCGAGGCCGCCGCCGAGCGCCTCCACTGCCGGCTGCGTGAGCTGTGGGGCTTCCCCGACCCGCCCGAGCTGACCATGAAGGAGCGCTTCCGCGCCGCCTACCGGGGCAAGCGCTACAGCCCCGGCTACCCGGCCTGCCCCGACCTCGACCAGCAGCGCATCATCTGGCGCCTCCTCGACCCCGACGAGATCGGCGTGTCGCTGACCGACGGCATGATGATGGACCCCGAGGCGAGCGTGTCGGCGTTCGTGTTCCATCATCCCGAGTGCGCGTACTTCTCGGCGAGCGGGACCAGGAGGTAGCGGTCTGCGTGCCGTGCTGACCCGTCGCGCGACACTTCAAGTGCCGGTTCCGGAGTGATGCAGTCACGACTCTCAGCTTCGTAACCCCTCACCGGGCAACGATGGCGGGCGCCGTTCGGCGAGCCCGGCCCACCTGAGGTCGGCGGTCGCCGATGTTGGAGGGTCACTCCGTCCGAAGGTCGGCGGAAACCACCCTGTCGCCACCGGCGGCCTTGGCAGCGTACAGGCGCCGGTCGGCCACCCGGAGCAGATCATCCGGACGCTCCATGCCCTGGGCCAGTTCGGCGGCGCCGAAGCTCACGGTGACCCCGACCGGGGCATCAGGAGGACCGAACCTCGCGCTCGCGACAAGCTCGCGGTAGAGTTCTGCGACGGCCGCCGCCCGGTCAAGAGAGGTCTCCGGGAGAATCAGCGCCAGCTCGTCGCCGCCGATCCGGAACAGACCGTCACTGCGGCGGGTGCGCTCCGAGAGGATCTGCGCAATGCTCCGGAGAACGGCGTCCCCAGCGGCGTGCCCGTAACCGTCGTTGATCGACTTGAAGCGGTCGACGTCGAACAGGACCACGGAGAGCGGGCGCCGGTAGCGGATGGCGCGCAACACCTCGACCTCGAGAGTCGAGTCGAAGCTGCGCCGGTTGAAAAGCCCGGTCAGCACATCCCGGTTCACCTGGTAGTGAACCCGGGAGTGGTATGAGGCTTCGATATTGCGGTCGCCAACGAACTTCAGCACCGAGCTGCCGACGGAGATCAGGTCCCCATCCCGGAGCGGGGCATGCTCGACCGGCTCGTCGTTGATCCGGGTGCCGTTGGTGGAGCCCAGGTCCTCCACGAAGTATCCGGAGCCGGGATTACGGGCGACCCGGCAGTGCCGCCTGGAAACGCCGTCGCCGGTCACCCGCACCTCGCAGTCATCGGACCTTCCGAGCACGAGGTCTTCGCCGCGCAGCGGGATCAGCTCTCCGAGCTGGGGGCCGTGGATGAACACCAGGCAGGCTTCTGCCTGTCTCGCCGCGGCCCGACGGTCGGCGCTGGGATCGAGCTCGTCCGTCTTCCTGGTCGTATCGCGAGATTTCATGCCCGAAAAAAGTATACTCGAGGAGCACTGGCTGCTTCGATCATGGGCAGGGCGGGGAGGGATTACGGCTGCAGGTCGCCGGTGCTGATCGGAAGCTACCCTGGACTCTTCTGAGGTACCAACCCTGTACGAGGGGCCGCCCGCCGAGACGGAGCCACCGCGGGGCGACGACCCGGCCGTCGGCTCCCGAATCGGAGCCTTCCGGGTGCTGGAGCTTCTCGGTCGGGGCGGGATGGGCACGGTGTACCTCGCCGAGCAGCTCGAGCCGGTCCGGAGGAAGGTGGCCCTGAAGCTGCTCTCCGACAGCCTTCCGGGTGCCACCGACGTGGCGCGCTTCGCGGTCGAGCAGCAGTCTCTAGCCCGGATGAGCCATCCTGCGATCGCCCACGTCTACGACGCCGGCACGACGGCAGAAGGCCGGCCGTACTTCGCGATGGAGTATGTACCGGGCGAGCCGATCACGGAGTTCTGCAATCAGCACCGTCTCGAGCTCCGGCAGCGCCTGGAGCTGTTCGTCAAGGTGTGCCGGGCGGTCGAGCACGCCCATCAGAAGGGCGTCATCCACCGCGACCTGAAGCCTGGCAACATCCTCGTCCATGTGGTGGACGAGGAGCCCACGCCCAAGGTCATCGACTTCGGCATCGCCACGGCCGCTCGGCCGAAGGCGGCGGCCGCGACCAAACGGAGCCTTTCCGGCACGCCACCCTACATGAGCCCGGAGCAGGCTGAGGGCGACGAGGGCGACATCGACACGCGAACCGACGTCTACTCCCTGGGCGCCGTCCTCTACGAGCTCCTGACCGGCACCAAGACCCTCGATCCCGAGCGGCTCATGGACACCCCGCTCCACGAGCTCCGCACCGTGCTTCGCGACACGATCGTCGATCCGGTCTCGACGCGGGTCCAGCGCAGCCATGACATCGCTGAAATGCTGGCCCCATCCCCGGCGTCGCGCCGTCGGCTGCTGCCCCGGCTGCGCTCCGAGGTCGATTGGATCGTCCGCAGGGCGCTGGCTCCCGAACGGACCGAGCGCTACGCCAGCGCCGCTGACCTGATCCGAGACCTGCAGGCGTTCCTCGAAGGGCGGCGCGTGGATGCCGTGCCCCAGTCCCTGCGCTACCGGACCCGCGCGCTAGCCCGCCAGTACCGGGGTCCGCTCGTCGCCACCGCGGGCGTGACGCTGGCCCTGCTGACCGGGCTGGCCGCCGCCACCTGGGGCTTTGTCCAGGCCCGCCAGGACCGCGACCGGGCGCGGGAGGCCGAGCGGGTCGCCAGGATCGAGGCCGCCAAGAGCGAGCGGGTCGCGGCGTTCACTCGGGAGATCCTGGCCGGGGTCGACCCCGCCGTGGCCGGACCGCTGGACACGACCCTACTACGCCGGATCCTCGAGGGTGCCGACGAGAAGATCGGAAGCGAGCTCTCCGATCAGCCCGAGGTCGCCGCCGCCATCCACCACACGATCGGAGCCACCTACACGGCCATCGGAGACTACGACGCCGCCGTCGAGCATGCCGCCTCCGCCCGAGACCTGTTCGAGCGGGAGCTGGGGGCGGACCATCTCGACACCCTCAGGAGTCGGGCCACTCTCGCCCATGTGTATCGGAGGCAAGGGAGGTACGACGAGGCCGAGACGCTGCTGAGCGCCGTCCTCTCCAGGCTCCGTGAGACCGTCGGCGACCGGCACCAGGAGACGCTGTCGGTCATCAACGACCTGGCCAGCCTCCACTTCTGGCAGGGGCGGCACGACGAGGCCGAGCCGCTCTACCTCGAGGCTCTGGAGGGTTGCAGGTCCAGCTTGGGCGACGATCACCCCGAGACGCTCGACGCCGCCAGCAATCTGGGCCTCCTGTACAGCGAACAGGATCGGCTCGGGGAGGCGGAGCAGATCTACCTCGACGTGCTCGCCAGAAGCCAGGTGGTGCTGGGCGCCCACCATCCCGACACGATCACCACCCTCAACAACCTGGCGGCGCTCTTGGAGCAGATGGAGCGGGTGGAGGAGGCGGAGCAGATCTACCTGGAGGCCCTCGGCCTGGCCCGTCAGGTGTTCGGGACCGAGCATCCCGAGACCCTCAACATGATGAACAACCTGGCGGTGCTCTACTCACAGCAGAACCGGCTGGAGGAGGCGCTCGCGCTCCATCGACAGGTGCGGGAGATCTCATCGGCCACGCTCGGTCCCGATCATCCCGACACCCTGAACTCCACGAACAACCTGGCCTTCGTCCTCCGCAAGCTCGACCAGACCGCCGAAGCCTGTGAGCTGTTCGGGCAGGCCGCCGGGGGTGCCCGGCATTCCCTTCCGCCCGACAGCGTGCTCCGCGGCGTCATCCTCAGCAATCACGGCTGGACCCTCACGGATCTCGACCGCTTCGAGGAAGCCGAGGAGGAGCTCCTGGAGGCACGGGACCTCCTGACCCGCGTCCTCGGCCCCGACCACCATCTCAGCACAACCTCCATGGAGCGGCTCGAAACGCTGTACGCGCGCTGGAGCCCGTGAGCAGGGTCGCTCAGAGCCTCTTCAACGGCTCTGACCTGGCAGCGATCCCGCTCGATTGGAGACGACAAACAGCCGAGCAGCGCGTGGCGATCAACCGCGCCAACATCGCCCCTCTCACTGAACGCTTCCGGAACGTCAAGAACGCGCCCCCGGGGCGCCACCGAGGAGCTCTGCCTCGATGACCGCCTCGCCCGCTTCATCATCGAAGGCACCCGCGAAGGGCTCACGGCCATTTCGTTGATGCGACGGTGGTTGGCCAGACTACGATGGAGTCAGGAGATTCTCCCCGGGGGTCCAAGATCTGCGTGCTTGTTCTTTGATTTCCTCGGCTTCGCTCTGCAGGCCAGCTTCCGCCTTGGTCACGACTGTTTCGGGCTCGGCAGTCGGCTTCGCCAGGGCTGGGTCGGCTGGTTCCGCAGCCCCTTCGCCTCCTATCATGCGGACAGGCACTCCGTAAGGGAAGGTGACTTCGCGAGCCTCGTCCGGCAGAGAGATTCCCGAACTCTGGAAAGCCCGTTTGACGAGCCGAATGACGGACGATTTCACTTTCACCCAGCTGTGTCGACCGCCATCGAGCCAGAAATAGACACGTAGGTTGACCGTGGACGGTCCAAGGTTTTCCACGAGCACCAAGGGTTCGGGCTCACTCAAAACGGCCGGATGTTCGGCGAGCACCTTCATGGCGACTTCCTGGGCAAAAGGGATGGAATCGTCGTAGCCGATACCCACGATGAAATCATCGCGGCGATTGGGATTACTTGTGAAGTTGCGAATCGTGCTCTTGAAGACGGTCGAATTCGGGACTTGCACTTGATTGCCGTCAAGTGTCAAAAGAACAGTCGTGCGAGAGGTCAGCCGCTGAACGTAACCCGTGACGTCTGCCACTTCCACCAGATCGCCCTCACGAAACGGTTGCTGCAAGCTCAGAAAGAGACTGGCGAGAAAATTCTCCGTGATGTCGCGGAATGCGATGCCCAGCACCAAACCAATCAGGCCGGTGCCGCCCACCACCGTGAGCGCGAGTTGCGTGAGCCCGGCGATCCGGAGCACGAGGTACAGGCCGGCAAGCAATACGAGCACTCCGCCAGCCCGGGCCATCACTTCGCGCAGAAGCCGGCTGAGGGATCGAGCTAGCAGACCGCGACGCAGTGCGTACACCGTTAACCTGGAGAAGATCCACGAAATAGCGAGGACGACCACCGCCACCACGATCAGGGGCAGCAGTCGAACGAGTCCTCGTGCTAGATCATTCAGTACCTGAAAGGTCGGATCGAAATCCCAAACCGTGGTGGGGGCCACTTCGATTTGATTGACGACTGCGACCACGCCTTCCGTATTCTTCGCCAAATCTCCGGCCCATTGCTTGGATTCATCGTTTTCCGTCGTTCCTTTCAGGAAAACGATTCCATCCTGGACAGCGACCTTGGGCTCGCCGAACCAGCGTGTCGTTTTCAGAATATCCGCGATTCGTCGCCTGATCTGGTCATCCTCGGCGACGGGTTGGACGTCGACTTTACCTGGGGGCTCGGGAATGCCGTCAGGTGCCTGCTCCAGCACCGGCGTATCCTCGCTACCTGCTAACTGCAGGGCAGCAACTGAGGCGGACGTGAAGACGGCGCAGCACAGGAACGCGGCGCAGATGAGTCGGGCTGGTCGAGACCTGGTCCGGCCGGATGTGTCGTCCATTAGCGCTTGCCCATCATTG
>DATHSO010000079.1:0-3260 GCA_035464095.1 Candidatus Methylomirabilota bacterium | reverse complement strand
CCGTGGCTCGGCTGGGCGGTGGTGATCGCCCTGCTGGCGGTCTTCATCTGGGGCCTGGACCGGCGCGCGCGCATCGAGGGCGCCGGCGAGCAGGCGGTCCAGATGCTGTTCGTGCCGTCGGTGGAGCAGGGGACCCTGGTGCGCCGGGGCGACGAGCTGGCGCGCTTCGTCCGTGCCGACAGCGGGCTCACCCTGCGCTCCCAGGTGCCCACCAGCTACGCGGCGGTCATCGAGGCCCTCGGGGCCGGTCAGGCCGACGTCGCCTGGGTGCCCGCCTTCGCCTACGTGGTCGCCAACGCCCGCTACGGTGCCGAGGCGCGGCTCCAGGTGGTCCGCTCGGTGGAGCGCTACGCGGTCGTCGTCACCCGCACCGCGCCCGGCGAGCCGGAGCGGCTGGAGAACCTGGTCGATGCCCGGATCGCCTTCCCCGAGACGGTGCGGGGCCGGCTGCGGGCGATGGTGGTCGAGCTCCTCGACGAGCGCGCCCCGGGCTGGGTCGAAGTGCCGGTGACCGACGACAAGGCCGCGGTGTGGTCCCTGGTGGAGCGCCGGGACGGGGTCGCGGCGGCGGTCAGCCGGCACGTCACCTCGGGCCCCAACGACTTCGTCGGCGACGGCCGCAAGGAGCTCGAGTACGACCGCCCCGGGACCCTGCGCGAAACCCGCATCCTCAAGCGCACCGACCAGCCGGCGCCCGAGCGGACCAAGGTCTACTACGGCTGCGTCATGACCCGCTCGGACTCGGGCATTCGCCGTATCGAGGACCTGAATGGCCGCACCTTCGCCTTCTCCGACGAGACCTCGACCTCGGGCCACATCTTCCCGCGTGCCCTGCTCCAGCGGCACCGGGTCGAGCTCGGCCACGTCTTCTTCGCGGGCGGCCACCCCAACGCCGTCCAGGCGGTCGCCGACGGCAAGGTCCAGGGCGGCGCCTCCTTCTACTCGCCGCCGTCGGCGGCCAACGAGCGAGACGGCACCAAGGTCGGCGACGCCCGCTTCCTGATCCTGAAGAACATGGCGAACCAGGAGGCCCGGGACCGGTTCCTCGAGACCGTCCGGGTCATCGCGCTCACCGATCCCATCCCCAACGACGTGTGCTGCGTCCGGCGCGGCTTTCCGGAGGCCACGTGGCGCCGCTTCGAGGCCTCGCTGCAGCGCTTCCTCGAGACGCCGGACGGCCAGGGGGCCTACTACGACCTGGTCGCGGGCGTGGCTGCCGACCCGTGCACCGACGCCGACTTCGACGGCTTCCGGGAGGCCCTCAGGAACACCGGGGTGAGCGCCGCCCGGCTGCTGGAGGCGGCCGAGGCGAGCCTGGAGCGCAAGCGCGGTGGGGGCGGCTCGTGAGCGCCGGCCCGGCGATCCGGGTCGAGGACCTGGGGATGGTCTACCCGGGTGGGGTGCGCGCCCTGGAGGGCGTCACCCTCGAGGTCCTCCCCGGCGAGTTCCTGGCCGTGCTCGGCCTGTCGGGCTCGGGCAAGTCGACCCTGCTGCGCTGCATCAACCGCCTCATCGACCCCACCGAGGGGCGGGTCTGGATCCTCGGCGAGGAGATGACCGGCGCCCGGGGCGCCCGGCTGCGCGAGCTGCGGCGCCAGGCCGCCATGATCTTCCAGCAGTTCAACCTGGTGAAGCGCCACACGGTTATGGACAACGTCCTCTCCGGGGCGCTCGGGCGCAACCGGCTGCTGCCGAGCCTGCTGCTGTCCTTCCCGCCCGCCGAGCGCGATCGGGCCATGGCCTGCCTGGCGCGGGTCGGCCTCGACGACCGCGCCTCGAGCCGCGCCGACGCCCTGTCCGGCGGCCAGCAACAGCGGGTGGCCATCGCCCGCGCCCTGATGCAGGCGCCGCGGCTGATTCTGGCCGACGAGCCGGTGGCCTCCCTCGACCCGGCCCTGCGCCACTCGGTGATGCGGCACATCGAGGCCCTCAACCGCGAGGAGGGCATGACCGTTGTCTGCTCGCTGCACGACATCGACCTGGTGACCCGCTACGCGACCAGGATGGTGGCCCTGCGCGACGGCCGCCTGGTCTGGGAGGGCTCGCCGGAGCAGTTCGACCACGCGACATTCAAAGAGATCTACGGCGAGGAGGCGCAGCCGGCCTCCAACACGGGGTTCTGAGGTGCCGGCCCGGGCCCGCTCCGCGACCCCGAGGGCCCTCGACGAGGGGCTCGCCCGGCTCCAGGCGATCCTCCTCGATGGAGTGCTCCTCGCCATCGTGGTCCTCATGGCCGAGTTCCTCGCCCTCGCCTTCTCGGGGCGCCGCGGCGACACAGGGCTGCTGCTGAACGCGGAGCAGATCCTCGACCTGCTGCACTACGCGTGGGCGGCGGTGGCGGGGCTCGTGCTGGCCGTGGTCTGGAACCTGTTCCCGACCCGGCTCGGGGCCTCGCCCGGCCGCGCCTGGTTCTTAGGCGTGCCGGAGTGGGAGGCCGACCTGGAGTGGAACCGGACCCTGCGCGGCTGGTTCACGGCGGTCTTCATCGAGCTCACCTTCTTCACCGGCTGGCTCATCACCGAGCTCGACCTGGTCACCTTCCTGACCAAGTTCGGTAAGGCCGCCGACATCGTCCGCGGCCTTGCCAACCCGTCGAGCGCCGTCCTCCACGAGGGCCTGGTGCTCCTGGTCCAGACGGTGTTCCTGGCCTTCATGGCCACCGCCTTCGCGATCCCGGTGGCCTTCGTGCTGGCCTTTCCGTCGGCCCGGAACCTGACCCGCGGCTCGCTGGGGGCCGGGATCGCCTACACGGTCTCCCGCACCCTCATGAACTTCGTCCGCGCCGTCGAGCCCCTGGTGTGGGCGCTGATCTTCATCTCCTGGGTCGGGATCGGCCCCTTCGCCGGCGTCCTCGCCCTCTGGGTTCACTCGGTGGCGGCGTTGACCAAGCTCTACTCGGAGCAGATCGAGTCCATCGACACCGGTCCCATGGAGGCCATCGCCGCCACCGGCGCCTCGCCCCTGCAGGTGCTGCGCTACGGGGTCGTGCCCCAGGTCATCCCGCCCTTCCTCAGCTTCACCATCTACCGCTGGGACATCAACGTCCGGATGTCGACCATCATCGGCTTCGTCGGCGGCGGCGGCATCGGCTACATCCTCAAGCCCAGGGTCGACCTCGGCGAGTGGGGCGAGGTCGGGACCCTGGTCCTGCTCATCGCCGCCACCGTCTGGCTCATGGACGTCATCTCCGCCAAGATCCGCGAGCGCATTGTCTAGCGGAAATTCCCGGCTCTCGCCGTGAGTTTCGGTCGGGCCTGCCG
>DATHSO010000078.1:0-39168 GCA_035464095.1 Candidatus Methylomirabilota bacterium | reverse complement strand
GTCGGCCCGTCGGGGGCGATCTACGTCGCCGGCGACCTCGGCAACCTGGTCTACAAGCTCGTCCCGCGCACCCTCTACCTCCCGGGCGCGGCTCACGCCTCGGGCTTCAAGGGCAGCGAGTGGACCACCGACCTCGAGCTCCACAACCGCGGCGACTCCGGGGCCTCGTACACCGTGGAGCTGCTCGTCCGCGGCCAGGCGAACACCGCCCCGGCCGCCGTCGCCTTCGAGCTGGCGCCGGATGTGAGCGTGCGCTACCGGGACGCCGTCGGCTCCCTGTTCGACGCCGAGGGGGCGGGCACCCTGCGCGTGACCGCGGTCGGCGGCGACCTGCTGGCGGGCGCCCACACCCGGACCGCTGAAGGCGGCGGCCACTACGGCCAATTCATCGGCAGCTTCGACGACGCCGTCGCAGCCGGTCCGGGGACCGAGCTTCGGCTGATCGGGCTCGAGGGCTCGGCGGCGGCCCGCACCAACATCGGCGTGGTGAGCGCCTGCGGGGTGCCGATCACCGTCGACGTGAGGACCTACCTCGCGGACGGCAGCCCGGCCGGCGAGCTCCAGGTCGAGCTCGCGCCCTTCGCCAGCGACCAGCTCAACGACGTCTTCTCGAGCCTCGGCGGGAAGGCGACCGGCGACGATCTCTACGCCGTGGTGAGCTCGGCGACACCGGGCGCGCGCTTCTTCGCCTACGCCTCGGTGGTCGACAACGGGACCAACGACCCGATCTTCATCCCGGGTCGCTGATCCGGCAGGCAGGGACCGGGAGCCCGGGCGCCGCCGCCCGGGCTCCCACTTTCTCGAGGGAGCCCGGTCATGGCGACAGCCAGACGTCGTCGACCCAGACCTGCTCGCTCGACCGGGGTGGTCGTCGCCTTCCCGGGCACTGCGGTCGGGCAGCGGGATTACAATGAAGGGGCCATGCGCCCCTCGCCAGCGCCATCTCCACGGCCGGGTGGGCCCTTCCGCCTCGGCGAGTGGCTTGTGCATCCCGACCGCAACCTGCTCGAGTCGGCGACCGACAGCCGTCGCCTGGAACCGCTCGCCATGGACGCCCTGGTGGAGCTCGCAGGCCGCGGCGGCGAGGTGGTCTCCAAGGACGAGCTCGTCGACTCGGTCTGGGAGGGGCGGATCATCTCCGAGGGCACCCTGACCAACACCGTCGCCGAGCTCCGGCGGGCCCTCGGCGACGACGCCCGCAACCCGCGGTTCATCGAGACCGTCCCGAAGCGGGGCTACCGGCTGGTCTGCCCGGTGGAGGATGCCTCCGACGACGCCGGTCTCGCCGCGCCGGTCCCCGTGGCCCGCCGCGTGTGGCCGTGGCTCGCAGCACTCGCCGCCGTCGCCGTTGCGGCAGGCATCGCGATCCTCTGGCCCCGTCCGCCCACCCTCCAGCCCGACCGCGTGCTGGCGACCGCCTTCGTCAATCGGACCGGCGACCCGACCCTCGAGCCCCTCGCGATTCTGGCCCGGGACCGGATCCTCGGCAGCCTGGCAGGCTCCGACGTCGCCGACCCCGTGACCGCCGACGTCGACGCCGCCCCCGGGACGATCGACGAGGTCTGCAGGCTCGCCCGGCGCCGCGGCGCAGGCCTCGCGGTTGCAGGGGCCCTCTACCTGAACGAGGGAGCGTTGGAGGTCCAGGCCCAGCTGGTAGACGTCGGTCGGGGCGAGCTGCTGTACGCCGTACCGCCCGCCATCAGGCCGCGTCAGGAGTCGACCGCCGCCGTCGACGAGGCGCTGCAGCGGCTCCTCGGGGCGCTCGCCATCCACCGGTACGCGCACGCCCACGCGACCCTGATGTCGCACCCGCCGGCCTTCGAGGCCTACCGGGAGTTCCTGGTGGGCTCGGAGCTCTTCGCCGAGGACCTGCCGGCGGCGATCGGCCACCTGCAGCGGGCGCTGGAGATCGACCCGAGCTTCACGTCGGCCGAGCTCCGACTCGCCATGGCCCTCCGGTCGGCCGGCCGCCCCCACGACGGCCGGGCGGTCCTCGAGCGCCTCGAAGAGCGCCGGGCCGACCTGACCGAGTTCGAGCGCCTGTGGCTGGACGCCTTCATCGCCGACTTCGAGGGCCGGTGGGAGGACTCACTGGGCGCGTTGAGAACAGTCCTCGACCGGGTTCCGGGCGACTGGACGGTGAACTTCCTCATCGCCGACCGCGAGCTCGCACTGAATCGACCGGAACGCGCGCGAGCCGCGTACACCGCGGTGCACGCCGACGACCTGCCGTCCATCTTCACCCGCAACGCCCTCTTCGCCGGCTCCTTCGAGGGCCTCGCAGCCGCGCTCCACATACTCGGGGACCACAGGGGCGAGCTTGCGGCCGCCCGGACCGGCAGGAGCCGATTCCCTGCCGACGTCCGTTTGACGGCGTCCGAGGCGCGCGCCTGCGCAGCCCTCGGCGACGAGGCCGGTCTCGACGGGATCGTCGGCCAGGCTGCCACCACGCCGGCCGCCGCCCATCCCGGCAGCCTGCTGGCGACGGCGGCGGCAACGGCCAAGGTCCACGGCAGGCCCGAGCTGGCGAGCCGTCTGGCAGAGCGCGCGGTGGCGAGCTTCGACACCGGTGGAGGGGCCGACAACTCGGTGAGCCCCCGCCTCGACCTCGTCCTCGCCCTGGTCCTCCTCGGCCGTCTCGACCGCGCCCAGGCTGTGCTCGAGGACACCGCGACGCCGCTCGAACATCCCCCGACGCGCCTCGACGTCGCGGTCTGGGGCTGGCTCGGAATGGTGGCGGCCCGGCGCGGCGACCTGGCGACCGCCCGGGCGATGTCCGAGCGCCTCGCCGCGGTCGACGACCCCTACCTCTACGGCAAGCCCCTCTACTACCGGGCGGCGATCTCGGCGTGGCTGGGCCGGCGCGAAGCCGCGATCGACGAGCTCCGCGACGCCCGCGCCGCCGGCTGGGGGTTGTACCACCGCCTCCACGACGACGACCGCATCCTGTTCGAGCCCCTCGAGGGCCTGGCCGACTACCAGGCGATGCTCAGCCCCGGCGGCTGACCACGCCCGCTTGGTCACTCCACGGCCCGTCACGCGGCGAGGCAGCGGTGGGCGGCGTCCGTGACCGCCGGTCTGGTCCATAATCGGTCCGTGGCAACCGACTGGCGACCGACCGCATCCCTCGAGACCCTGCGTCTTCGCGCCGAGATTCTCGGCGCCATCCGGAGCTTCTTCGCCGGACGCGGCATCCTCGAAGTGGAAACGCCGCTGTTGGCGGCGGCCCCGGTCACCGACCTCCACCTGGCCGCACTCAGCTGCCGCTACCGGGGGCCCGGCCACGACGAGGGCCTCAGGCTGTGGCTGCAGACCTCGCCCGAGTTCGCCATGAAGCGGTTGCTGGCGGCGGGCAGCGGCCCCATCTACGCCCTGGACAAGGCCTTCCGGGACGGCGAGGCGGGCAGCCGCCACAACCCCGAGTTCACCCTGCTCGAGTGGTACCGGCCCGGCTGGGACCACCACCGCCTCATGGACGAGGTCGAGGACCTGCTCACGGTTGTGCTGGGCAGCAGCGACGCTGAACGCCTGACCTACGCCGAGGCGTTTCGCCGGCACGCGGGCGTCGACCCCTTCCACGACCCGGTTGCAGCGCTGGCGGCCCGGGCCGCCGACCTCCTGGGTCACACACCGCCGGACCTGGGCGACGACCGCGACGCCTGGCTCGAGTTGCTGCTCAGCCACGCCGTCGAGCCCCGGATCGGCCGCGGCGGGCCGACCTTCGTCTACGACTTCCCCGCGTCCCAGGCGGCCCTCGCCCGGGTGCGCCCCGGCGACCCGCCGGTGGCCGAGCGCTTCGAGCTCTTCCTCGAGGGGGTCGAGCTCGCCAACGGCTACCACGAGCTCGGCGACCCCGCCGAGCAGCGCCGCCGCTTCGAGGCCGACCTCGCCGAACGGCGGGCCCGCGGCCTGCCCGAGGTTCCGGTCGACGAGCGCCTCCTCGCCGCCCTCGCCCACGGCCTGCCCGACTGCGCCGGGGTCGCCCTCGGGGTCGACCGCCTGGTCATGCTTGCCGCCGGCGCCACCCGCATCGACCAGGTCATCACCTTCCCCGTCGATCGCGCTTGAGCACGCGCCCGCGCGCGCTTTCGCGATGGCAATTCGTCGGACGAATTGCGGCGGCGCGTCGGACGCGCCGACCGCTCGGGTGGAGCGGCGGGAGACTGGCGCGGGGTACCGTCCCTGATCACTGTCACTGCCGCTGCCACTGCCACTGTCACTGAAGAAATCGGCTCCGCCTCTGCCTCCGGCACCGGTTCCCGATCCGCCTCCGGACCCGCCTTCTGCGCTGCCGGCCCCCCCCACACCGCCCGTGAGGGCGGGTATGAAACCCACCCCTACGAGGCGCAACCGCAAACCATCCGTACTGTCGCCTAGCACCGAAGGGGCCAAACCACAGGGGGAGGGTTTTACACCCTCCCACCGGCCGAGGACGCCGTGGCGTCCGAGCCGGACCCCGACCCGTGCCCGTGCCCGTACCCGTGCCCGTGCCCGATGTCAACGGCAGTGACAGCCGCAGCGGCAGCAACCAGCGGCGGCAATCAGCGATCAGCAATCGGCGACAGCGACCGGGTCCAGTTCCCGGTCCGGGTCCGGGTGCGGGTCCGCCCGGTCCCGGCGAGCCGTCCAGGCGCAGCCAGTGTAGACTCCGGCGTGGTTGAATCCGTACGGGAGGCCAGATGACATCCGCCAGCCTCGTTCTCGGCGTGCTGACCGTGATGACCATCGCCATTGCGCCCGCCGCGGCCGCGGACCCGCCGGGCCGGGAGTTCACCGGCACCGCGGTGGTGGACGGCCCCCAGGGCACGCGCAGCATGCCCGTAACGCTCGTGGCCCACCGCTTCACCCCGGTGTCGGAGGCCCAGGAGCTCGGCGGCCTGCTCGCCGAGGGCGGCCAGGGCACGCTGCTGTCGGCGCTGCGCAGCCGGGCCGACGGCGAGCTCCGGCTCGGCGCCCTCACCGTCCCGATCGCCCTGGTTTCTGCCATGGAGACCTCCGACGGCTACCGGTACCTGTTCCTGAGCCCGCGCCGCATCCAGTTCAACGAGACCCAGCTCGGCGAGGAGTCGCTGGACTACCCCTTCGGCATCGCGGTCTTCGAGGTCGACGGCTTCTCGGGCCTCGGCGAGGGCAGCCTGCACGTCGCGGCGGCACTGTCCATCGACGCCGACGGCCGGATCGAGGTCGATGACTACGACGGTCGTGACGGTCACTTCAAGGATCTCCGGCGGGTGCGCTGACGCCGGCGATCCGGCCCACGGCCCCGACACCGAGCGGAGCGGGACACTGGGCTACACTCGTGCCATGAGAGCGCTTCTCGCCACCTGTTTCACGATGCTCGCGGCCCTGCCGGTGGTCGCCGCCGACGAGGTCTTCACCATCTCCGTCGCCACCGACCGCGCCGCCTACCAGGTCGGCGAGACCGTGGAGATCCTGTTCACCGTCGCCAACGCCAGCGCCGAGGCGCAGATCCTCCCCTACCCCTGCCCGTGTTGCGTCCACGAGATGTGGATCGAGAACGCCTTCGGCGAGGTCGTGGCAACCGAGCTGCAGCTTGCCTGCCCCCAGGTGACCGGCGAGTGGCGCTTCGGCCCCTTCGAGAGCCGGATCTTCGCCCTCCACACCTGGTGGCAGGAGCCGGGGGACTTCCCCTTCCCCAACCCGCCACAGGCGGAGACGGTGCCGCCCGGGACCTACCGCGTGGTGGTGGAGTGGCACAGCAAGGGCCGCACCGTCTCGGCGCCCTTCGTGATCTGCGAGGGGACCTGCCCCGAGCCGCGCAGCCTCGTCCTGCCGGCGGCCGGCAACAACCCGGGCCTCCACGGCGCCGTGTGGACCACCGACCTGGAGATGCACAGCCTGGGCGGCGGCGACGCCGTGGTCACCATGTCGCTGCTGGCCCACGGGGTCGGCAATCCCCAGCCCGCGACCCGGGAGGTGCCGGTGCCCAACCACGGCACGCGGCGCCTGACCAACGTCCTCGGCGAGTGGTTCGACCACCACGGCCCGGCGGCCCTCCACCTGGAGGTCCGCGGCGGCGACGTCCACATCTCCAGCCGCACCTTCACCACCGACGACGAGGGGACCTACGGCCAGGCGGTTCCCGCGGTGCCGGCCTCGGACGCCCGGCCGCGGCTGCTGCTGCCCAACCTCAGGCACGCCGCCGGCGAGTGGCGCACCAACATCGGCCTGGTCAACCTGCGGCCGGAAATGTCCTCCGTCCGGGTGGTGCTCCACCCGAGGCCCGCGGGCGGGCCGGCCCACCCGGTCGACGTCGTGCTCGCCCCCTACGAATACCGCCAGCTCAACGACGTCTTCGCGCCCTTCGTCGACCTGCCGGTCCTCCAGGGTCACGCCTGGGTCGAGGTGGAGCCGCCGGGGCTCGTGCTGGCCTACGCCTCGGTGGTCGACAACCGCAGCGGCGACGCGGTCTTCACCCCCGGCGTCCCGGGCTCGTCGCCCTGGGCGCAGGTCGAGAACTGAGACCTAGGATCAGGTATCATCGTTTGCAGGAGGCGCCATGACCGACTCGAAGAGAACCGACGCCCGCATCCACCGCCGCGACGTGCTCAAGCTGGGCACCGCGGCCGCCGCGGGGTTCGCGGCCAGCAGCGTGCTCGGCGGCGAGCCGAAGAACCTTCCGGCGCTGCCCCACAATCCCGTCACGCCCAAGGCCATGCCGACCCGCAACCTCGGCGCCACCGGCTACCAGGTCGGGATCTTCTCACTCGGCGGCCAGTCGGCCATCGAGCAGCCCGACAACTTCGACGTCGCGGTGCCGCTGATCGAGCGCGCCCTCGACCTCGGGGTCAACTACGTCGACACCTCGGCCCGCTACGGCGGTGTCGAGCACCGCTGGTCCGAGCAGTACGTCGGCGAGGTCATGAAGCGCCGCCGCTCCGAGGTCTACCTGGCGACCAAGAGCCACGACCGGACCCGGGACGGCTCGCTCAAGCTCCTCGAGCGCTCGCTGGAGCTGCTCAAGACCGACCACGTCGACCTCTGGCAGATGCACGCCCTGTCGCGCATGGACCAGGTCGAGGAGTCCTTCGCCGAGGGCGGCGCCATCGAGGCCTTCGTCGAGGCTCGCGACCAGGGCCTGGTCCGCCACCTGGGGATCTCGGGCCACGCCGACCCCGACGTCCTGATCGCCGCCATGGAGCGCTTCGACTTCGACTGCATCCTGCTCGCCCTCAACGCCGCCGACCCCCACCACCTGAGCTTCAAGGCCAAGCTCCTGCCCCTGGCGGTGGAGAAGGAGATGGGGATCATCGGCATGAAGATCCCGGCCCGCGGCCTGATCCTGAAGTCGTGGACGGCGCCCGAGGACCCGGGCTCCCGCTACGCCGGCACCGTGCCTGGCCCCCTCGACATGCGGGAGGCCATGCGCTACGTGCTGTCGCTGCCGGTGAGCACGGTCATCGTCGGCTGCGACTCCGTCGCCCAGCTCGAGGAGAACGTGGCCCTCGCCCGCGCCTTCAACCCCCTCAGCGAGAGCCAGCTCGCCGAGCTCGAGGCCCGGGCCGAGCCGGTCCACAAGCAGGCGCTGTTCTTCCGGAGCTGGAAGGGCTAGCGGCTCAGCCCACGACCCAGACGCAGATGTCGGCGGCATCGCGCACCAGGCGCGTCGTGACGCTGCCGAAGATGTACTCCTCGCGCTTGCTCATCCCGCGCCGGCCCAGCACCAGGGTGTCGTAGCCGTCGCGCTCCTTCTCCGCGAGCAGGGTCCCGGCGACGGTATCGGGAGGCGTGCACACCAGGGTCTTGGTCTCGATCGACTCCGCGGGCACCCCTGCCGACTTGAGGCACTCCCGCGCCTTGGCCAGAAGCTCGCCCGCCGCCTCGCGGTTTTCCTCCATCTGCCGGTCCCGGTCCTTTCGATCGGGCACCAGGTCCTCGCTCGGCTCCTTGACGACGTGGGCCAGGACGACGCGGGCCTCGGGGCTGCAGGCCGCCCACCGGGCGAGGTAGGCGACGGCGCGGCCGCTGTTCTCCGAGGTGTCCACCGCCGCCAGCATGAGGTGCCGCTGGGGGCAGGTCACCGGGGTGTCGCTCCAGGCGTCGTCGTGGCTCACGGTTCCTCCTCCACGCCCAGGTCCTCCAAACACGCCTCCAGGTCGGCGACCAGCTCGGCGGTGTCGGTGTAGAGGACCTCGACCTTGTGGGCGAAGCGCATCAGGACCCGGTTCAGGCTCTCCGGGATGCAGGGGTACAGCTTGCCCAGGTTCATGATCCGGTTGGGATAAAAGAGCGAGAAGTCCCCGGGCTCCAGGTCGAGGGCGCGGGCTCGGTCCGGGGGCAGCAGCTCCTCCAGGTTCCGGGCGGTGACGAAGCCCATGCCGGTGGCGAAGAGCAGGATGTTGCCCAGGCCGAGGAGGTCGATCCCGAAAGGGTTCTCGGTCCACTCGTAGGCGTAGTCGAAGTCGATCCAGCGCCAGGTCCCGCTGCCCCGCTCGATCCACAGGTGGTCGTTGCGGATGTCGCCGTGGAGCTCGCCGGCCTCGTGCAGCCTCGCGATCGCCCGGACCGAGCCGAGGATCGAGGCGAAGATCCGCGGAAGCTCGTCCCGGAAGTACTCGTCGTGGGAGATGGTCATCTTCTGGATCCGGTCGTAGATGGACTCGCCCTCGATCCGGTCCAGGACCCTCACCAGGTTGCCCGCGTCGTCCTCGACGGTGCGGCCGTGCATGAAGTGCGGGTCGCTGCTCGTCGCCTCGAGGATCCGGGCCTCCTTGCGCGGGCTTCGCACGCACCTCACCTTGACGCCCCCGACGTCGATGGTGAAGCTCTCCGGGAAGGCGAGCTTCAGGATCTTCCGCTCGCCGCTTGCCAGGTCCCAGGCCCGCTTGACCCAGTGCTTGGGCTGCTCGTCGAGCCCGAAGCGGCCCTCCGACGCCTCGCCGAACACGAAGAAGTCCCGGCCGCCGACCCGGATCACGTCGCCGTAGCTGATCGTCATGAAGCCCGAGGTGTCGGTGAAGACCCGGACCTCGCCCCGCGGGCTGCGCCCCGTGACCTCCTCGATCCGCCGCCTCAGCCCCGCCTGGCTCACGATCGGCCTCCACGAGCGGTCATCCGGCCGCATCCCTCGGCCCCCGGCGACGGCGGCTCGCCGCCACGGTCCGCGACGCGATCGAGGTCAGGTGGGGATGCCATGGCGATGCGTTGGCTCAACGCTAGCACAGCGCTGACCGTTTCCGGGCTCGAGCCGCTATACTGCCAGCACCATGATCCTGACCCTCATCGTCGTGTTCTCGGCGCTGTTCGTGGTGACCCACTTCGGGCTGTCGTACGGTCCGATCCGCCGGCGCCTGGTCGACAAGCTCGGCGAGTGGCCGTTCCGGGGCCTTTATTCGCTGGTCTCGTTTTTGACGCTGGGGCCGGCGACGGTCATGTGGTGGGGCAACCGGCACCTGGGCCCGGTGCTCTGGGAGCTGGGACCGTGGGTCGAGCGCGGCATCGCCCTGGTGCTGATGCTCGCCGCCGTCGAGCTGCTGGTGCTCATGCTCGCGACCCCGAGCCCGTCGAGCCTGATCCCCGGCAACACCGAGCCGCGGGGCATCCTCAGGGTCACCCGCCACCCCATGAACATGGGCCTCGCCCTGTTCGGCATCGCCCACATGCTCGGCAACGGCACCCTCGGCGACGTCGCCTTCTTCGGCTCCTTCGTCATCGTCGGGGTGCTCGGCCCCTTCCACCAGGACGCGCGGCTCAAGCGGACCCGCGGCGAGGGCTTCACCAAGTTCCTCCGCCAGACCTCGGTGATCCCCTTCGTCGCCATCGCGCGCGGCCGCACGAGCTTGCGCGCCGACGAGATCTCGTTGCCGATGTTCGTGATCGGGGTCGTCGTCTACGTGGCGCTGGTGGTCCTCCACGGCCGGCTGTTCGGCGCCGAGATCTTCTGACGACCCGCGTCGACGAATCACCGCGAAGACGCCAAGAGCGCGAAGGAGCATGGAACGATGATGTCCTTCGTGTCGTCGCGCTTTCTGCGACGGCCTAGCGTGCTTGGCGTCTTGGCGGTTCAACGCCACTTCATCTTGCGGGGCCGAGAAGGGCGGCCTATGCTGTGCCGGTGACGACGGCGGCGGCGTTGATCATCGGCGACGAGATCCTGTCGGGCAAGGTGCGCGACACCAACACCGAGCGGATCATCGAGCTCATGCGGGACCTCGGCGTCGAGCTCAAGCGCATCGTCACCATGGGCGACGACGAGGACGAGATCGCCGCCGAGGTCCGGTTCTGCGCCGAGCGCTACGATGCGGTCATCACCTCGGGCGGGGTCGGTCCGACCCACGACGACCGCACGGTGGCGGCGGTGGCCCGGGCCTTCGAGGTCGGCGTCGAGCGCAACCCCGAGCTCGAGCGGATGATCCGGTACTGGTGGGGCGAGCGCTTCACCGAGGGCGCCCTGCGCATGGCCAACGTGCCCGAGGGTGCGAGCCTGCTCTACTCCTCCGACGGCAACATGCCGCTGGTGGTGTGCCGCAACGTCTACCTGCTGCCGGGCATCCCGCGCCTGTTCGCGGCCAAGATCGCGGCCCTGCGCCAGGTGCTCCACGGCGAGAGCCACGCCACCGCCAACCTCTACCTGAGCTCGGACGAGAGCTCGGTGGCGACCATCCTGAGCGACGTCGACGACGCCTTCCCGGCGGTCAAGATCGGCAGCTACCCGCGCCACGAGTCGGGCGGCGACCACCAGGTTTGGGTCACCGTCGAGGCCGCCGACCGGGCCGACACCGACGCCGCTGTCGACCGCCTGCTCGAGCTGCTGCCCGCCGACGAGGTCGTGCGAGTCGAGCGCGGGTAGGCGGCGTTCACGAGCCCCGGCGGGCGACGCGTTTCCTTTTTCCCCTCCTTCTCCCTCTCGCGTCGAGCGGACTGGGAAGACCCACGAATCCAGGAGGGAGAAGGAGGGAAAAAGAGATAGAAGCCCCATCACCACCGAGGGGCCATGACTGCGGCTCGGCTATGATCGGACACAATGCGACCAGCGGACATCGACGCGCAGACGGCCGAGTGGCTGGGCTTCGTGGAGCGGGTGCGGCGGGACCCGTCCGAGGGCTTCGACGAGCAGTGGCGGCGCTTTCTCGAGCTGAGCGAGGCCCGGGACCAGGCGCTGGGACCGCTGCCGACCTGGGTGCCCGACGAGGAGCGGATCGCGGGGTCGAACCTGGGCCGGCTCGCGGCCGAACTCGGGCTCGCGACCTACGCCGAGCTCCACCGCTGGTCGGTGGCCGAGCGGGCCGGGTTCTGGCGGACCGTCATCGACACGCTCGGCATCGTCTTCGCGCGGCCGCCCGACGGGACCCTCGACCTGAGCCGCGGCCCGACCGACCCGCGCTGGCTGCCCGGCGCCCGGCTCAACATCGTCGACTCCTGCTTCCGGGCCGAGGGCTGCGCCACCGCCGTCGTCCTTGGCCGCGACGGAAGCGACCGCGAGGTCTACGCCACCTACGGCGAGCTCGAGGCGCTGGTCAACCGGGTCGCCAACGGCCTCGGCGAGCACGGCTTCGGCCCCGGCTCGAGGATCGCCCTCTACATGCCCATGAACCTGGAGTGCGTCGCCGCCTACCTGGGCATCGTCCGCGCCGGCTGCGCGGTGGTCTCCATCGCCGACAGCTTCGCGCCGCAGGAGGTGGCGCGGCGACTCGAGATCGCCGGCGCCGACGGCCTCGTCACCGTCGACCGCTTCGACCGGGGCGGCCGCCTCATCGGGCTCTACGACAAGGTCCGGGCCGCCGGCGCTCCCCGGGCGGTGGTCGTCCCGGCGGACCCGGCGGAGCTCCCCGAGCTGCGGCCGGGCGACCTCCTCTGGTCCGACCTGCTGAGCGACAGCGAGGCCTTCGAGCCGGTGGCCGCCTCCCCCGACGACCTGACCAACGTCCTGTTCTCCTCGGGCACCACCGGCGACCCCAAGGCGATTCCGTGGACCCACCTCACCCCGATCAAGTGCGCCATGGACGGGGCCTTCCACCAGGACATCGGGCCCGGAAGCGTCGTCTGCTGGCCCACCAACATCGGCTGGATGATGGGTCCGTGGCTGATCTACGCCGCTCTCGTCAACCGGGCGTGCATCGCCCTGTACGAGGGTCTGCCGTCGGGGCCCGGCTTCGCCCGCTTCGTGGAGCGGGTCCGGGTCACCATGCTCGGGGTGGTGCCGTCCCTGGTGCGGGCGTGGCGGACCTCCGGCGCCTGCGACGGCGCCGACTGGTCGGCGATCCGGGTCTTCAGCTCCACCGGCGAGCCGTCGAACCGCCACGACTACCTCTGGCTGACGAGCCTCACCGGCCACCGGGCGCCGGTGATCGAGTACTGCGGCGGCACCGAGATCGGCGGCGGCTACGTCACCGGCACCGTGGTCCAGCCGGCGTCGCCGGCGACCTTCACGACCCCTACGCTGGGCCTGGACATGGTGATCCTGGACGAGGCCGGGCGACCGGTTGCCGAGGGCGGCGAGGGCGAGGTCTTCCTGGTGCCACCCTCGGTCGGCCTGTCCCAGACCCTGCTCAACCGCGACCACCACGAGGTCTACCACGAGGGCTGCCCGGCCGGCCCGGGGGGTGAGGTGCTGCGCCGCCACGGCGACCAGCTGGCGCGCCTGCCCGGCGGCTTCCTCCGCGCCCAGGGCCGGGCCGACGACACCATGAACCTGGGCGGAATCAAGGTCTCGTCGCTGGAGATCGAGCGGGTCGTCGACCACCACCCGGCGGTGGCGGAGTCGGCGGCGGTGGCGGTGCAGCCGGGCGGCGAGGGCGCCGAGCGGCTGGTGGTTTTTGCGGTACCGGCCGCCGAGGTCGACCGGGACGAGCTGCTCGGCGAGCTGCGCCGCCGGGTCGCCGACGAGCTCAACCCGCTGTTCAAGATCCACGACCTCGTGCTCGTCGACTCGCTGCCGCGCACCGCCTCCAACAAGCTCATGCGCCGCGAGCTCCGCGCCCGCTACCCCGGCTGACCGGACCCTTTTGCCCGCGTCCGAGTCCGCGTCCGCGTCCGCGTCCGTGCCCGTGGCCGGCGGACGGATTGCACAGCGGCAGCGGCGGCGAGCAGTGTCCAGGGCCGGGGTTGGCGCTGCCAGCCGCGGCACCGCCCGTGAGGGCGGGTGTAAAACCCGCCCCTACGAGGCCAAACCTGCAACCACGAGGCGAACCGGCAACCCTCGAACGGGAGGGTCTTGCAGCCTCCCCGCGGCTCGGGCGCCGGACCACCGTTCTGATCGGGTTCACTCGTCCCGGACCGTCTCAGCTACTCTGATGAAGTGAGCCTCGACGAGCTGCAGACCCCCTGCGCGGTGGTGGACCTGGACCGGCTCGAGCGCAACGCGGCCGCCATGGCGGATCGGGCTCGAAGGCTCGGGGTGAGGCTGCGGCCCCACGTCAAGACCCACAAGTGCGTGGAGGCGGCCCGGATCCAGACCCGCGGCTGCTTCGGCGGCATCACGGTCTCGACCCTGGCCGAGGCGCGGGGTTTCGCCGCCGCCGGCTTCACCGACATCACCTACGCCGTGCCGGTGGCGCCCCAGCGGCTCGGCGAGGTGGTGGCAATCGGGGCCGGGATCGAGCGCCTGGCGGTGGTCGTGGACCACGTGGTCACGGCGCGGGCCGTCGAGGAGGCGGCCGCCGCCCACGGCACGACGATCCCGGTCTGGCTCAAGCTCGACTGCGGCCTCCACCGGGCCGGGGTCGATCCCGAGGATGAGCGCTCGGTGGCCCTGGCGGCGCGGCTGGCGCGCTCGGCGCGGGTGGACTTTCGCGGCGTGCTCACCCACGCCGGCCAGTCCTACCGGGCCCGCAGCCGCGACGAGGCCCTCGCTGCGGCCCGCGAGGAGCGGGCGGTGACCCTGGCCTTCGTCGAGCGCCTCGCCGAGGCCGGCATCGCGGTGCCCGAGGTCAGCGTCGGCTCGACCCCGACGGCGACGGCGGCCGAGGACCTCGAGGGCATCGCCGAGATCCGCCCCGGCAACTACCTCCTGTTCGACGCCTTCCAGGCGGCCATCGGCAGCTGCACCCTCGCGGAGGTCGCGCTGTCGGTGCTCGCCACCGTCATCGGTGTCTTCCCCGATCGGGGGCGTGCCGTGATCGACGCCGGCGCCCTGGCCCTGTCCAAGGACCCCGGCCCGACCCACGTCGACCCGGCCTGCGGCTTCGGGCGCCTCGTCGCCGCCGAGGACCAGCACCCCCTGCCCGGGCTGCGCCTGGGCTCGATCTCCCAGGAGCACGGGGTCCTCGAGGGGCCCGGCGCCGCGGCCCTGCGCCCCGGCGACCGGGTACGCATCCTCCCCAACCACTCCTGCCTCGCCGCCGCCTGCTTCGAGCGGCTGCACGTGGTCCGGGGCGCCGAGGCGATCGGCGAGTGGCGGCCGCTGCGCGGCTGGTGAGGTCCGCCCCGGGCTGGTATGAACCAAATTTATCATGTATGATAAGTTAATGCGAGAGCCCTTCGCCCTCTCCAGGCAGCTGCGCCGCCGCCGGATCGAGCTCGGCCTGACCCAGGGCGAGCTCGCCCGCCGCGCCGACACCTCGGTGCCCACCGTGTCCCGGTACGAGACCGGGTGGACCCGCTTCGAGCTGGCGACCCTGCGCAAGCTGGCCACCGCCCTGGGCTCGGAGCTCGTCGTCCGCCTCGAGCCGAAGGACCGGCCCGACCGCCGGCCGACCGCCGACGAGGTGGTCGAAAGGCTCGGGCGCCTGTTCTGGGACACGCCCCTCGCCGCCGAGCACCTCGAGCGCAACACCCGCTGGGTGGTCGAGCGCGTCCTCGAGCTCGGCACCCTGCCCGACGTGCGCGCGCTGGAGGGCTTCCTCGGGCGCCGCGCCTTCCTCGAGGAGGTGTCCCGGGCCCGGTTCTCGACGGAGCGGACCCGGGAGTTCTGGGCGCGAATGCTCGACAAGGAGGACGTGCCGTGCACGACAAGGTTCTCCCGCCGGGAAGCCGCGACCTTCTGGCAGAGCTCGAGTCCCTGAGCGCGCCGGTCCTCGCGGGCTGGACCCTCGCCGGGGGCACCGGTCTCGCGCTCCAGCTCGGCCACCGAGTGTCCGACGACTTCGATCTCTTCCGGACCGATCGTTTCGACCCCGACGAGCTCCTGGGGCACCTGCAGGGCTCGGGGCCGGTGGAGCTGCTCCAGCTGGATCACCGGACGCTGACCGTGCTCGCGTCGGGGGTCAAGGTGTCTTTCTTCAGCGTCCCCGACCCCTTTCTGTTTCCGAAGCTCGAGTACTCCTTCTTCGCGCTGGCCGAGGTCCGCGACATCGCCCTGATGAAGCTCGCCGCGATCGCGAGCCGCGGCAGCCGCAAGGACTTCGTCGACCTCTTCGTGATCCTGCGCGGCGGTCCGACCCTCGCCGAGTACCTGTCGTGGCTGCCCCGGAAGTACGGCGAGGAGCGCGTCAACACCTACCACGTGCTCAAGAGCCTGACCTGGTTCGAGGATGCCGAGGACGAGCCGATGCCGCGGATGCTCGAGCCCTTCGACTGGGACGAGTGCAAGGCCTTCTTCGTCCGCGAGGCCCACGCCATCGTGCTGCCCTGAACGGACGGCGTGTGACCCGCGGCCCTGCGACCCGTCAACGGGTGCGTTACCATGTCGCCGTGCACTCCAGGACGTGGGCGCGCGAGTTCGTCGAGCTCCTGCTGGTCGTGGTGATCTTCACGCTCTTCGTTCGCACCTTCGTGGTCGCCCACATCAACGTCCCGACGCCGTCCATGGACCCGGCGGTGATGGTCGGCGACCACATCCTGGTCAACCGCTTCGTCTACGCGTCCCACTGGGACACGCCGCTGCACCGGCTGCTGCCCTACCGGGCCCCGGAGCTCGGCGACGTCGTGACCTTCAGCCAGCCCGACCGGCCGCGGCGAATGCTCATCAAGCGGGTCGTGGCCCTTCCCGGCGACACCGTCGCCCTGGCCGAGAAGCGCCTGCTGCGCGACGGCCTGCCGGTGGCGGAGCCCTGGGTCAAGCACGTCGACCCCGGGGTCTGGCCCAACGACCCCTCAACGCCGCCGAGCCGGCGGTCCCGGGACACCATGGCGGCCCTCCAGGTCCCTCCCGGCCACGTGTTCTGCCTCGGCGACAACCGGGACGAGTCCCTGGACTCCCGGTTCTTCGGCCCGGTGCCCATGGCCACCGTCCGCGGCCGCGCCCTGCTGATCTACTGGTCCTTCGAGCGCGAGCCCTCGAACGGCGAGTGGCAGGGCGCCGGCCGCGGCGCCCGCCACCTGCTCGACGTGGCCTTCAACTTCTTCAGCAAGACCCGCTGGGAGCGCCAGTTCAAGCTCGTGCGCTAGAGAATTTTCAATTCTTAATTTTTAATTCTTAATTCTTAATTATGCTTTATGTGTCATTCATAATTCATAATTAAGAATTTAGAATTTAGAATTTAGAATTACTCGACCTCCATCCTTGCCGGGTCGGGGCGGAGCTGCCGCTTGATGGTGTTCTCGGCCCGCTTGGTCTCGAGCAGCTGCATGGTCGCCTTGGGGTGGAGCAGCCGGAAGTCCTCGTCGCCCTCGCGCGGGGTCGCCCCTTCGAGGATCAGGTCGATGACCGCCTGTGGGGTCATGTAGGGCTCGACGGCGATGATCTTGGCCGCCAGGTTGACGACTGCCGGCGACGACATGGAGGTGCCCGACGCCGCCATCCGGCCGCCGCCGGGGACGTAGCTCTCCACCTCGAAGCCGTTGGCGTAGAGGCGGACGTTGCGGCCCTGGCTGGTGAAGGAGGTCGGGTCGCCGGCCTGGTCGACGGCGCCCACCACCAGCAGGTTGGGCAGGTCGAAGGCGGACGGGATCATCTGGTCGAACTCGACGTCGTTGTCCGAGTTGCCGGCCGATGTCACGAACAGGATGTTCTCCGCCTCCCGCATGGCGCGCTCGAGGCTCGCAGACAGGATGCCGAAGATCTGCCGGGTCAGCGCGGCCCGCTCCTCGGGGGTGGCGCCGACGCCGTTGGCCTCGAGCATGGATTCGATCTCCTTGAGCGACCAGCCCCAGCTCATGTTGACCACCCGCACGCCGTAGCGCCGGAAGTAGCGGACCGTGCGCTCGAAGGAGTGGGCGATCCGCTTGGCGGTCTCCACGGTGAGCGGCTTGGGCGGGTTGTGGTAGTCGAAGCTGGTGCGGGCCACCATGATCCGGGCGAAGGGGTTGTCCTCGACCGCGATGCCGGCGACGTGGGTGCCGTGCATGTAGAGAGTGGCGAAGCTGAGCTCCTCGAGGAAGTCGTTGACCTGGTCGGGCTCGATGGCGGCCAGGTGGCGCTTGAGCTCGGAGGCCTCGGGGCTGTCGATCGACGAGGTCAAATCCATGAAACCCTTGGTGTACTTCATGGCGGCGTCGACCCGGTCCGCCATCTCGCCCGTGGGGTGGAGCAGGAAGGGCGAGGGGTTGCCGTCGATGTCGAAGGCGATGCCGTGGACGTCGTCGACGAAGGAGTTGCTGTCGCTGTCGACACCGTCGACGGTCTCGCTCGGGTTGGTCCACAGCCGGCCCCCGAACAGCGCCACGTCGGTGCCCGAGTCCCAGATCCCGACGGTGACCTCCTTCTGGCCCTCGTCGGGGCCGAGGATGTAGGCCCGGGTCAGCCAAATGTCGGGCTTGTCGACCTTGTTGGCGGCGATCAACCGGCCGTAGACGTCGATCGTCTGGTCCTTGAGCGGCACGGTCATCTCGAGGGCGTAGCGAAGGCTCACCACGGTCGGCACCAGGTCCGAGCTGATCGCACCGCTCGCCGCCACCGCCGGGTCCACCTGGCTCTTGGCGACCCCGAGGACGAGGTTCTCGGAGAAGATCTCGGCGCGGCCCTTGGCCTCCTCGATCTCGTCGTGCACTACCTCCCAGGGGAGGGCGCCGACCAGATCGCCGAGGTGCTTCTCGTAGGCCGCGGCGAAGGCCGGGAAGTCGGCGTCGGGATCGGCCTCGGCCCGGGCGGCGATCCAGGCCTTCGCGAACAGCCCGGCGGTGAGCTTGCCCGCCTCCTTGCTCTCGAGCTCGCGCACCCGCTCGAGGTGGGCGAGGGCGGCCTCGTGGTTTCCGGCGAGCAGGTCCAGGCGGGCCAGCACGCTGTGATAGCCCTGGAGGGTGGCGGCGTCCTCGATCTCGTACCTGGCCAGCACCCCTTCGATGTCGGCCCGGACCTTGGCGGCGAGCTCGGCGAAGGCCTCGTCCGAGGTCAGGATCGGCACCACCGAGCCCTCGACCGGGTAGCTGAACCGGGGCAGCTCGTCGAGGTTGGTGACCCGGATCCTGTCGTCGGCGGCGGCGGGCGGCGCGGCGACGGGCGCGGCGACGAAGGTCAGGACGAGAATCGACAGGGCGGCGACTCGGGCGGCGGTCTTCACGTGCATGTCCAGCTCTCCTCTCCGTTCGGCGGTCTCGTGTTCTACGGCCGGAGGCCCGATCGGGTTCGCCGGGTGACAGGCGAAGCGTCGGGCACGGGAGTGGTATTCTAGCCCACGACAAGGGGGTGTAACGCAGGCGATCATGGTGCGACAGACGAAAGTAGCGTACGACGAGAAGGCGATCCAGACCCTGGACGCCCTGGAGCACATCCGGCTGCGCACCGGCATGTACATCGGGCGTATCGGCGACGGCTCCAACCCGGCCGACGGCATCTACGTGATGCTCAAGGAGGTCATCGACAACTCGGTGGACGAGTTCATCATGGGCCACGGCCGGCGGATCGTCATCGACCGTGACGGTCCCGAGATGACGGTGCGCGACTTCGGCCGCGGCATCCCCCTCGGCAAGGTCGTCGACTGCGTCTCCAGGATCAACACCGGCGGCAAGTACAACGACGACGTCTTCCAGTTCTCGGTGGGCCTCAACGGGGTCGGCAACAAGGCCGTCAACGCCCTGTCGTCGAGCTTCGAGGTCGCCAGCTTCCGCGACGGCAAGTTCAAGCGGGCGACCTTCGAGCGCGGCCGGAAGACGTCCGAGACCGGCGGCAAGGAGACCGGGGAGAAGCCCGGCACCCTGATCCGGTTCGTGCCCGACCCCGAGATCTTCGGCGACTTCGACTGGCGCGAGGAGTACCTCGAGCACCGGCTGCGCTACTACGCCTTCCTCAACAGCGGGCTGACGCTCGAGTACAACGGCCGCAAGTACGCCTCGACCAGCGGCCTCGCCGACCTGCTGGCCTACGAGCTCGGCGGCGAGCCGGCGCTCTATGAGCCCATGCACTGCAAGCTCGACCGGCTCGAGTTCGCCTTCACCCACACCCACGCCTACGGCGAGAACTACTTCAGCTTCGTCAACGGCCAGTACACCAACGACGGCGGCACCCACCAGAGCGCCTTCCGGGAGGGCGTCCTCAAGGGGGTCAACGAGTTCGCCAAGAACGGCTTCGCCGGCGAGGACGTGCGCGACGGCCTGATCGGCGCGGTGGCGGTGAAGGTCCAGGACCCGGTCTTCGAGTCCCAGACCAAGAACAAGCTCGGCTCCACCGAGGTCCGCTCGTGGGTGGTCACCGCGGTCAAGGAGCAGGTGGTCCTCTGGCTCCACAGGAACAAGGAGGAAGCCGACCGGCTGCTGGACAAGGTCAAGAGCAACCAGCGGGTCCGCAAGGAGCTGTCGGCGATCAAGAAGGAGGCGCGGGAGCGGGCCAAGAGGGTCGCGATCCGGATCCCCAAGCTCATCGACTGCAAGGTCCACCTGTCGGACGACAAGGGCAAGCGGCGCGAGGAAACCACGATCTTCCTCACCGAGGGCGACTCGGCGGGCGGCGCCATGATCCAGGCCCGCGACGTCCAGACCCAGGCCATCTACTGCCTCAAGGGCAAGCCGCTCAACGCCCACGGCCTCGGCCGCGAGGCGGTGTACAAGAACGAGGAGCTGTACAACATCATGCGCGCCCTGGGCGTCGAGGACGACCTGGACGGGCTGCGCTACAACCGGGTGGTCATCGCCACCGACGCCGACGTCGACGGGATGCACATCCGCAACCTGCTGCTGACCTACTTTCTGCGCTTCTTCGAGGAGCTGGTGTCGTCGGGCCACGTGTTCATCCTGGACACCCCGATCTTCAGGGTCCGCAACAAGTCGGAGACCGTGTACTGCTACTCCGAGGAGGAGCGGGACGCCGCCGCCGAGCGGCTCCGAGGCCACGAGATCACCCGCTTCAAGGGGCTCGGCGAGATCAGCCCGAAGGAGTTCAAGCAGTTCATCTCGGACGACGACCACCTGCGCCGGGTGACCCTGGGCTCCATGGGCGACGTCAAGGCCGCCCTCGACTTCTTCATGGGCAAGAACACCCCGGCGCGCAAGCAATACATCGTCGAGCACCTGATTGCCGACATTGCTTGAATGATTGACTCTCTCCGATTTTCTCTCCGGTTTTCGCGAAAACCGGAGAGAAAATCGGAGCTGGGAGAACCATGACGCGCGTCACCTCTTTAATGAGCCAGAACTTCATCGAGTACGCGAGCTACGTGATCGTGGACCGCGCGATCCCGGACCTCGCCGACGGCCTCAAACCGGTGCAGCGCCGGATCCTGGCCACCCTCGACAAGATGGACGACGGCAAGTTCCACAAGGTCGCCAACGTCATCGGCGACACCATGAAGCTCCACCCCCACGGCGACGCCTCCATCGGCGAGGCCCTGGTGGTGCTCGCCAACAAGGACTACTTCATCGAGCGCCAGGGCAACTTCGGCAACCCCGTCACCGGCCACGCCGCGGCCGCACCGCGCTACATCGAGTGCCGCCTCACCGATCTGGCCAGGGAGACGCTGTTCAACAAGGCCCTGACCGTGGTCCGCCCGTCCTACGACGGCCGCAACACCGAGCCGGTGGCCCTACCGGCGAAGCTGCCGGTGCTGCTGCTGCTCGGCGCCGAGGGCATCGCGGTCGGCATGTCCACCCGCATCCTGCCCCACAACTTCACCGAGCTGCTCGAGGCCCAGGTCAGGATCCTGCGCAACGAGCCCATGGAGCTCGTCCCCGACTTCCCCACCGGCGGCCTGCTCGACGTCAGCGAGTACGACGACGGCCTCGGCAAGGTCCGGGTGCGGGCGCGCATCGAGAGCAAGGACCCCAAGACCATCGTCATCCGGGAGATCCCGCCCACAACCACCACCGAGGGACTCATCGCCTCGATGGAGGCAGCCGCCCTCAAAGGCAAGGTCAAGATCGGCACCATCGACGACTTCACGACCGACCGGGTCGAGATCGAGGTCGGGTTGCCGCGTGGGGTCTACGCCGACGAGGTCATCCCGCAGCTGTACGCCCACACCGACTGCGAGGCCTCCATCACCTGCAACATGGTGATGATCAAGGACCGGCGGCCGGTGGAGATCGGGGTCTCCGAGGTCCTGTGCTTCCTCACCGACCGGCTGCGGGGCATCATCCGGGCCGAGCTCGAGCTCGAGCTCGGCCAGCTCGCCGACAAGAAGCACTGGCTCGACCTGGAGCGGATCTTCATCGAAAACCGGATCTACAAGCGGATCGAGGATGCGACCACTGCCGAGCAGGTCGTCGCCGAGGTGCGCACCGGCCTCGAGCCCTTCACCCCGGAGCTCGAGCGCGAGGTCACCGACGACGACATCGAGCGCCTGCTCAAGATCCCCATCCGCCGCATCTCCCAGTACGACATCGACAAGAACCGCCTCGACATCGAGGCCACCGTCAAAGCCATCAAGGCCGCCCGGGCCAAGCTGCGCAGGCTCACCGAGACAACCATCGAGTGGCTCGAGGACCTCATCGCGCGCTACGGCGACCGCTGGCCTCGGCGCTCCGAGATCACCACCTTCGAGGCGGTGGACGTGCGCGCCGTCGCCCGCCAGAACCTGCGGGTGGCCTACGACCCGGACACCGGCTTCTTCGGCACCGCGGTCAAGGGCGACCGTTTCCAGCTCAACGTGTCGGAGTACGACAAGATCCTGCTGGTCTCGCGCAACGGCAGCTACCGGGTGGTCGCCCCCGAGGAGAAGATCCTGGTTCCCGACCCGGTGATCTGGGCCGGGGTCCTCGACCCCGAGGAGGGCCGGGTCTTCACCGTCGTCTACCGCAACTCCGACCGGACGGCGTGGGGCAAGAAGGTCCACATCCGGGCCTTCATCAAGGACCGCGAGTACCAGCTGATCAAGGACCCCAAGGGCCGCATCGACCTGCTGCTCGAGGGCTCATCCGACGACCTGGTGCACATGGACTTCGTGCCCGCCAAGCGCCAGCGGGTCCACGAGGCCGACTTCGACCTCGCCGAGCTCGAGCTCAAGGGGGTCTCGGCCCTCGGCCGCCGCCTCGCCCCCAAGCCGGTCGGCCGGATCCGGAAGATGAAGCGCGGCGACACGCCGCTGCCGGAGGCCGCCACGGCCGACGAGGCCCGGGAGGACGACGACCAGCCGGGGTTGTTCGGGGGCGGAGATTGAACCGCGGAGACGCGAACAACGCCAGGACCGGTTTTCATTCCTTCGCGACCATCGCGCCTTTGCGGTGAGCTTCCGATACCGCCGCGCTACGGCTGCACCTCGTCCAGCAGTGCCAGGAAGTCCTCGTACTCCATCGCCTGCCACGACTCCGCCGACACCGCGCCCTCGGCGCGGGAGATGACCGACACCTTGTGGGCGGTCTCGACGTCGGGGGCATCGTAGATGTCCATGAAGTCGTAGGGCCCGAGAATGGCGTAGTGGGCGTGCCAGGTCACCTCGGGGCACGCGGCCTTGACCTTCTTGAGCCAGGCGCGGCCCATGGCGCGGCGCACCTCGGCGTCGTGCAGGGCCTCCGGCGCGAGACGGGTCATCAGGACGAAACGCGGCATGGTCCACCTCCTGAGGGGTTCTTCCTACCAAAATACAACCGATGTCCTCGGCGCGCACGCTCGGTGGTACTGATCAGGGTCCCCGGAACCCCTCCTCGGCAAGCGGTCCGAGGTCGACGCCGAGCCGGGCGGCGAGAGCGGCCGCGCGGACCGCGATCTCGGTGTCGCCGACGGCGTGGGCGGCTACGGCGAGCAGAGCCCAGGTCTCGGGGGTCTCGACAGCGCGGCGCCCGAGAACCTCGTCGCGCAAGCGGCGGAAGGCGCGCCTGTCGGCCCCGGACAGCAGGTCGAGACGGCTCTCGGCAACCAGCAGGTCGGCGGCGAGGAGCCACCGGTCGCGGCTCGCGACCAGGTCGCGGGCCGCGGCGAGCTCGGCCGCGGCTTCGCGAAGCCGACCGGCATCGAGGTCGAGGCGCGCGAGGGCGAGCCGGATGCGGGCGTCGAGGCGCCGGCCCTCGGCCTCGGGGTCGCTCGCAGCGAGCACCGGTTCCCAGCCCGCCGGCACCACCGCCACCGGGGCGTCGAGGGCCGCCTCGAGGGCGGCGCGGGCGCCCTCCGGATCCCCTGCCGCCTCGAGGGCGAGGGCCTCGAGGGTAGCTGCCAGGCGCGGCCAGCGATCGGCGGCGACAAAGCGGCCGAAGACCTCGGCCTCAGGGTCGAGCCAGACCACCTCCGGCCGGCCCTCGACCTCGAGCCGGAACGGGCTACTCCGGCCGGAAACCAGGATGTGACCCTCGACCACGGTCCGCCCGTCGCCGTCTGCACCCCCACCGGCCAGCCCGACCTGGACCGGGACCGCGAGGCGCGAGCCCTCGAGCCCGAGCCCACCCTCGAGCCGCCGCTGCAGGTCGAGTGCCCCCGCGGCCGAGGTGACTACCCGGTGTCGGACCCGCAACGGCGCCCGCTGCAGCGCCTCTCCAACCACCTGCCAGCGGCCCCGGCCGAGCTCTCTGAAGTCGCAGCGGTAGGAGATCTCCGGCAGCCCGGTGCCGAAAACGAACTGCCTGGAGAAGCCCTCGAGGTCGACACCGCCGAGCCGCTCCAGGGCCTCCAGGAGCTCGTCGGTGGAGATCACCCGGCCCGCGGCCGCCGCCGCCACGTCGCCGAGGATCCCGACGAAGGCCTCCTCTCCGAGCAGCTGCGCCAGCATGCTCAGGACCAGTGCACCCTTCTTGTAGACGATCGCCCGGTAGGCGTCCCGGCTCAGGGAGGAGTGGAGGCGCGCGCCGAGCACCAACGGCCCGAGGCTCTCGAGGGACCGGCCGTCGGCAACGGGCCGGAGCAGCTCCGACTGCCAGCCCGCCGTCGGCCCCCTCAGCAGCGGTCCGTCGGCGGCCCCGTCGAGCCGCCGCGAGGCCCACAGCAGCGCCGCGTAGTTGGCCGTGGCCTCGGAGATCCACTGGTCGCGGTAGCTGCGCCACCCGACCAGGTTGCCCCACCACTGGTGGGCGACCTCGTGGGCGATCACGGTCCGCCGGTCCTCGATTCCGAGCAGGGCGCCCCACTCCTGCCAGTCGACCACGACGCCCGTCGACAGGGTGACCAGCCCGAGCAGGCCCTGGGAGAAGCCGCGTGGGGAGCTCACCACCTGCAGCCTGTCGAGGGGCAACGGCCCGAAGACCCCCTCGAAGAAGCGCAGGACGTCGACCACGGTGGCGAGGATCTCCCGGGCGGTCTCCTCGTCCGTGCCCGAGCCGGACCGGGTGACCGCGACGTCGACCGCGATGCCGCCGGCCCGGCCCGCGGCGGTGGCGAAGCGGCCGATCTCGAAGGAGGTCGCCAGCGCCGGTTGCCTGAGCCGCCAACGCCGACGTTTCAGGCCCTCGGGCGCGCCGTCCAGGTCCTCCACCGCGCCCGGCGCCACCACATCGAGCTCCTCGGGCCAGGTCACGGTGAGCTCGTACGGCGCTCGGTCGATGGTGCCGGCGTGGGGAAACCAGCCGGTGGGCCTGCGCAGGGCTGCGGCGCCGCCGGCCGACTGCTCCATCGGCCGTCCCCGGTACTCGACCTCGATCTCGAGCCCCTGACCTGCCGTCGCCGGCTCGGCGAGCGCCACCACGAGCTCGTTGCGGCTACGCCACCACTCGAGCTCGCGCCCACGCCCGTCCACCGCGCGCAGGGGCTCGAGGTCGGCGTCGAGCTCCAGGGTCACCGTCCGCAGGTCCGCGACCAGCACCTGCAGGCTCAGCCGAGCCGAGGCCTCGAGGGCGAGATCTGGATCGGCCAGGGTCGCTTCGAGGCGGTAGTGCGTTGGCTCGACCCCGGTCGTGCCGGGGGCCGGCTCACCGCTTCCGCTCGAAAGCGACGCCGACAGCCAGGTGTCCCAGATGCCGAGGTCGCTCACGGCGAGCCCAATGAGCTTGCCACGGCGCTGTGCCGCCTCCAGCGCCAACCGCAGCTTCCGCTCGTGGCGGCGGGACAGCTCGGGGCGTACGAACCGGCCGACGGTCACCTGCTCGTCCTCCAGCGGGTCGACCACGACCAGGAAGCGGCCGAGGCGCGTTCCTTCGAAGGCGGCGCAGAAGAAGCCCGAGGCCAGGCGGTCGCCGATGCCGTCGGCGAAGAGCCGGGCGTCGACGTCGAGCAGGGCGCGCTCGGTCCCCGCGAGCCAGGCCGCGGAGAGCGCGGCCGCCTCGCCGACCCTCGGGCCAGGGGGCGCCGGGGGGCGGCTCAGCACGGCGTCGGTCGCGGCGTCGAAGGCGACCACGAAGACCGCACGCTCGAAGCGCTCGTCGAGCCGGGAGCTGCCGGTGAACAGCTCGAGCTGCCCGGCCTCGACCTCGTCCGGCGGCTCGAGCTCGACCCGGCCCCGGCCGACGAAGGCCAGCTCCACCGGTCGACCGGCGACCGTGGTCGACGGCACCAGCACTCCATCCTCGAGGACCACCGTGGCGAGGCCGGCCCGAAGGGTGAAACCGTCGACCCGCACCGCGCGGTCGACGTCGGGGGCGAGGCCGCGCACCTCGTCGGCCACCGCGGCGGCCGTCGTCGCGGCCACCGGCGGCGCCGCCAGCACCCAGGCGACCACCAGCAGGAGAGCAGCGGCACGGCTCATGGCTTCGAGCAGTGTCGCACGTCCCCGGGGTCCGCCGCCGCTCGGGGCCCGGCGACCGCGGTGCGCTAAGCCACGGTCTCAGCCTGCGGCATCCAGGAGGTCGGCAAGCGCCCAGGGCGCCGCCACCTCCACGGGCCGGCCGGCAAGGTAGCCCCGCAGCAGCTTCGACGGCGGGGCCGCGGTCACCACCACCGCCCGTCCGGCACCGGTCTCGCCGAGGCAGGCGACGAGCTCCCGGCCGACGCCGATGGGGACCGGCGCCGCGGCGGCCTCGCACCGCACGAGGATCGGGTCGCCTCCGCCCACCTCGACGACGAGGTCGTAACCGGCCAGCTCCCGGTCCGGGACCGGCCTGACGACGGCACCCGCTGCCTCGAGCTGCCGGGCGACCTCGGTTCGAAACGCCGCCGGCCCGAGCTCGAGCCAGCGGCCGTGGTCGGCCTCGGCCGCTTGTCTCCGCAGCGTGCCGCGCCGGAAGGCGTCCATCGCCGCCCGGTACGCGAGGCAGGCCTCGTAGACGGGGACGCGGCGGCACAGCCAGCGGGTCTCCGCCCGCTCCGACGCGCAGACCACGCACACCAGGAGCGGTACCAGCACGATCGAGGCCGCGCCGACCGTCACCACCGAGAACACCAGCGCCGCGGCCACCGAGCCGGTGGCCAACAGGATGAGGACGAAGACCGCCGCCAGAATCAGCACCCAGAGGCCGACCACGAGCAGGGGCCGGCAGCGGGTGGTCACCGGCTCCGGCGCCAGGGCCACGTCGGCCCCGCTGAGGCCGAAGTCCTCGGGCCGCGGCTCGCGGTCGGTGCTCGAAGCTGCCATGTGCCCCCTCTCCAAGGTAGCGCGCGGAGGGCGCTGACGCCAGGGCCGGTCAGGGGACGCTCAGGCTCCAGGCGGCCAGGCCGCCGCTCTCGAAGTCGTCGGCGAAGACCGCGGAGGAGAAGTCGACGACGTGGCCGTAGATCCCCGGCGCGCCGAGCTCGGTGGACAGGTAGACCGGCCAGGCTCGGTCGCCGGCAAAGGCGAGGCCGGTGTAGTCGCCGATGAACTGGCCGTTGCCGAGATCGGTGAGGCCGGTGTCGAAGGAGGACGCGGTGAGCCGGTGGCTCGTCCAGCTGGCGCCGCCGTCGTCGCTCCACGCGTAGGCGGCGTCGAGCCAGGCGGTGACGGCGCTGTCCGGCTGAACGGTGCGGCTGCTGTCGATGTAGAGCAGGTGCAGGCGGCCGCTGCCGTCGACCTCGAGCCAGGGGAAGAACTGGTCGCCCGGAGGGTCCGGGTCGGTGGTGATCACCACCGGCGAGGTCCAGGTCGAACCCTGGTCGTCGGAGCGGGTCAGGTAGAGGTCGACGTCGGCGTCGCCGCCCACCACCGCGGTGGTGTCGAAGTAGACGCAGTAGAGGGTTCCCACCACCGGGTCGACGGCGAGGGTCGAGAGCTGCGGGACCCGGAAGTCGCCGGGCACCTGGGGCGAGCCGTAGATGTCCCAGAAGTCGAGCAGGGTGGTGATCCGGACCGGGGCGCCCAGGGTCTGGCCGCCGTCGCTGCTGCGCCGCAGCCAGTGTCCGTCGAAGTAGTCCCAGTAGGCGACGTAGACCGTGCCGTCGGGACCCACCCTCGGCAGGAAGCCGACCCCGGAGCCGAGGGAGATCGGCGCCGACCAGGTGGCGCCGAGGTCGTCGGAGTGCTGCAGGCCGAGGTTGTAGGCGACGTAGAGGCGGGTCGTGTCGGGCTGGCCGGGGCGCGGCCCCGCGGCCATCCAGCCCTTGTCGGCATTCGCGCTCGCCCGGGTCAGCACCGACGGCTCGAAGACGGCGCTGCCGGGCTGCTTGCGGGCCACGAACAGGCCGCCGTTGCCGGCGAAGGAGATCGCCCCCACCCAGAGGGTGCCGGTGCGGGGGTCGACGGCGGTCATCGGGTCGCCCTCCACGCCCGACTGGTTGGCGAGGGGGGCGCGGACCACCTGGTCGGCCCAGCTCAGGCCGTCGACGCTGACCGCCACCCCGGCCCGGATCTCGCCGGCGGGGCTGTAGTCGTTCCAGCCGGCCACCACCTCGCCGGGGACCGCGGCGGCCGCCGAGGTCTCGTTGGCCCGCACCGAGCCGATGGTGGGGTTGAGCCGGACCTGGGGGCCGACCACGGGATCTCCCTGGTCGACCGGCGCCCCGCCGGCGGCCGCGGCCTCGACCACCGCCGCCGCCTGGCCTTCGCCGCCCTCCAGGAGGGCCGCGAGCTGGGCGGGCACCGCTGCGCCCGCAGCTCGGGCTGCCGCGAGGTGCATCCGCGACGCCTCGACGTCGCCCGCCAGCCAGCACGCGGCCGCCAGGCGGGTATGGGCGGGGCCGTGCTCCGCATCGAGCTCGAGCAGCCGGCGCCAGGCGGCCGCGGCCTCGGCGTCCCGGCCGGCACGGTCGAGTGCGACACCGAGCAGGTAGCGCGCCTCGAGGTCCCCGGGGTCGAGCTCGGCGGCGGTGGCGAGGGCCGCGACCGCGACCTCGGTGCGGCCGGTGGTGAGGAGAGCTCGGCCGAGAGCACGGTGGGCGGCGGCACTGCCCGGCGCTCCGCGCACGGCGGCCACTGCGCTGGCGATGGCGGGCGCCCTCAGACCGCGGCCGAGCAGGTCCTCGACCTCGATCAGAAGGGCCGCCACGGCGTCGGCCGGCAGCGCCGGGGCCGGCCCGGCGACGATCCGCCCGGCGGACACGGCCACACCCTCCAGTGCACGGTCGAGCTGCTGCCGTCGGTAGTCCTCGGCCGGGCTCAAGGCATCGCCACCGCCGGCGCCGCCGCAGGCACCGATGACGACCATCGCCGCCGACACCATGAGAACCGTCGCCAACCTCTGGAGCATCGCCCGTCCCCCCTCGCGCCGGCGCACCGAGCTCACAGATGCCGGCCGTTCCTCTTCGCCATCTTGCGCGCGATGAGCAGCGCCATCTCCAGGGACTGCTCGTAGTTGAGTCGCGGGTCGACCCACGACTCGTAGGCCCGGCGCAGGTCGGCCTCGGCGAGGCCGCGGGCGCCGCCGACGCACTCGGTGACGTTGTCGCCGGACAGCTCGAAGTGGATCCCGCCCAGGTACGAGCCGAGCTGGTGGTGGATGTCGAAGCTCTGCTCCACCTCGCCGAGGATGTTGTCGAAGCGGCGGGTCTTGATGCCCTCGGCGGTGAGCTCGGTGTTGCCGTGCATGGGGTCGCAGCACCAGACCACCCGGCGGCCGGCCGAGCGCACCGCCTCGATGAGGGGCGGCAGGCAGTCGGCCACCCGGGCGTTGCCGAAGCGGTGGATCAGGGTCAGTCGGCCGGGCTCGCCCTCGGGGTCGAGCACCCGGACGAGCTCGTCCAGCCAGTCGGGGGTCATGGCGGGGCCGACCTTGATGCCGATGGGGTTCGAGATGCCCCGGTAGTACTCCACGTGGGCGCCGTCGACCTCGCAGGTCCGCATCCCGAGCCACGGCAGGTGGGTGCCCAGGTTGTACCAGCCGTCGCGGCGCGGCACCCGGCGGGTCACCGCCTGCTCGTAGGGCAGGTGGAGGCCCTCGTGGCTGGTGAAGAAGTCCACCCGGCTCATCTCGGAGACCTTGCTGTCGGCGAGCAGCTCCATGAAGCGCACCGAGTCGGAGATCGACTCCACCATCCGCTGGTACTCCCGCGCCCGCGGCGAGTGCTCGACGAAGTCCAGGTCCCAGTACTCGGGGTGGCGGATGTCCGCGAAACCACCCTCGACCAGGGAGCGGATGAAGTTCAGGGTCAGCGCCGCCGCCTCGTAGCCGCGCAGCAGGCGGTCGGGGTCGGGGGTCCGCTCCCCGGCGGTGAAGCCGGGGCCGTTCACCAGGTCGCCGCGGTAGGCGGGCAGGGTGACGCCGTCGCGGGTCTCGGTGTCCGACGAGCGCGGCTTGGCGTACTGGCCGGCGAAGCGGCCGACCCGGATGATGCGGCGCTTCAGGCCGTAGGTCAGCACCAGGCTCATCTGGAGCAGGACCTTGAGCTTGTTGGTGATGATCTCGGCCGTGCACTGGTCGAGACGCTCGGCGCAGGCGCCCCCCTGGAGCATGAAGCGCCGCCCCTCGGCAGCCTCGGCGAGCTGCGCCTTGAGCCGCTCCACCTCCCACGAGGTCACCAGGGGGGGCAGCGCGGAGAGCTCCGCCACCGCCCGCTCGAGGTGTCCCTCGTCGGGGTAGGTCGGCTGCTGCTTCGCCGGGCGAGCGCGCCACGAGGAGGGCGTCCAGCCGCTCATGAAGAGGCGATGATACCTCACCCGGGCTCGGCGACCGGTCGCACCGTCAGCGCGAACCGGCTTCGACGGGCGACCAGCCGGTGAGGGTCCAGACGCCGTCCACCGGCTCGAAGGTCAGCTCGGCGGCCCGGTCGTCGACCCGGCGATGAAGGTGGCCCCAGTGGATGACACCGATCCCGACCCGCCACCGGCACCGGGCCGCGAAACCCCGGCCCTCCCGGCGGGCCTCGACCTCGACCAGCTCGACCCCGCGGGCCACGGCCAGGTCGCGACCCCGGCCGGCGAGCTCGAGGGGCCGGCGGACCGTCTCGACCACCGCAGCCTCGAGCCCGTCCGCAATCCAGGGGCCGACGGCTGCCGCCCGCCGGTCGGCGTCGCCGATCTCTCCCGCCAGGAAGAGGTTGTGGAGAATGGGCTCGACGACGGCCGCCGCCCGCCGTCCGTCCACGGTCACGGCGCGGGCCGCGGCCCACGAGCCTGCGATCAGCGCGGCGACCAGGGCGGCCAGGGCGGCGACCCGACGCCACGAGGCGGCGCCCCCGGCGGCCCGGGCGAAGCACCCGACGAGCATGAACCCCGCCACCAGCGCGCCGGCCCGGAGCAGCCACAGCGCGGGCCGCAGGATCGATGGCGGCGGCGCCGCCACCCGGCGTGGCGCCAGCCGGTCCGCGGGAGCGACCCAGCGCAAGGTGCCCGACTCCGGAGTCAGGGTCTCGACCGTCGCCCCGCTCCCGTCGACCACGGCGCCCGCCACGTTCTCGAGCTCCTCGGGGAACAGCCGCCAGCGCAGCTCGGCCGCCATCGGCGGCTCCGGCGCGGGCCGGGTCAGGACGGCCCGCACGAAGACGTCGCGGTCGTCGGGACTTCCCGGCTTCTCCGGGCCGGGTTCGATGAGCCTCCGGCGAAGCAGGTCGACCCGTTCCACGACCGGTTCCGCCCGCTCACCGTCGAACCTCAGCTCCAGGTGGTCGGCCAGGCGGTCGGCGATCCGGCCCGCCACCCCCATGGGCTCCGCGGGACCGGGTTCCGCCTCGGGTCCGAGGTCCAGCCAGCGTACGAAGTCCGCGCGCCGCGCTGCCACCTCCACTCGCACCGCCTCTGCACCCACCGCCAGGACCACCAGCAGCGGCCTCGGGAGCCCTCGTCCCGGTTTCGCCCCGGTGAACCGTGACCGCCAGGGCCGCTCCCGGTCGAGCTCGAGCTCCACCGGGCCGTCGAGCACCGTCGCCTCGGCCACCGGAAGCCCCAGGTGGTGCGTGACCAGCGCAACCGTGGCTCCTCGCTTCGTACGGCCGACCATGGCCGGCTCCAGCCGGAGGCTGCCGGGCGAAGGGTCGAGGTCCCAGGCGAGGCCGACCACCACCACCGGCATCCCGCCGCCGTCGGGGGTCGGCCGGCGCTCGCCGGTGAGGGTGTGCCGCGGCCACCGCCACGAGGTCGTGAAGGCATCCCGGCGCCCCGGTAGCGGCTCGCCGCCATCGGCCCGGAGCACCAGCTCCTCGGCGAAGAAACGACGCAGCCGCTCGCCCTCCAACTCGGCCTCGAGGCCCATGCGGATCCGGAAGTCGTCCGGGAGCACGCCCTCGAAGGCGATCAGGTCCGGCACCCCGGTCTCGAGCACGGCCCGGACCTCCGACTCGCCGACCATGAGCTCCAGGAGGGTCGTCGCGCGCTCGGTCGCGGCCTCGGCGCGGTCGATGGTGTCGGCGATTGACGGCGAAGCCGCCGCCAGGAGGGCCGCGCCGGCGAGGAGCGGCCACCGCCCCCCAAGGCTGCGTCGACTTCGTCTCATGGATCGATGGTCATCGAGCCGGCTCCTGTCAGACCCGTGCTCAGCGCCAGCCCGGAATCGGCAACGGCCGGTACTGGTAGCGCAGGAGCACGATATTGACCCGGCCGCGGTCCTCGACCGACGAGCTGATGTAGTTGAGCTTGACGATGGAAGTGGAGCTCCAGTACCAGTTCAGGCCCAGGCTGAGGTTGGTCAGCTCGCCGCCGCGCAGCTCCTCGTCGTTGAGGTCGACCATGGAGAGCCGGCCGACGACCTCCAGGGCGCCGCCTCTTCGTCCTCGGAAGAGGCCCCCGAGCCCGCCGTGGAACTCGGTCGTCGGCACCATCCGGCTGAAGCCTCCGAGCTCGCGGTCGTAGGCGCGGTGCTCGCCGGTGATGAACCACCCCGCTTCGACGTAGAAGCCCCAGAGGTCGAGATCGCCGTACTCGGTCTGCTGGAGGCTCGACATCACGGCCTCGGCCTGCACGTGGAACGGGCCCGCCATCCCGAGGGCCTCCACCCCGAGCAGCTGGATCCGGCCGGCCGCGATATCGCCGGTGTCGACGAGAAAGTCGGCGAAGCGCGCCTCCGGGCGCGACCGGTACCGGACCGAACCGGACCGCGGATCGCGGGTCGAGAATGAGGCTCCGACGTGAAGCACCCGTCGACCGTCCTCTCCGTAGACCGGCAGCCCCGACACCCTGGAGGTCAGCGACAGGCTCGACTGGGAGGAGTTGGCCTCGTTGCCCTGGCCGAAGGAGAAGAAACCCACCGACCACTGCATCCGCTGGTCGAATGCGGTGTCGAAGAGCATGTAGCCGACGTTGCTCCCGGGGGCGAAGGTCCAGATCGGCAGCGCCCGCTCCAGGAAGCTCGAGTAGTAGCTGCTCATAACGCGCTCGAGGCCGAAGGGCTCCTGGAAGAAACCGAGCCGGAACTGGCCGATCCGGTACCCGAACAGGTCGAGCCCCTCCTCCCGGCCCTCGACGAAGGCCTCTCCGAGACCGGCATCGGGACCGAACTCGAAGGACAGGCTGTAGCGCATCCGGTGGTCGATGATCCCCTGGGCGAACAGCGACAGTCGTCGGATGTCGAGGCTGTCGTCCGGCACGCCGTAAACACCCTCGTAGCGGTCGTCGCCCCAGCCGGTCGTGCCGTCGACCATCACCCTGGCATGGCTCCGGACGGTGACCCGACCGTCGAAGAGATCCCACACCAGGAGGCCCTGGGTCGCCCTCCGGAAGGTCTGCCACTTCTCCGAGAAGCTCCGGCGGGCGAGGGGGATCTCCTCGTCGGTCAGGGCGACGGTGCTGGGCTCGGGCTCGGCCGCTGGCTCTTCCGCGGCTGCATTCTCTCCGGCCGTACCCCGCGCCGCTTGCGCCTCCGGCTCGTCCGGGTTGTCGGCTGCGGGGGCGGGCGCCGGCCCCGGCGGGTCCGGCTCGCTTCCGTGAGCCGATCCCGCCACGGCGAACAGCGCCACCGTCAGAACGACAAGCACCGGCGCCGCCATGTTCGCGGCCGCCCGGAGTCTGATCGCGTGCATTCTCAGGAATTCACCTCGAGCTCGAGGAATCGTGTCCATTATGCATCAGAACTCAACAGGATTCCGAGAATCGCTCCACCGGAAGTTCCTCTCCACTCTCGGTGTAGACTTGGGGCGATGACCGAAGGACCATGGCAGAACCACCCCTGGTGACCTCGCCCGGATCCCACCCCAACGCGTCAGCAGCGACCTCCCTACCCGCCCTCGCCCTCGCGGTCGGGCTCGGTCTGGCCCTGCTCGGCGGCCAGGCCGGCCAGGGTTTCGGCCCCGTCGGCAGCCTGCTCGCGGTCGGCCTGTGGCTGGCACCGTGGACCCTGGCCACCGTCGGCGCGGGACGGCCCCTGATCCGCCGGCTCCGCGGCGACGACGCGGAGAGCCCCGAGGACCTGGTCCTCGCCGCCGCCCTCGGCGCCACCGCCCTCAGGGCCGCAGCGGCGGCCCTGTCGGTGGTCGGCTGGTTCCGGCCCTGGCCGCTGCTCGCGCTGCTCATCGGGCTCGCCGTCTACCGCCTCGATCCCGGCTGCGCCTCGACCGGCGCCGGCGACCTGGCGAGCTGGTGATCAGTCGTCGGCGGCGAAGGCCCCGACGAAGGACGAGATCACGCTCACCACCAGCGCCCCCAGCACCGCCCACCAGAAGCCGTGGACGGTGAAGCCCGGCACCAGCGCCGACGCGAGCAGGAAGGTGAAGCCGTTGACCAGGAGGTAGAACAGGCCCAGGGTCAGGATGGTGATGGGCAGGGTGAGGATGGTCAGAATCGGCCGGATCAGGGCGTTGACCAGGCCGAGCACGATGGCCGCGATGGCCAGCGCCTGGTAGGAGCCGATGTCGACGCCGGGGAGGATGTAGGCGGTCACCCACAGGGCGAGGGCGATGATCAGCCAGTGGATCAGGAATCGCGTCATGAGCGCTCTCCTTGTCGCGGCCGCCGGGTCCCTTCACGAGCGCGGCCGGGTCGGTTCGTTCGTCCGGTCGTGTTGTCGTCGCTTGCCGTGCGGCGACATGATACCGCGTCCGCGTTCGATTCAGCGACAGTGACAGTGACAGTGACAGTGACAGTGACAGTGGCAGTGACAGCGACAGTGACAGCGACATTGACAGTGACAGTGACAGCGACAGTGACAGTGGTAGTGACATTAGCTGCGATAGAATCTCCGTGTCGATCAGCAGACGACCGCCAGGAAGCTCGCCACCACCGAGGAGACAGGACCATGATCACCTTCATCCAGTGCATCCGCAGGAAACCCGACCTGTCGATTCAGGACTTTCGCCGGGAGTGGAAGGCGTACCAGGGCAAGGCGACCGAGCTCGCGAAGGCGATCAACGCCACCGGGCTGAGCTTCTGCACCACCCTGGCCGTGGAGGAGAACCTGCAGGTGATGCTCACCCGCGGCACCTCCGAGCCCTATGACGGCATCGCCCAGATGCGCCTCAGCAACGCGCCCAAGACCATCGAGGCCCTCAGCCGGGAGCCGGCGCGCAGCCTGATGCAGGACTTCCAGTCGATGCAGGCGCGCTTCATCGACCTCGAGCACTCGTCGTTCTTCTTCACCGCCGAGGAGACCGTGATCCGGCGATGACGGCCGCGACCGCCGCCTTCGGTCGGCAGTCAGCCCTCGCTTGACTGCGCCTTACGCGCCTCGGCTCACCTGCAAGGCGTACCGGAGCATGAGGTCGCGCCAGGCTCCGGTGGCGCGGAGCCGCGACAGGTTGCCGAAGTGGCCGACCAGGGAGCGGTTGATGAAGATCACGTCCTCGGGCATCCGGATGTCGCTCTTGGCCTCCCAGTCGGCGAAGCCGAGGCGGATGACCTCCCGGTAGATGGCCTGGTTGTCGGCCCCGAAGGTGTAGGGGGGGCTCTCCCGGAAGACCTCGGCGACGAGCACGATGTAGGGCGCGATGAGCTCGACGGGGATCGGGCTGCCGTCGGTCATGGTCAGCCCGATCCCGGTGAAGATCCCCGGCAGGGCCTCCACCCGCCCCTCGATCACCGCGACGAAGGCGTCGGCGTAGGCTCTGGCCAGCGGGGCCGGGACCCGCTTGACGCAGCCGAAGTCGTACACGACCACCCGGCCGTCCTCGAGGAAGGCGAAGTTGGCGAGGTTCGGATCGGCGTGGAGGACCCGGTGAACGAACAGCCCGCGCAGCTGAAACTCGACGAGGGCGAGGCCCCAGCGGTCGCGGAGCTCTGACGGAATGCGGTCCGAGCAGGCCTCGTCGGCGGCCAACCCGTCCACAAGCTCCATGGTCAGGACGGTGCGGGCGGTGGCCTCGTCGACCACCCGCGGGATCACGACCCGAGGCTCGTCGTCGTAGAGCCCGGCCATGAGACGGATGTTGTCGGCCTCCTGGAGGTAGTCGAGCTCGGACAGGAGGACGTTCCGGAGCTCGCCCCAGAGGGGCTCGAAGTCGGCGTCGGAGAACAGCGCGAAGAGCCGCTTGAGCAGGGTCTTCAGGTTGGCGAGGTCGGCGCGCACGATCTCCTCGATCAGGGGGTACTGGATCTTGACCGCGACCTCGCGGCCGTCGCGCAGGCGGCCCCGGTGGACCTGGCCGATGGAGGCGGCGGCGAAGGCCTCGAAGTCCAGCTCCTCGAAGAGATCGTCGAAGTCGTCGAGGGCGCCCCGGACCTCGTACTCCATGACCTCCTCGGGCACCCGCGGCGCCTCACGCTGCAGCGACCGCAGCACCTCGGCGACCTCCGGCGGCAGCAGGCCCTCGTGCAGGCTCAGCATCTGGCCCACCTTCATGGCAGCGCCCTTGAGCTCGCCCAGGGTCTCGACGATCCGAGCCGCGTTGCGGACCAGGTTCTCGGTGCGGCGGGCGACCTTCTCGGGGTCGCTGCGGACCGCCTCCAGCGCCTGGTGGGTGAGCACCGAGGCGCCGACCCGGCCGGCCAGGCTTCCGAGCTTGAGGAAGCGGCGGACCGCCGACGTGACCAGCTCGTCGCGGCTCACGGCGCCACCGAGGTCGCCGCCCTGCCGCTCAGAGGAGCTTCCGCTCCACCGCCGCCCGCTCGAGCTCGACGCGGAAGTCTGGGTGCGAGATGTCGATCAGGCTGCGTGCCCGTTCCCGCAGGCTGCGGCCCCAGAGGTTGGCGATGCCGTACTCGGTGACCACGTAGTGGACGTCGGCCCGGGTCGTGACCACCCCCGACCCCGGCAGCAGCGTGTCCACCAGGCGGGACACCGCGCCGTCGCGGGCGGTGGAGGGCAGGGCGATGATGGGGACCCCGCCCTTGGAGCGGGCGGCACCGCGGATGAAGTCGAGCTGGCCGCCGAAGCCCGAGTAGATGCGGGTGCCGATGGAGTCGGCGCAGACCTGGCCGGTGAGGTCCACCGAGATCGCCGAGTTGATGGCCACCATGCGCTCGTTCTGGGCGACGATGAAGGGGTCGTTGACGTACTCGTTGGGGTGGAACTCCATGAACGGGTTGTTGTCGACGAAGTCGAAGGCGCGGCGCGAGCCGATGACGAACGAGGCCACGATCTTGCCGCGGTGGAGGGTCTTCCTCTCGTTGGTCACGACCCCCGCCTCGAACAGGCCGACCAGGCCGTCGGAGAACATCTCGGTGTGGACGCCCAGGTGCTTCTTGTCGCCGAGAAACAGCAGCACAGCGTCCGGGATCTCGCCGATCCCCATCTGCAGGGTGGCGCCGTCGGGGATCAGGGAGGCGATGTTCTCGCCGATCCGGCGCGCCACCTCCGACACCTCGGGGGCCATGGCGAGCTCCAGGACCGGCTCGTCGACCTCGACCACGTGCGTCAGCTTGGAGACGTGGACGAAGGAGTCGCCGAGCGCCCGCGGCATCTGCTGGTTGACCAGGGCGATGACGGTGCGGGCATTCTCCACCGCGGCCTTGGTCGCGTCGACCCCGACGCCGAAGGAGCAGAAGCCGTGCTCGTCCGGCGGCGACAGGTGGACCAGGGCCACGTCCACCGGCATCAGGCCGTCGGTGATCAGGGACGGCACCTGGTGGAGGTGGATGGGCACGAAGTCGGCCCGGCCCTCGTTGACCGCGGCCCGGACGTTGGCGCCGGTGAACAGCGCCCGGTGGCGGAAGTGGGGCTCCATCCCGGGCGCCACGTACGGCGCCTCGGCCAGGGTCAGGATGTGCACGACCTCCACGTTCTCGAGCTCGGGGGCGCGGGCCACCATGGCGTCGATGAGCCGGACGGGGGTGTTGCAGCCGGGGTGGACCCAGACCCGGTCGCCGGAGCGGATGTCGCGCACCGCCTGGTCGGCGGTGGTGGTGCGTCGCCGGTAGATCTCGACCCAGTTCATCGCCGGCTCCTCACTGGGCCCCGAGGTCGAGGTAGGGCACCCCGAGGTCCTCGGCGAGCCGCCGGCGCACGCATCGGCCCTGGTAGGTGTAGGTGCCCCTCTGGATCGCCGGGTTGGACCGGATCGCACCGTCGAAGCCCTGGTCGGTGATCTGCTCCAGGTAGGGCAGGATGGAGTTGGTCAGCGCCCGGGTCGAGGCGCGCGACGCGGACGACGGCAGGTTGGGCACGCAGAAGTGGATGATCCCATCGACCTCGTAGGTGGGGCTCGAGAAGTCGGTGGGCCTCGAGGTCTCGCAGCAGCCGCCCTGGTCGATGGAGAGGTCCATGATCACCGTGCGCGGCTTCATGAACTTGAGCATCTCCCGGGTCACCAGGATCGGCGTCCGCTCGCCGTGCACCGCCACCGCGCACAGGAAGAGGTCGGCGAAGGCGAGCCCCTTCTCGATGTTGCGCCGGGTGGCGATCATGGTCGGGACGTCGTACCCGACGTGGTCCTGGAGCCGGCGCAGGGCGTTGACGTCGCGGTCGAGCACCACCACGTGGGCGCCGATCCCCTGGGCATACCGGGTCGCGGCCCGGCCCAGGGTCCCGGCCCCGAGGATGACCATGGACGCCGGCGGGATGCCCGGCGAGCCGCAAATCAGCAGGCCCTTGCCGCCGAAGTCGTTGAGCAGCAGGCCCGAGCCCAAGACCACCGCCAGCCGGCCGGCGATCTCCGACATGGCCTCGAGCACCGGGGCGTGGCCGCTGTCCTCCTCGATGATCTCGTAGCCGACGGTCGTCACCTCGCGCTCGAGCAGGGTCGAGATGGCGTCCGCCGGGGCCAGGGCGAGGTGCCAGCTCGACACCACGATCTGGCCCTGCTGGAAGCGCTCGTAGTCGGCCGGCGGCGGCGGCGACACCCGCACCACCAGCTCCGAGCGCAGCAGGACGTCGTCCTCGGAGTAGACCACCGTGGCGCCGACCTGCTCGTAGGCTTCGTTGGCGAAGCCGGCGCCGAGCCCGGCGCCGTCCTCCAGCCACACCCGGTGGCCGCGCTCGGTGAGGGTCCGCACCCCGCCGGGGGTGAGGCCGATCCGGTGCTCGAACGGCCGCCTGTCCTTGACCAGCCCGACATCCATCGACTGCCTCCCGGGCCCTTCACGGGCTCCCCGGGCGATTCCAGCACACTCGGCCTCGGGGGGCAAACCGATGGCTGCTCCCGCGTCCCCGTCCGTTTCCGTTTCCGTTTCCGTTTCCGTTTCCGTTTCCGTGCCCGTACCCGTGCCCGTACCCGTGCCCGTGCCCGATGTCAGCGGCAGCGGCAGCGACAGCGGCAGCGACCAGCGCCCCCCGGGACGCGCGGGCAGGGCGCCTCGACCGGGACGTGCCGGGTACGCCATTGTGCTCCCAATGCCCTCCCCGCAGGCAGCGCCTGCCGCACAATGGCGCTACCGGGCACTCCACGGGCAGCGCGCTCCGGTGCATCCGCTCCCGCAACGAGGTAGGCCGCCGCTCGATGAGACGGCGCGGTCGCAGCCCTCC
>DATHSO010000077.1:0-9381 GCA_035464095.1 Candidatus Methylomirabilota bacterium | reverse complement strand
ATCTGCGAGCCGAAGGTGACCCACGCGCCGAACGACAGCGCGGAGATCTTCAGTCCCGAGGAGCCGAGATTCCTGTACTCCATCTTCAATTCTCCCCCCAGATCTCGCGAGATCTCGGGGGAGAATTGAAGATGGAATACAGGAATCTCGGCAGGTCGGGGCTGAAGGTCTCCGCGCTGTCGTTCGGGGCCTGGGTCACCTTCGGCTCACAGATGGACGAGGCGCTCGCGGGCGAGTGCATGCGCCGCGCCTACGACGCCGGGGCCACCTTCTTCGACAACGCCGAGGTCTACGGCGACGGCGCCGCCGAGGAGATCATGGGCGCGGTGCTGGCCAAGGCCGGTTGGGATCGATCGACCTACCTGGTCTCGACCAAGATCTTCTGGGGTGGTGAGGGGCCCAACCAGCGCGGGCTGTCCCGCAAGCACATCGTGGAGGGCACCGATCGCGCCCTGGAACGGCTCGGCCTCGACTACGTCGACCTCGTGTTCTGCCACCGGGCCGACCTCCACACGCCCGTCGAGGAGACCGTGTGGGCCATGGACCACGTCATCCGGCAGGGCAAGGCCCTGTACTGGGGGACCTCCGAGTGGCCGGCGGAGCGCATCCTCGAGGCGGCCCACGTCGCCCGTCGGGAGCACCTCATGCCCCCCGTCATGGAGCAGCCCCAGTACCACATGCTGCACCGCGAGCGCTTGGAGAAGGAGTACCTCCCGCTGGTCGAGCGCCTGGGCCTCGGCACCACGATCTGGAGCCCCCTGGCCGGCGGGCTGCTGACCGGCAAGTACAACGACGGGATTCCCGGCGACTCCCGCGGGACCCTTGCCGGCTACGAGTGGCTGAGGTCCCGCTACGAGGGCGAGTCGGCGTCCCGCAACATCGCCAAGGTCCGGCGCCTCGTCCCCATCGCCGACGAGCTCGGCTGCACCCTGGCCCAGCTCGCCATCGCCTGGTGCCTCACCAACCCCCACGTGAGCACGGTGATCACGGGAGCCTCCCGGCCCGAGCAGGTGACCGAGAACATGGGCGCCATGGAGGTCGTGGAGCGCCTCACGCCCGAGGTCCTCGACCGCATCGAGGAGATCCTCGACAACAAGCCGAAGCCGGAGCACGACTGGCGCGGCTAACGGCGCAATTGTCAATTCTCAGTTCTTAATTATGAATTCTTAATTATGAATTATGAATTTTAGACTATTGGCGTCTGGCACCAGGTTTAGCAGAGCTCGCTGCGATGGAATTCATCATTCATCATTCATCATTCATCATTCATCATTTGCGATGAGGGTTTTGCTGTTCGATCTCGACGGGACCCTGATGCTGTCCGGCGGCGCGGCGCGGCGGGCCATGGACCGCGCCTTCGCCGAGCTCTACGGCATCGCCGACGCCTTCGGCGGCATCGTGCCCGACGGCAAGACCGATCCCCTGATCTTCCGCGAGATCGTCACCAATCACGGCCTCGTGGTGGTCGACGAGACCGCCGCCTTCGCCGCCTTGGCCGAACGCTACGCCCACTTTTTGACGGACGAGATGCCCCGCGCGCCCAGGGCGCGTCTCATGCCCGGGGTGGCCGAGCTCCTGGACCACCTGGCATCGCACGACGATCTCGCGCTCGGCCTGCTGACCGGCAACTTCGAGCCCACCGCCCGCCTCAAGCTCGGCCGCTTCGACCTCAACCGCCACTTCCCCTTCGGCGCCTTCGCCTCGGACCACGCCGAGCGCGAGCGCCTGGTCCCGGTGGCGGTGGTCCGCGCCGAGGCCCACCTCGGCCGGAAGATCGGCCTCGGCCGCCACGTGGTGGTCATCGGCGACACCCCACGGGACGTGGCCTGCGCCCTCGTCCACGGCGTCACCGCCATCGGCGTCGGCGCCTCGCGCTACTCCGTGGCGGAGCTCGAGTCCGCCGGCGCCCACCATGTCCTTCCCAACCTCGAGGACATTCCGGCTTTCATGGCCGCCATCACAAGTTCTTAGTGTCAGTTTTTAGTTTTGAGTTTTTAGTTTCCCCCGCCCACCCGCGGAACAGAGCTGTTGTGCTGGGGCGGGTGGGGGAAACTAAAAACTCAAAACTAAGAACTAAAAGCTATTTAGCGATCGTGGGTTTCGACTTGTCCGGGAACGGCGGCGCCTGCTCGGGCACCGGCATGGGCTCGGACGCCAGCTTCGCGGCCAGGTACGACAGGGCGGTCTCGAGCTGGGCGTCGCGGCCGGCGAGGACCTCGCCGGGGAGGTTGTGGACCTCGATGTCGGGCTCCACACCCCGGCCCTCGATGAGCCAGCGGCCGTAGCCGTCGAAGAGCCCGAACTGGGGCGGCGTGGTCACCCCGCCGTCCACCAGGTCCTGGTGGGGCTCGATCCCCACCGCGCCCCCCCAGGTCCGCACGCCGATGAGCGTGGCCAGGCCCTTGAGCTTGAGAGCGGCCGCGAAGTACTCGCCGTTGGACCCGGTCTCCTCGTTGACGAGCACCGCCAGGTGGCCGTGGAAGGCGCGTTCGGGGTTGCGCAGCACCTCGCCCTCGCGGGGCTTGGTGAAGGACCACAGCTGCCGCTCCAAGCGGTCGATGATCATGTCGCCCACGAAGCCGCCGCCGTTGTAGCGCTCGTCGATGATGAAGGCCTTCTTGTCGAAGTCCGGGTAGAAGCCGCGGGCGAACTCGATCAGCCCGTCCTCCATCATGGCGGGCAGGTACAGGTAGCCAACGGTGCCGCCCGAGGCCTCCTCCACGGCCGCGCGGTTCGCCTCGACCCACTCCCGCTCGCGCAGGGCCGACTCGCCGGCGATGGGGGTGACCGTGCAGGTTGAAGCCCCCTCGCTGGTGGGCCGGCTGTTGAAGCTGACCTCGACGGCCCGCCCCACCTTGTCCTCGAGCCGGGCGAAGACGTTGTCCCCGGCGCCGACCGCCTCACCGTCGATGGCGATGAGCCAGTCCCCGTCCTCGACGCCGCAACCGGGGGCAGCCAGGGGCGAGCGCTCGCGCGGATCGGGGTGCCAGTTGAGGCCGCGAATCACGTGGGCGATGCGGTGGTGCGGCGCCCCGGCCGGCGTGTCGAAGTCGGCGCCCAGGAGCCCGACCCGGATCCGCTCCGGCCGGTCGCCCGAGTCGCCGCCGTAGACGTAGGTGTGGCCGACGTTGAGCTCGGAGATCATCTCGCCGATCAGGTAGTTGAGGTCCGAACGGTTGCCGCAGGCCGCGACCAGGGGCTGGTACTTGTCGTAGACCGCCTGCCAGTCGACGCCGTGCATGCCGGGGTCGTAAAACCAGTCCCGCTGGATCCGCCAGGCCTCGGCGAAGATCTGCTCGAACTCGGCTCGCCGGTCGACCTTGATCCGGACGCCGTCCAGGGCGACCTCGCCGTCGCCGGCCTTCGCCGGCGCGCCGGCGTCGACGATGCCGTAGGCCGAGCCCGAGCGGTAAACGAGCTTGGCGTTGTCGGCCGACAGGTGGTAGTTGGCGACGCCGTCCATGAGCTCGGTCGCCTCGGCGTCGTCCACCGAGTAGCTCCAGAGCTCGAGCCGGCCGCCCGTGCGGTCGTCCACCGACTGATACTTGAGGAACTCGAGCTCTGTCTTGGCCAGGTAGAGAAAGCCGCCGTCCACCGCCTCGAGGCGGAAGTAGTTGCCGGGCTCGATGCCCTCGACCGGCACGATCCGACGCTCGAGCCCCTCGAGGTCGATCTCGACCACCACCTCCTCGGCGTCGGCCTCGCCGTCGCCGGCCTCCGCCTCGAGCCCGGGCGCGAACGGCGACGGCTCGTCGTCGCTGAGGATCACCAGGTAAGGCAGGGTCATGTCCAGGAAGACGTGGTTCTGGTCGACGAAGCCCATCACCGGGTCGAAGCTCCGGTTGGAGAGGAAGTAGAGGAAGCGTCCGTCGGTGGAGAACGACGGGCTCCAGTCCTGGTGCCGGTGGTCGGTCACCCGGTGGCTCGCCCCGGTTGCCATGGAGTACAGGAAGATCGCCTCGTGCATCGAGCGCTCCATCTTGGAGTAGGCGATCCAGCGGCCGTCGGGGGAGAACACGTAGTCCTGGATCCCCCATCGCTCCCAGGCGTCGTCGACCTCGCCGCGGTCGATCACCGTGACCTCACCGGAGTCGACCTCGAGCAGATTGAGCCGCATCTCCTTGTCCGACCACAGCAGGTGGCCGCCGTCCGCCGACCACACGGGCTGCAGGTTGAAGACTCCGTCGTCGGTGAGCCGCCGCCACTCGCCCCGGCCGTCGGCGGGCACCAGCCAGAGATCCTCCTGGCCGCCGCGGTCGGAGTTGAGGGCGACCCACGCCCCGTCGGGCGACGGCACGCCGTCCTTCTCGCGCGAGCCCGAGCTGCGGGTGAGGTTGACCGCCTCGCCGTCGTCGCCCGGAATGGCGAGCAGCTCGCCCCGCGCCTCCAGCAGCAGGGTCTCGCCGTCGGGCATGACCCGGAACGAGCCGTGGTGGTCGCCGGCCTCCTCCCAGCGGGCCCGCACCGGCACCCGGTCGGAGCCGAGGCGCACGTCGACGGGCCGGGGCTCACCGGTGGCGAGGTCGAGCACCCACAGCCGCTCGCCGTACTGGTAGACGATGGCACCGGGCCCATCGGATGGGTACTTGACGTCGAAGTCCTCGTACGAGGTCAGGGCCGTGACCTCGCCGCTCGCCAGGTCGAGCCGGTACAGGTTGAGGGTGCCGCGGCTGCGGTCGGAGGTGAAGTAGACCGCGTCGCCCTGCCACATGGGGTAGTTGTCGGTCCCCTCCCAGGTCGTGACCCGGTGGAAGTCCCCGCGCTCGAGGCTGCCTAGCCAGAGGTCCTGGGCCATCCCGCCCTGGTAGCGCTTCCAGGTCCGGTCCTCTCGGGAGATCCGGTTGTAGACCAGGGACGACCCGTCCGGGGACAGGCTCGCCAGCCCGGCCCGGTCCACCGGGACCCGCTCGGGCATGCCCCCGTCCACCGACACCAGGTAGAGCTCCTCGCCGGCGATGGGGAAGGCCCGCCGCGACCGGAACAGCACCCGCTCGCCGTCGGGGTGCCACCCGACCACCCGGTCCGACGCGGGGTGGAAGGTGAGCCGGACCGGCTCCCCGCCGCGCGCGTCCATCAGGTAGACGTCGGTGCCGCCGTCGTAGCTCCCGGTGAACGCGATCCGGCTGCCGTCGGGGCTGAACTTGGCGTAGCGCTCGCTGCCCGGGTGGCTGGTGATGCGGCGCGCCTCGCCGCCCGCCGCCGGCACCAGCCACAGGTCGTCCTCGTAGGTGAAGACGATCGTGTCGCCGTGGATGTCCGCCCACCGCATGAGCCGGGCCTCGTCGGCAACGGCGGCGGTGGTCAGGGTCACGATCGCGTAGCCCAGCAGGACGAATCGGATGCCTCGGATCATGGAGTCCTCCCCCGACGGTCGCCGGGAGTGTAGCAACCCCGAGACCCGGTGCGGGACCCTCCGCGGCTGCGACGAACGCCCGCCCGGACTCGTTGTTGACGTCCTGCGACCGCCGACAGTACCCTAATCGGGGTCGACACGCGACAACCCGGAAACGACCTCAAGATGCGCACGGAAGGAGGTTCGATGTGAAAAGGCAGCTCGTATTCGCTGCGGCGGTGAGTCTGTTGGTCCCGTCGCTCTCGTGGGGGGCGGGCTTCGCCCTCTTCGAGGCCGGCAACAAGGCCCTGGGCATGGGCGGGGCCTTCACCGCGGTGGCCGACGACCCATCGGCGTTCTTCTGGAACCCGGCCGGGATGGCCTTCCAGATCGACGAGGGCACGCAGGTGATGGCGGGTGTCATCTTCATCACTCCCTACCAGGACTTCACCGGCTCGGCACCCTACCCGGGTGAGGGCTACACGACGTCGTTGGAGGAACAGATCTTCTACCCGCCCCACTTCTACTGGGTCAGGCCCGTGAGCGACCGGGTCAACGTCAGCCTCGGCTTCATCACCCCCTTCGGCCTCGGCACCTGGTGGGACGACGACGACTTCCGTGGCCGCTTCATCTCCAAGCGGGCCGACCTCATGGTCTTCGACCTCGGGGGCCAGGTCGCGTGGCAGGTCTGCGAGAACTTCGCCATCGGCGGCGGCATCGACTACATGATCGCCACCATCGAGCTCGAGCGCAACGTGCCCTTCGTCAATCCCTACACCCAGAGCATCGTCGACGTCGCCGAGGCCGAGCTCAAGAGCGACGGCTTCGGCAACAACGCCTGGGCCTGGAACGCGGGCTTCATGCTCAAGCTCGGCGGCGGCTTCTCCATCGGCGGCGTCTACCGCTCCGACTTCACCATCAAGGGCACCAGCGCCGAGGCCGAGTTCACCCAGATCCCCACCGGCTACCCCGATTTCGACGCGACCATCGCCGCCACCATCCCCTTCGACGAGAAGCCCGACATCTACACCGAGCTCGACTTCCCCGACTACTGGCAGGTCGGGCTCGCGTGGTCCAACGAGAAGCTGACCCTCTCCGGCCAGTACGGCGAGATGGGCTGGAGCGTCTTCCAGGAGCTCAACATCGAGTTCCCGGACTACCCCTTCCTGAGCAGCACGGTGCGGGAGGAATACCAGGACTCCGAGCAGTACCGCTTCGGCGCCGAATGGCGGGCGAGCCGGAGCTGGGCCCTCCGCCTCGGCTACGGCTTCGACGAGACGCCGCAGCCCGTCGAGTCCATGTCGCCGCTGCTGTCCGACGGCGACCGCGACTTCTACTCGGCGGGTCTCGGCTTCATCAGCAAGCACAACACCTGGGGCTTCGACGTCGGCTACGAGTACCTTGACATGGAGGACCGCTCCACCGAGGGCCGCTCCTTCGACGGCTTCGACGGCCTGTTCCACGACGGCGGCGCCCACCTCTTCGGCGCCAGCTTCTTCTGGAAGTTCTAGAAAGGAGAACCCCATGAAAAGGCTCATCCTCACGTCCTGCATGGCGGCGCTCCTCGCGGCGCCCGCCATGGCCCAGGTCGATCTCTCCCGCTACGTCGCCCTCGGCGACAGCCTGACCGCGGGCTTCGCGTCCGGCAGCCTCATGGACTACTACCAGCTCCGCTCCTACCCGGCGCTCCTCGCCGAGCGGGGCGGAACGCCGGTCTTCGAGATGCCCCTCATCGCCCCGCCGGGCCTGGCCCCGGCGCTGGAGCTGAAGAGCCTGTCGCCGCTGGTCATCGGGCCCACCGACGTGCTGCCGCCGGCCGACCCGCTCGACTACTTCTACAACGTCACCCTGGAAGCGCCCTACCAGAACATGGCGGTTCCGGGCTCCGACGCCTACGACCTGCTGTTCACCACCGGCAACATCTTCAACCTGCTCACCGGCAACACCGACAACGTCATGCACGACCTCATCCTGCGCACCCCCGAGGTCCAGGACCCGACCACCGGCGAGCCCATCGACTTCACCGCCCTGGTGGCGGCGATCTCCCAGCAGCCGACCCTGGTCACCGTCTGGATCGGCAACAACGACGCCCTCGGCGCCGTGCTCGCCGCCACCGCCATCGAGGGCGTCACCATGACCCCGGTGGACGCCTTCGCCCTCTACTACAACCAGGTGGTGGGCGCCCTCGCCGGCAGCCTGCCCAACGCGGACATCGTGGTGTTCCCGGTCTTCGGCGACGTTGCCTGGGTGCCCTTCGCGACCACCCTGCCCAACATGGTCGAGGTGCCTGGAGTCGGTGTGGTCCAGCTTCAGGGCGAGAACGGCCCCATCGAGGCCGGCGACTACCTGACCCTCGGCGCGTCGGCGCTCATCGCACAGGGCTACGGCCTGCCCCTGCCCGGGTCCCCTCCCCTGCCCGAGGACCTGAGCCTGGCCACCGGCGAGCCCGGCGTCATCCTGCGCGCGGAGGAGGTCGACGTCATCAACGGCCAGCTCGAGGCCTTCAACCAAATCATTGCCGGTGCGGCTGCCATGTACCCCAATGTCCATTTCTTCGACATGAACAGCCCCTTCGCGCAGCTCGCCACCGGGACCTTCCGGACCTTCGGCGGCATCGACCTGAGCCTGGACTACCTGGTCGGCGGCGTCTACTCCTACGACGGGATCCACCCCCAGAACATCGGCCAGGGCATCGTCGCCTACGAGCTCATCGAGTTCCTCAACCGCGAGCTCGGCGCCGGCCTGCCCCAGGTCGACATGCACGAGATCCTCACCGAGGGCGGCTGGCAGGCCGGCGGCTCCGGCCTGGTCTGCGTGACCTGCGACCCCAAGCAGGCGGTGCTGACCGACCAGGCGTTCAAGCAGGTCTACGAGCTCTTCCTCCCGGACCTCGCCCGGCGCTGGCGCCAGCAGGCCGCCGAGGTCGCGCAATCGTCGAGTCTCGACTGACCACCGTCCACGATCGAAAACAACGCCCGGGCCTCGTGCCCGGGCGTTGTTCTCTCGTCAGTGGATGGTCTCGCCGCCCTTGCCGGACCCGTCGATCACGTCGAAGCGCCGCTTACGCCGCATCCGGTCGAGCCGGGCGCGAAGCACCCGCTCCTCGAGCCGGCGCCGCCAGCGGTGCAGCACCCACCTCGGCCCGCCCGGGGTCAGGTTGGAGTAGACCAGGAAGACCGCGACGCAGGTCCCGACCAGCCCGGCCAGGTCCTTGTAGGGCAGGAAGTAGAAGACGAAAACGAAGAGGATCTCGAGCCACAGGAACCAGCGTGCCTTCAGCGGCAGCACGAAGAACAGCAGGATGGTCGCCTCCCCGTACAGGGTGGCGAAGGCAGCGATGACGATGGTCAGCACCATACGCTGGCCGAGCATGGCGAGAAACGGCGCGTGCTGCCACGACGGCGCCACCGCCAGGGCGAGCCACTCCACCACCACCGCCGCCACCGACGCGCCCACCGCCGCGAGCAGCAACACCTGCCAGAACCGCCGCGAGCCGAGCCGGGGCAGCAGGGAGCGTCCGAACCAGTACAGGATGAGGAGCTCGAGCAGGAACCACAGCCCCGACGAGGCGGTGGCCACGAAGGGGTAGGTCACCAGCTGCCACAGGAAGCCGCGCAGCACCCTCAGGTCGAGGCTGAACAGGTTCACCAGCTCCCGGGTCGAGTCGAAGAACTGCAGCGAGAAGGTCACGAACAGCACGGCCAGCAGCACGACCAGGTCCCGCGGCGGCGGCCCGCCGTCACCGAAGCCGCCGAAGCTGCGCTGGGGGTTGAAGCGGTAGCTCATGGGGCCTCCCTCGCCGGCGATCTTAGCTCGGTCGCCGCCGGCTCGGGATCGGGGGCGGGCCCCATCTCCCGCGTCCGCGTCCGCGTCCGCGTCCGTGCCCCATGGAGTGGCTGCGATAGCAATTCGTCGGACGAATTGCGGCGGCGCGTCGGACGCGCCGACCGGACCGGTGTCGATCCCGGGGACCGCCGCTGATCGCTGATCGCCGGTTGCTGCCCCTGATCGCTGGTTGCTGATCGCTGATCGCTGGTCGCTGATCGCTG